>NZ_JAVGJT010000014.1:0-177206 GCF_040948865.1 Pseudoxanthomonas sp. UTMC 1351 | reverse complement strand
CGCGCGGGGGGGGGCCCCCCGCCCCGCGCCTCAGTAGCCAATCCGCGTGCACGATCAAAAGCGCGCCGCAGCGCGTCCGGATGGCGAACGATGGGGTTTTCGATTGTGCGTGATCTGACAGAAAAAGCTCGCGGCGGGACGCCGCTCCTACAGGTGCGTGTTGATCTGACAGAAAAAGCTCGCGGCGGGACGGCGCTACTACCGGCGGGACGCCGCTCCTACGTGATGCTTGTTGGCGGACACAAACCAATGTCAACGAACCTCTGCTAGGCTCCGCCTATTCACGGAGGGCGCATGTCGAGCCATAGCCAGTTTGCCTTGCTCAAGCAGCGGCGGTTTTTGCCGTACTTCATTGTCCAGGCGCTGGGCGCCTTCAACGACAACGTCTACCGGCAGGCCATCATCGGCCTGCTGGGCTACATGGCCGTCAGCGCGCAGGACAAAGCGCTGTACGCCATGTTGGCGCCAGCCATTTTTATCCTGCCCTACTTCCTGTTCTCGTCCATTGCCGGGCAGTTCGCCGAGAAGCTCGAAAAATCGCGGCTGATCCGCATCACCACGGCGATGGAAATCGCCATCATGTCGCTGGCGGCGGCCGGCTTCCTGCTGCAGAACATGACGGTGCTGCTGGTGGCCTTGTTCTGCACCGGCGTGCAATCGACTTTGTTCGGTCCGGTGAAGTACTCGATCCTGCCTTCCGTGTTGAAGCCTGAAGAGCTGACCGGCGGCAATGGCCTGGTCGAGATGGGCACTTCAATCTCGATCCTGGTCGGAATGATCATCGGCGGGCTGATTTTCACCCTGGCCGGCACCCATGGGCCGGTCGTAGCGGCCACCGCGATCATCGTTCTGGCCATCACCGGCAATCTGTTGTCGCGGCTGATTCCACGCGTGGACGCCGGTGCGCCGGACCTGAAGATCAACTGGAATCCGATTCCGGAATCCCTCGCCATCTGGCGGCTCACCCGCAAGCAGCTGGCGGTTCGAAACGCGGTGCTGGGCGTTTCGTGGTTCTGGTTCTTCGGCACCATGCTGACCTCGCAGCTGCCCGCTTACGCCGAGCTGCATCTGGGTGCGTTGCCGCAGGACACGACCATCTACATCTTCGGTCTTGCACTGTTCTCCATCGGCACCGGCGTGGGTTCGCTGCTGTGCGAAAAGTTTTCCGCACGCACGGTGGAAATTGGCCTGGTTCCATTCGGCGCTTTCGGCATGAGCGCTTTCCTGCTGGATCTGTATTTCGCCCGAAGCGGTTTGCCGCCATTGCACGGACTGACCGTGAGTAGCTTCCTGTCCGCACCGGGCAGCACGCGCATCATCATCGACTTGCTGGGCATCGGGTTGTTCGCCGGCTTCTTCGTGGTGCCGTTGTTCGCGTTGATCCAAAGCCGCACTCCACGCGAGGAAATGTCGCGCGTCATTGCCGGCATGAACATCCAGAACGCGCTGTTCATCGTCGCGGCGGCGGGCATTGGCCTGTTCGTACAGCGCGTGCTGGACTGGTCCATTCCGCAGGTGTTCCTGGCCCTGGCGATTGCCAACGCCGTGGTGGCGATCTACATCTTCACCATCGTGCCTGAATTCCTCATGCGCTTCCTCAGCTGGGTGCTGGTGCGCGGACTGTACCGGCTGCGCATCCGCGGCATTGAGCAACACGTCCCCGACGAAGGTCCCGCGCTGCTGGTTTGCAATCACGTCAGCTACATGGATGCGCTGATCCTGTCGGCCAGCGTGCCGCGGCCGGTGCGGTTCGTCATGTACTACAAGATATTCAACATTCCGGTGATGAGCTGGATATTCCGCACCGCCAAGGCGATTCCCATTGCCGGGGCGAGGGAAAACCCGGAACTGATGCAGCGCGCGTTCGATGAAATCGATGCCGCGCTGGCCGACGGCGGCATCGTCGGCATCTTTCCGGAAGGCGCATTGACCAAGGATGGCGAGATAGCGGCGTTCAAGTCCGGTGTGGAACGCATCCTTGAGAAGCGCCCGGTACCCGTCGTGCCGATGGCGCTCAGAGGGATGTGGAGCAGCATGTGGAGCCGCCGGGATACCCGCATGGGGCGCATGCGCGTCCCCCGCCGCTTCCGTGCGCATGTGGAAGTAGTGGCCGGATCGCCCGTGGATGGTGCCCAGGCGGATGCGGAAATGCTGGAAGTGCGGGTACGCGAACTGCGCGGCAGCGACGCCTGAGAACCTGTAGAAAAGCACCTTGGGAAGGCTATTCGCTATCGCCTGCCGTTGCGACGGCATTGTTGCCGCTAACTCGGCACTATCGCGGGGCGCAGCTCCGCTCTACGTGCAGGTTCTGGCTTCCGTAAGCTCGGCGGCTCGGTTACGCTAGCGCCGGGGGATTCGTCAGAAAGCCACAGCTCGCTTGTGGCGGCTCCGCCTCACGTCCGCTTGGGGAAGTCCGGAATGAATTCAATGCCGCCGCTGCCGCAAGGCTCCAGCGAATATGTGCCCAACAATCTGGTCTGGGCCATTCTTGCCACGCTGTTCTGTTGCCTTCCGTTTGGCATTGTTTCAATCGTCTATGCCTCTCAGGTGGATGGCAAACGCGCGGCGGGCGATATCGACGGCGCGCGCGACGCATCCCGCAAAGCCGGGCAATGGGCGATCTGGTCGGCCATCTCGCTACCGATATTGCTGGCTCTCTGGTTTGTGTTTTTCGGTGGCCTGGCCATGCTGGGCGGACTGAGCAGCTAGACTTAGGCCGCAATTGTCACGGCCGTTACCCACAACAACGACAAGGAGCATCCGATGAGCGCCACCCCTCCCATGCCGCAGGCCCACGGCAACATTCCCAACTATCTCGCCTGGTCGATCATTTCCACCGTACTGGCCACTTGCCTGTGCTGCCCGCTGGGCCTGATCGGTATCGTGGCGATCGTGTTCTCGTCGCAGGTCAACAGTAAGTTGAACCAGGGCGACATCGACGGTGCGCGCCGTGCTTCTGCCAACGCCAAGACCTGGTGCTGGGTTGCTACCGCATTGGCCATCATCGGCCTGCTGATCAATATCATCATGTTCGCGACCGGCGGTGCGGAAACGTATCTGCAGATGATCCAGCAGTACCAGTAATCCATCGTGGCGGCTACATTGCGACCGATACAGATGATGGGACTTGCGGGGGCCGCGATAGCGGCCCTCGCCGGTATCTGGCTGTTGCGGAATTTCGATCCCAACGCCGCCAACAGCCCATTCCCGGCTTGCATGTTCCGTGCTTTCACCGGTTTTTACTGCATCGGTTGTGGATTGACGCGGGCCCTGCACGCGCTGGTACACGGCAACTTTGTGGCCGCGTTCTCGATGAATCCGTTGGCCGTACTGATGCTGCCGGTCATGCCGTTGCTGGTGGCGCACTCCTATGGCTGGAATGCGCGTGTGCTGCGTCCATTGATGGCCGTGATCACCGAACCCAAGTTCTGGCTGGTGGTGCTGCCCGCTTATTGGATCGCGCGCAATCTGCCTTGGTTTCCTTTCTCGCTATTGGCCCCCGGCTGATGGTGCCGCGCCTTAGTTTTACCGCCTGATCCAATCAGGTTTTTCTGAAGTGCACCGACCAACCGCCAGGAGCTGTATCACGTGAATACAAGTCAAACCTACGTCCCCAACCATCTGGTCTGGGCCATTCTGTCCACCCTGTTCTGCTGCTTGCCGTTGGGCATCGTATCGATCGTCTTCGCTGCCCAGGTCAACGGCAAGCTGGCCGCCGGTGATGTGCAGGGCGCACAGGATTCTTCCGACAAGGCCAAGAAGTGGGCGATGTGGTCGGCGATCGCCGGCGTGTCGCTGGTCGTGATCTACCTGATCTTCATCTTCGCGATGGGCGGCATGGCTGCGATGCAGCAGTAAGTGTTGGCTCTGTTTCCGGCAGGTACGTCCTGCCGGAAACGTCGGTGCGAGCGATCCCCGGGTTGACCAGCCTTCGGCTGTTAAAAGCCGCTTCGCTGCATTCGGGCTACATCACTGGATTCGGAGTGATCCCGGATCCACTTCGCTGCATCCGGGCGACGTCATTGGGAAAAGCTCGCGCCGGGACGGCGCTCCTACGGATTGTGATAACGGATGGTTGCGTGGAGCGCTCAGCTCACCCAACCGGCGATCACGAACAACGCGAGCACCGCCAGCCATAGCAGCAGGATGCGCCACACCAGGCTCATCGCGTCGCGCAATTCGGGGAGTTCGCGCATGGTCTGCACCATGCCTTCCTCGGCATACTCCTCGGCTTCTTCCGCCAGTTCGCTTCTCACGCTGGCCCGCGCCGCCTGGCCCAGGAAATCGGATTCCCACTGC
This sequence comes from Pseudoxanthomonas sp. UTMC 1351, assembly GCF_040948865.1. NCBI lineage: Bacteria > Pseudomonadati > Pseudomonadota > Gammaproteobacteria > Lysobacterales > Lysobacteraceae > Pseudoxanthomonas > Pseudoxanthomonas sp. UTMC 1351. Next base: position 172,907 of record NZ_JAVGJT010000014.1, on the reverse strand, counting down.
CATTGATTGCCGCCCGCCGCGCGCCATGCGTTGAAGACGGTGTCGAAATTGCCCACCAGCGCCATGGCGAGTGTCATCAATTGCGCCACCGGCCAATCCAGCAGACCCAAAAAGCTTCGAACACCCGCCAACGTTGCAGGCGGCAAGTGACGGGCGAATTCGCCCTCGCTCGCCAGCGCCACCAAGCGATAAAGCAAGCCACCGACAGGGCCGAGCAACAGAAACCAGAAAAACACGCCGAACCAGCGGCGCAACGCACTGCGGAATACTGCTTCGACCAATGCCGGACCATCGGTGGTGGCCACCATGGGCTCGTCCTGTGGCCACAACCGTGCAATCGCTTCGCGCCGCCCGGCCGGATCGTGAGCGTCGATAATCGCTTCGACATCCACATCCAGATCGCGTGGGCCCCAAGCGTAGACAAGTACGACGATGCCGAACAGCAGTCCGATCAAACCGTAAACAGGCTCGTCCAACGCCCACTGCAACAAGCCCACCACGATCAACGGCGGCAGCAAGGCGATGGCGATACCGTAGCGGCCGCGCCAGAGGCTGCCTTCCGAAAAATGTTCACTCAGCCAGCGCACCCAGTGCCCGTACCAGTGAAACTGCCGTGCGGATGTAGCCAACGCCGGCGCCACGTGGCCCAACACCAATGCGACGACCACGGCAACCAAAGTGATGGACATGCGGCTTCCCTCCGTCGCAGGATTTTAGCTTGATTGGCCGTTAATGGCGGGTCGCCGCGTTGCCGGGCCGTGGGCGATCATGTGCTGGAGCGGCCCGTCATCCCGGCATACCAGTGTTCGATCAGCGAACGCGCAATGGAAATCGATGGCGACAACAGCAGACCGTCGCCATCGTCGTGCCCCTGGCGCTGACGCGCCGCGCCGATTTCTTCCACGGTGAACCAGCGCGCGTCTTCAAGTTCGCCATCGACTTGCGGCACGTCGGGTTCTGCTTCGGCAGTGAAACCCAGCATCAGTGAGCCGGGAAAAGGCCACGGCTGCGCCGCCAGATAACGGCTGTGGCGCACACGGACGTGCGCTTCCTCGAATACTTCGCGGGCAACGGTCTGCTCCAACGTTTCGCCCGGCTCAACAAATCCCGCGAGCACCGAGTAGCGACGCGCCGGCCAGGAAGCCTGCCGGCCCAGCAACAAACGCTCTCCGTCGCTCACCGCAACGATCACCGCCGGATCGGTGCGTGGATAGTGTTCGACACCACACCGCGCACAGCGGCCCAGATAACCTGCCCGAAAAAATCCGATGTCACCGCCGCAGACACTGCAATAGCGCGTGCGCGAATGCCAATGCAGCAACGCACGCGCCATGGCGAATACGCCGGCTTCGAAGTCCGGCCACACCGCGGCAGCGCGACGCAGATCGATTCGTTCCGGTGCAATGAAAGCCACGTGGGCGGCGCTGATGGCGAACCATGCGGTTCCATTTTTCAGGCCCAGAAAAATCGCTGTGCCCGGTCCGCCGCCAAGCTCGGCACCGGTGGGTGCCAGCAACTGGCCCACGTCATCGGCGTAGGCGTTGCCTTCGGCGTCGATCAACAGAATGCGTGCTTGTGGCCAAAGACCAGCCAATGCATCGGTATCGTCACGCAAACCATCGGCGCGGTCCAGCGTGTTGCCCGCGAAGGCAAAACCGGAAAGCGCGGGCGCAGGCAGGGAATTACCGAGCACGTCAGGGCCTGTTAACACTTATGGAGCATGCCGCGCCGGGTCTGCGGACGTGCGGGGCAAGGAAGAACAAGGGCGCGTATGTCGATACGCAACCGAGTGATGACGCCGCCACGCGCGCCCGCAGGCCCGGCCCCTCGGGTTGCTTCCCTATGGCCACCATGCGGCCCCGCGCAGCTTGACCTTGCCACCAGCAAGGCACTGCGCTGCGCAACACCACCTGGCGGCCATAGGGAAACAACGCGACTTACTCCATAAGTGCTAACAGGCCCTACATGCTGAAACTGCTGCCGCAGCCGCAGGTGGTCTTGGCGTTGGGGTTGCGGATGACAAACTGCGCACCTTGCAGGCTTTCCGCGTAGTCGACTTCCGCGCCCATCAGGTACTGAAGGCTCAGCGGATCCACCAACAGGGTCACCCCGTCGGTGTTCACAGCAAGATCGTCGTCGGCGCGGTTCTCGTCGAACTCGAAACCGTATTGGAATCCGGAACAACCACCGCCCTGGATGTAGACCCGCAGGGCGAGCGCTTCGTTGCCCTCTTCCTGGATCAGTTCGCGCACCTTGGCTGCCGCCGCGGCGCTGAAATTCAGCGGGCGATCGATCGACTGGTAATCAGGCGCGGGGGATGCGCTGGGGAGAGAAACGACGGTGCTCATGGCCGAAGCATGGGGGCTGGCCACCACTAGTTCAAGCCGGCAGCACCCACGGCACCGACCTTTCCGGTGGCGGCGGCCCAGGTGAAGGACTGTTCCACGGTGGACCCGCTCTGCGGCGTCAGCCGCACGGACACCCGCACCGGCTGGAAATCCGGCGGCAACACCAGATCGCCTTCCACCTGCTGGAAGTACTTGAAGGAATACGGCAGGCCCGGTTCGCTGGCCTGTTGCCGCAGATCGGACCAACCCAAGCGCTGCAACTTGCCATGGCGGGTGCCTTCCACCGACACCAGCAGGCGCCCGGCGTTGACCGCACCGCGGTTCAGATTCTGGGTAAGGGTGACGGTGAAATGCCACGCCTGATCGGTTTGCGGCTCTATTTTCAGCTCATGCACCGCCAAGCCGCGACGCTGCGCGGTCGCGCCCACGAAGCGTTCGTAGAAGGCCACGTCCGCACGCAAACCGGCGATTTCCTCATCGCGTTCGGCCAGCGTGCCTTGCAGGTCGCGGTTGGCGTCGCGGCTGATCTGATCCGAACGGGCCAGGGTGGCGGCGCGCTGCTCCAGCTCATCGATGCGGCGCTGCTGGTCGCGCGCCTGCGCCGCGGAAGGCGTGCTCCCCTGCAGGGGAACGAGAACCTGCCATAGCCCCCAGCCACCGAACAGCAGGGCAAGCATGACCAGGGCGACCACGGCGTAGCGCCCAAGCGGCAGCGGGCCGGGCTTTTGCGCAGGAGGGGTCTGATCCATAGCCGGGCAGCATAGCCCCGGCTTACTAAGGGCGCTCTGAACAGAACGTCCGGCTAGGGCCTGTTAACGCTATTGGGATGGCCCTGCCATCAGGCGTCGGCCATCACCCGCTCTTCAGCTTCGGCCCGGGTTCCGGCGGCGGAGGCCGCCTGCATGGCGTCGGCGTGAATCAGGCGACCGGTCAATTGGGCGCCGGCACTCATTTCCACGACCTTGTAGTACAGGTTGCCCTGCACGCGTGCCTTGGCCGCCAGTTCGATGCGCTCTTCCGCGTAGACATCGCCGACCAGACGGCCGTTGATCACCACCACCGGCGCACGCACTTCGCCTTCGATGCTGCCTTGTTCGGCCAGCGTGATCACAGCACGCGCACCGTCTTCGGCCAGCACCTTGCCCTGGATATGGCCTTCCACGTACAGGCCGCCGCTGAAGATCAAATCCCCCCGTAGCGTTACCTGCGGGCCGATGAGGGTGTCGATGGCGCCAACGTCCGCGCGCGTGGGTTTGTTCTTGAACATGTTTATTTGCCTCCGGCTGAGGTAGCGAGTTTCCAATCGAATGCCTGTTCCACCGCCACGTCCTCGCCGCGCAGCGTCACCTTGACGCGCTGCGGGGTGAAATCGCGCGGCAGCATGACGTTGCCGTTCAACTGCTGGAAATAGCGGAACGAATATTCCTGCCCTGCGGCGCTCGGCTTCTGGTGCAGCTCGTCCCACTCCACCGTCGCCAGCTGGCCGTCGCGAACGCCCTCCACCAAAAAGCGCATCTGCCCCTGGCTGATGGCGCCGCGGTTGAGGGTCTGGGTCAACATGATCTGGTACTGCCAGGTACCGCCCGGCTCCACCGCGAACTCGGCCAGGTGCACATTCAGCCCCTTGCGCTGACTGGTGGAACCCACCAGCCGCTCATAGAAGGCAACATCCGCACGCAGGCCGGCGATCTCCTCGTCGCGTTCGGCCAGAGTGGCTTGGACCTCGGCATTGGCGGCGCGGCTGATGCGGTCGGATACCGCCAGGGTGGCCTCGCGCTGGCTGAGCCCCTGCAACTGCTTCTTCTGTTCGCCCAGCTGCTTCTCCACCTGCTGGAGACGCCCGATGGTGTAAGTAAGGCTGGGTGCGGCGGTATAGGTGGCCGCTATCCAGGCGGCAGCCACCGACACCACCCAGGCCAGGATGACCAAGGTCAGTGCGAACCGCCGCCGTGAGGGCTGGCGCGGGACGATCCGGTAGCGGGAAGGAGGATGCGCGGTCATTCGAAACCGTCCCGGCGTGCGTGGGCAGCAGCCGAAAAGGGGGCCTATACTCGTGGGTCCAACAGAACCGTTGAGTCTATAGGGAATCGTAGAGATGTCCGAAGCACATCTTTTCGTAATTGGGATACTGTTGGCATGGATGGCCGGCATCCGGGTCTATCTGACTGTTTTCGGCATTGGTTTGGCCGGCGCTTTGGGCTGGCTGGATCTGCCGCCGGCACTGCAAGTCACACAATCCTGGTGGGTGCTGGGTACTTCTGGCGCGTTGGCGGTCACCGAGTTCTTCGCGGACAAGATCCCCGGCGTGGATTCGGGCTGGGACCTGCTGCAGACCCTGGCCCGCGTGCCAGCGGGCGCTTTTCTGGCCGCGGCCACCCTGTCGCCGGACGGCGATCTGAGCGGTGGCGTGCTGGCGGCGGGCGCTGGCGTGGCACTGACCAGCCACTTGCTCAAAAGCGGTTCGCGCGCCTTGTTGAACACCTCGCCGGAGCCGGTCAGCAACTGGGCGGCGTCGGTCACCGAGGACGTCGCGGTGGTCGGCGGCCTGTCGTTGGCCTTTACCTACCCCTGGTTTGCGTTATCGATAGTAGTGGGAGTGTCGCTGCTGGTAGCGCTGCTGGTGTGGTGGGTCTGGCGCAAGCTGTCGCGCGGGCTTGGTCGCCTGCTGAGGCCGCCGGAAGAAAGCGCTCCCTTGCCATGAAACCGATCCGTCATATAACGCCTGTACGCCCGCCCATGCACGTGAACTTCACCGCATAATGGGGCTCAGCTTGGGGAAGCCTGATGTCTGCCATTGATACGACGTCCCGCTCGCCGGGTGAACCTTCACGTTCGCGATTGCGAGCGGAATCACCGCCGCCACGCTATTGGCGGCGCTGGGCGAGCGATGCGCCGGCGGCGGAGGCCGATGAGCCTGAGACCTATTCGTCAGCGGCCGACCAAACCGTCGCCAGCCAACCGGATATGCAGGACTCAGCGAATGAAGTCACTGTCGTCGAGTTGTCCGCCAATGAGTCAGCGACCCCGCCACCGGCGGTCGAGCCCCTTGCCGCGAATCAGCAAGCGCCGTCCCTGATGGCTTCCCTGCCTCCCTCCCGGCGCTCGGCCGCCAGCAAGCCTCCCGCCGCCGCTGCTCCCGTCGAAGACGCCGACGGGGAGCCTAAGAATGATAAGGAAACGCCGTACCGCATCTTGATCGTCGAAGACGATCGCGGCCAGGCATTGTTTGCCCAAAGCGTGCTGCACGGCGCCGGCATGCAGGCCGAAGTGCAGATGCGTTCCGATGGCGTGCTGGATACGTTGCGCCGCTTCAAACCGGACCTGGTGCTGATGGATCTGCACATGCCGGGCCAGGATGGCAAAAGCCTGACCATGCTCATCCGCCAGCAGCCCGAATACCTGCACTTGCCTATCGTCTTCCTGACTGGCGATCCGGACCCGGAACGGCAGTTCGAAGTACTGGAAAGCGGTGCCGACGATTTCCTCAACAAACCTATTCGTCCGCGCCATCTGATTGCCGCGGTTTCCAACCGCATCCAGCGCGCGCGCCAGCGCAGCCTGCCCACTGCGCCTCGCCACCCGATCAACGTGGAAACAGGACTGCCCACGCGCACGTCGGTCATGCAGCGGCTTTCAGAAGCGTTGCAGCAACACTCGCGGGGTGGTTTGTTCTTCCTGGAAATCGGCAGCGCGCTCAGCCTGCGCGAACGGTATGGCTACGCCTGTTTCGAGAACCTGATGAACCAGGCCGGCAGGCGAATGGCGGCGGTAGCCGATCCCTATCCCGTGGCGCGGCTCAACGACAACAGTTTTCTGGTGTTCGCCAATGGATTGGATGAAACCCAGCTGGATCAGCATGCGCAACGGCTGCTCGACGGGCTGACCTCGCATGCTTTCCAGGTGCGCGAAGATGAAACGCTCAATCTGCATGGTTCGATCGGCTACACCGCGCTGGCGCGGGGCTTCGCCGATGCCGGCAGTGCTTTGGAAGCCACCGAACGCGCCGTGCTGCAAGCGCGCCTGAAGTCATCCAACATGGCCGCCTACGAGCCGGCGCAGGTGGATGAAAGCAGCCCGCGCCTTTCGCTGGACGATGGTCAGTTCGAGCTGGCTTACCAGCCCATCGTGGCCGTAACCGGCAGCGGCCAGGCGCAATACCAGGTGCTGTTGCGGCTGCGCCAGCCGGACGGGTCATTGTTGCCGGCGTCGCAAGTGATTCCGGCCGCCGAATCGGCAGGCGGTATCGCGCAGATCGATCACTGGGTGCTGGAACACGCGCTTTTTGTCCTGGCGGAGCGCCAGGCGACGGGTCCGTCGCTGCGTCTGTTCGTGTCGCAGTCGCCGCGCTCGCTGGCCCGCGAAACTCATGCGCAGTGGCTGTTGGATACGTTGACCGCGCGCGGCATCGAGGGCACGTCACTGGTGATCGACCTGCGCCTGGCCGATGCATTGGTGCACACCGTCACCCTGCGACAGTTCTGCCAGCAATTGATGCCGGCGGGCGTGCAGTTCTGTCTTAGCCAGTTCGAACCCGGCCAGGAAGCCGACGCCCTGCTGACCCAGTTGCCATTGGGCTTCCTGCGCGTTTCCAGCCGCTTCGCCGAAGCTCATACCGATCCAGTGCTGCGCGATCAGTTACGCAGCGTGATCGATCAGGCCCACCGCCAAGGTTTGCAGGTGATCGGCCAGCAGATCGAAGAACCGCAGGCGGCCGCCGCCATGTGGATGGGCGGTGTCGACTTCATCCAGGGCAATCTGGTGCAGGCCGTCGGCACCGAACTCGGCTTCGATTTCCAGAACGCGGTGCTGTAGTCATGCCTGCCCGCGGGCGCAGCTTGGTCGCCCCTTGGCTGGCGCTGGTGGCGGCTGCCGCCACGGCGGCATTCCTGTTGTTGCGCCATCTCGGCGTCGGCGGACCTTGGGGATTGCTGGGACTGGCCGGCGGCGCCCTGACGGTGGTGCTGGCTGTCATCGCGGCACTCGGCGCGCGCGGCTTGAGCCGCAGGCAGATGGGCGTGGAAGCCCGCGCCGCCATTGCCGAATCCGAACGCGACAACCTGCGCCGGGAACTGCAGCGCCATGGCCGGTTGGAACAGGAGCTGATGAAGGCCAAGCAGTCGGCCGAAGCCGCGGCGATGGCCAAGGGCGAATTTCTGGCCACTATGAGCCACGAAATCCGTACTCCATTGAACGGCATCGTGCCGATGCTGGACATGCTGTCGCGCGCGTCGCTGGCACCCGATCAGCGCGAGATGCTGAATACCGCCAGTGCGTCATCGCAGCAACTGCTGCGCATCGTCGACGACATCCTCGATTACTCCAAGCTGGAAGCCAACAAGTTGGAACTTGAGATCACCGGCTTCAACCTGCGGGAGTTACTGGACGGCGTGCTGCAGCTGATGCACCGGCCGGCGGAAAACAAAGGCCTGCGCTTGACGCTGCAGCTGGACCCCTCCGTCCGGCTGCCCGTGCGTGGCGATCCGGTGCGCTTGCGCCAGGTGCTCACCAATCTGGTCGGCAACGCCATCAAGTTCACCGAGCGCGGTTCGATCACCGTGGTGATACGCCGGTTGGGCGAAACCGCCGCGCAACATCTGCTGCGTTTCGAAGTGCGCGATACCGGCATCGGTATCGACGATGAGACGCGCAGCCGCTTGTTCCATTCCTTCACCCAGGCCGATGCTTCCACCACCCGTCTCTACGGCGGCACTGGCCTGGGCCTGGCCATCTGCAAACGCATCGTCGATCTGATGGGCGGACGCATCGACGTGGTGTCGGAAGTTGGCCGCGGTTCGTCGTTCTGGTTCGAAATACCGCTGATGAAAGTCATCGGCGATCTGCGCCCGCGCAACGACGGCACACTGGATAACGGCCGTGTATTGATCGTGTCGCCGGATACGCGCTTGCGCCAGCGCCTTTCGATGCTGGTAACCAACTGGGGCATGCATGCCACCGCGGTGGAGACCACGCAGGAAGCGCTGGACCGTTTGCGCTTGGCCAACGAGCACGGCCGCTACGACTATGTAGCGGTGTTGGCTGACGCCAGCGGCATACGCAGCACCGCACGCGCGTTGCATCGCGCGCTGGCGCGCCGTTCCGACCCCGACGCCCTGCGCCTGGTCTGGCTATACGGCGATGATGTGGTGCCGGAGGAACTTCATTCCGGCAGCACGCTGTTGCCGCGGCAGGCGCCGGATGCGGATTTGCGCGCTTCGTTGTTGGGTGCGCAGCCTGACATGCCGCCAGCGACATCCGATGCGCCGACGATCGACGATATCTTCCCCGCGGCCGATCTGGACGCCGAACCCATCACGATGCCCGCGTCGGAGTCGCTGCAAAAAGCGATCGCCGATGCGGAAGCCGCATCCAGAACGCCTGCCAGTGCGCGGCTGCTGTTGGTCGAAGACAATCCGGTGAATCTGCTGGTAGCGCAGAAGTTGTTGGCGGCGCTCGGCTTCGACTGCGAAACCGCGCCCGATGGCGAGGTGGCCTTGAAACGCATGATCGCCGAGCCGTTCGACTTGGTCTTCATGGATTGCCAGATGCCGGTGCTGGACGGTTACGCCGCGACCCGGCGCTGGCGCGAGCGAGAAGCCGAACTGGAATCCCGCCACCGCCTGCCCATCGTGGCGATGACCGCCAATGCCATGGCGGGCGATCGTCAGCGCTGCCTGGATGCGGGCATGGACGATTATTTGGCCAAACCAGTGTCGCGCGAGCAACTGGAAAGCTGCCTGCATCGTTGGATTCCGAACCTGATGAAGTTCGCCCTGCGCAGTGCCGCTCCCGTCGCCGAACCGGCCGCTGCCGTTCCCGCCGTCGCCACTGCACGCCCGCCATCGCAGAGTTTCCCGGTATTGGACCAGAGCCTGCTGGAAGAGCTGCGCGAGATCGCCGGCGACGAAACCGCGCGCATCATCGGCTTGTTCCTGGAAGACGCGCCGCGCCTTATCTCCGCATTGGAAAAAGGCGCTGCAATTCCGGACCTGGACGCCATGCGCGACGCTGCGCACACGCTGAAATCATCCAGCGCCAATGTCGGTGCAATGGCTTTGTCGGCCGCGGCCAAACGCGTGGAGTTGGGCGCGCGTGCAATGAAGCTGGAGCGCCCGGCCGTTGCCGTGGCGTTGGTCATTGCCGAATACGCGCGTGCGCGCCTGGCGCTGCAAGGCTATGCCTCGCAACAGCTGGGCCGCCCATTGGCAGCCCAGGGGCAGACTCACTCGTCTTCGAGTTTCGTCAGCAGGTAATTCTGTTCGCCGATACGGTCGATCACCGACAGCTGGGTTTCCAGCCAGTCGATATGTTCTTCTTCCGAATCCAGGATGTCGGAGAACAACTGACGGCTGACGTAGTCCGAAGCCGATTCCGCATGCTTGATCGCCTCGCGCAACACCGGCAGCGCTTCGTATTCCAGCGCCAGATCGCACTCCAAAACCTCGCGCGGGTTTTCGCCGATACGCAACTTGCCCAGCGCCTGGAAGTTCGGCAACCCATCGAGAAACAAGATGCGTTCGGACAACTTGTCCGCATGCTTCATCTCGTCGATGGACTCTTTGTATTCGTGTTCGGCCAATTCCTTCAGGCCCCAGTTCTTCAGCATCTTGGCGTGCAGGAAGTACTGATTGATAGCGGTCAGCTCGTTATAGAGCGCCCTATTGAGAAACTCGATGACCTTGGCGTCGCCCTTCATGGCCGTGCTCCGTCGTACGTGGGATGACGGAAGCCTAGCGATTTTCCCCGCCCCATGACGTAACGCGAATCGTGTTCATCTGGGGGGCCGACCGAGCCGAAAAGCGGAGGCGCTTCCCTTCTCCCCCCGGGAGAAGGTGCCCAGAGGGCGGATGAGGGAATGGCAATGACTCCCCAACAGCCTTTACTACAAGCGGACAACTCACGCCCTCATCCGTCGCTGCGCGCCACCTTCTCCCGGAGGGAGAAGGAAATCACCCAACCCTCAAGCAGCGTGCGACAACCCCAAGATTGGCAACAAAGACTGCCGCTCTTCATCCCCATGAACGCTCTGCAGCACCTCCACCGCCGTATCCAAACAACTGCCACAACTGGCACCGCACCCAGTGCGCATGGTCAGTTCGGCCACGTTGCGGACGCCATTGGCGGCAGCTTCGCGGATCTGGCTTTCAGTCACGCCGTTGCAGATGCAGACGTACACGGTGGCTCGGTTCCTACAGGCCCCAGCGGCCTAGGCGCCATTCCACCCGGAATGAGAATGATTGTCAATTGTTTCCGGTTTCGCTGCTTTGACCGTATTTACGTGCCGAGCGGTTTCGCGGGCGAGCGCGCCGGGCACCCTCGGATGTCCAGGGGTCGTGCAGCATCTGCGGGACCGCCTGTGGCCCGGCCACATGCCGGGCGAACGGCGCCAGATGGCCCAGCGCGCGGACATAGACCGTGCGCTTGAACATCACCACGTGCTCGATGGGGTACCAGAAATCCACCCACCGCCAGTGATCGAATTCCGGGGTATCGGTGGCGTCCAGGCGCAGATGGGTTTCGTCGCCAACCAGCCGCAACAGGAACCAGACCTGCTTCTGGCCAATGCAAACCTGGCGTTCATTGCGGCGCACGGCGCGGTGCGGCAGGCGATAGCGCAGCCAGCCGGGGGTGGCGCCTAGAACCTCGACATGTTCGGGCAACAGGCCGGTTTCTTCGCGCAATTCTCGATACATCGCCTCGACCGGCGTCTCGTCGGTGTTCATCCCGCCCTGGGGGAACTGCCAGCCGTCCCGGCGCACCCGTCGCGCCCAGAACACCCGTCCATCCGGGCGCATCAACACGATGCCGACGTTAGGTCGGTAACCGTCCGGATCGATCACGATGCGGACTCCTGAATATCTACTGGCTCCGACTGTGCCACGCCCGCGCCCGCCCCACAAGCCGGCGGCCCTAGATTGACAGAAGCACCACGAACCGGAAAAATGTGCGGTTCCTGTACGGCTATGTAGCTCAGCCGGTTAGAGCACAGCACTCATAATGCTGGGGTCGGTGGTTCGAGTCCACCCATAGCCACCATTCCGCAGGAAAGCCCAGCAAAGGCAGGCACTTAGCGTGTTTCCGAAGCGTCCCAGCGTCCGCGCTACAGGGATTGCTACAGCAAGTGCTACAGCGACGCGGCCAAACCTATACCTCCCGGATCATCATTCCGGCTCTTCTGAAGACCCTCTTGGGGCGCGCTGAGATCACCCGCAGCCTGCGTACACAGGACCGGCGAGAGGCACTGCGCCGACTCAATTTGTGGGAGACGCACATCGGGTGCCTCCTAACGACAGTGGGCCGACAGGGGGCCAACATGACTCGCGAGGAGCTCGACCGATTGGTCGCTCAGTACACGGCAAAGACCTTCGATCAGATCGAGGACACGCTTGCGCTTGAGTGGGAGGAGACTGGCTTGGACCAGTACCGTTGGAATTTGACAGATCGCGCCTACGAGCTTGCAGGGGCACTTTCCCATGCCGACCCGGAACCTGCCCTTCAGCTCGCCAGGGAAATGGCTCCAAGCGCGGCGGAGGACGCCCTCCGCAAGCTCGCCCGCCGCCTCATGGAGGCACAACTGAAAGGCATCAAGGCCGAGCTTGAGGCGCTTTGTGGTGAGCCGCTGGAGCGCCCTCCGGTTTACGTCAGCCCACTATCAACCCCTCAAGAGACTCCTAAAGCCACTCCTCGGCTGTCCGAGCTAGCCCGCCAATACGGCGATGAACGTGTGGCGCGAAAGAGTTGGACCTCGCGAACGGAGTTTCAGGTCCGTGGGTATCTGACTTTGCTCTCAGACATGCTCGGTGATCCTTTCATCGGAAATGTCACCAAGAACGACATGCGGCGCTTCGGCCTAGAGTTGGCACGCCTGCCTTCAAACATGACTAAGCGGTTCCCGGGGAAGACTCCGAGAGAGGCACTCGAGGCTGCTGGTGATGACGAGACAGTGCCTCGCTTGGCACCAAATAGCGTGAACGCTTATACCCAGGCCATTCGTAGCTTCTTCAACTGGGCCGTCGAGCACGACCATATCACCCAAAGCCCGGCAGCCATTCTGAAGAACATGGAGACTGGCCGCGCATCCGAGGACCGGCACCCGTTCGACGACGAGGATTTACGCGCCTATTTCCGCAAGCTCGATGCCAAGCGAGGGCTGCTGCCGGTCGAGTACTGGGTGCCCCGCATCATGGCTTTCACGGGCTGCCGCTTGGGAGAGGCTGCGCAGCTCTGCGCTCACGACGTGCGCCAACAGAAAGGCATTTGGGTGCTCGATATCAATGAAATCGAAGACGACAAATACCTCAAAACAACCGGGAGCAAGCGCCTGGTGCCGATGCATCCCCGCCTTATCGAACTTGGACTTCCCGAGTTTGCCAGCTCTGCGCCCTCAGGCTTCTTGTGGCCGAAGGAGATGCGCACCAACCCGAACCCCAAGGGAAGCCCCGTAGACAAGCTGCAGAAGCGGCTGGCCTATGTCCTGCGCTCGGCGGGGATCGAAGATGCGAAGAAGACTGCCTCACACAGCTTCCGCCATACCGTGTCCTCTCGTCTAAAAGCGCTGAGTATCCCTGAGTATCAGATTTCGGAGATCCTCGGCCATGAGCTGGGCAGCATCTCTACCGGGCGGTACGGCTCGGTCACTGACCTTGCCACGCTGAAAGCAGTCATAGACCAACTAGCGCTGCCGATCTGATCGGGCAACCCTTGCCTGCGTACTGGCGCTCAGCGCTTCTGGGCCTGACGGTGCTGGGAGCCGACGCCCTTCCTAAGCACCAAGAATAGAATGTTTTTTAAATCAGCTATTTACTGTTTTCTTGTGCCGCAATTGCCCCCGGATGGTGCTCCACTTCCAAGCCCTCTGGCGCTACACCTTCGTACTCACTGGTAGCGCGTGTCCACTTGGAGGTAGCTTAGGTTGCCTTGAGGGGCACGCGGTGCCGTTTGCGGTGCGGGCCATATGGACAAAGTGGGGGACACATGAGCGAAGGAACGAACGACACTGCGCAGCTGGCGACAGTGGAGGCGAGTGCTACACCGCCAATACCAAAGGTGTTTGCGTCGTGGACCAGCGGCCAATGGCTGCCGCTAGCGGCGACCGATGATACTGATGAAGAGAAGCGGGCCGAAGACCGCAAACGCAAGGTCGCGCAGTCACTGGGTCAAGCGCTCTCGGCAGATCAATCCCTAACGCTCTTCGGGCTTGGACCTTCGGCTGGTATTGGCGGCCCGAAGATGAGCGATCTCTGGCGCGCCGTGAAGGATGCAACGGGAACCGTCTTCACCGAAATGCAAGCCAAAGTCAACGACACCACCAAGCCCGAGACGACTGGGGACATAGAAAAGTTCCTTTCCCACTGCCAGCACCTTGCACGCGCACCGGTAGACCCTGATTCGGACGCTCAGGCGTTCATCAATACTGCAGAAAAGGTAATTGCTCGGGCTTGCAGTGAGTTCGTGAACACGGAGGCACTAGGCGATCATGCTCACGTCCTTCGCCTCATTGCGAGGCGGTCTCCGGACAAGGGACGGCCGCGCATCTTCACGACGAACTACGATCTATGCATCGAGCAGGCGGCCTCAAGAAGCGGCATCCTGCTTATCGACGGATTCGGTCGCGAGACTCCGCCAGCGTTCGATGGTGGCAACTATGACGTGGACTTCGTGCGCCGCAGAGCGGAAGTCCGCTCTCCCGAGTACGTCGGCGGCGTCGCCCACCTCATCAAACTTCACGGCTCTGTCGACTGGGAGCTTGAGAACGGACAGATACTTCGGCGCGAGAAGCCGGAGTCACCAGTCATCATCTATCCACGAAGCGACAAATTCGAGCTGACCTACACCCAGCCGTTCCTTGAGGCCATTTCGCAACTTCAGACCTCGCTACGCCATCCGAATCTTGGCCTCATCGTCGCCGGCTTCAGTTTCTCAGATAGCCATCTCTCGGAGATGCTGTTTACTGCCGTCCGAAGGAACCTAGGACTTCACATGGTAGTTGCGACCTGGGGCTGCGAGAAACACTGCGACGCCTTGCACTTGAGCTATCGCGAAAAGGTCGACGACCTGCGCAAACTCGCAGAGCGAGGCGACTCAAGAATCACCCTAATCGACTGCGACTTTGCGACTCTCGCGCGCCTGATGCCGGATGCGGGTACTGAGACGGAGGAGGACCGACTCCGCAGGACTTTGCGCGAGCTGCTGCGATGAACAATCCGGCCGTTCGCGGTAGCATCCTAGATAGCAACCGAAGGCTCGGTTCGGTTTGTGCGATCTATCCCGGGCGCGTGCTGATTAATCTCGGCGCTGGTAGCGCGAGACCCCAAACGATGCTCTACGGAAGCCCGCTGGGCACCGGACAGGTTGGGGAGTACGTGCTTGTCGAAGTGGACCACCGGGTGATCCTCGGGCGGGTCACTGCAGTTCGTCTCCTCGAACGCGAGAGATTGGCAATAAACCCATCGCTCGATGAGCCGAAGGCGGTCGATCCCATCGGCGAGGTCGATCTGTTAGCCACTCTCGACCAAGTGTCGGACGAGTTGTCGCCTGGCATCGAGGCACCTCCACGCCTCGGGAGCGCGGTGTATGCCCCCGCTCCGGCCCTCCTTGGCATGCTCGTGGCTAAGCAACGTGGCGTGCAACCGCAAGTCTGCCTTGATCTCGGCACCGCCATGGCTTTGCCCGAAGCGCGCATCCAAATCTCCCCCGAAAGATTGTTCGGCAGGCACTGCGCGATCCTTGGTGCTACCGGCGGAGGAAAGAGCTACACAGTAGCCAAGCTAATCGAGGAAGTCGCAGGGGCCAATGGCAAGGCCATCCTGATTGACGCTACTGGAGAATTCTACACTCTCGACGACTTGGCGCAGCACGTTTCGCTAGGAGCATCAGCTCACGGGGAAAGCGAGGCTCACCTTCCCTTTTCCGCGCTTGATGAGCAAGATCTTTACGCCCTCTTCCAGCCCTCAGGGAAAGTGCAGGGACCAAAGCTGCGAGAGGCACTACACAGCCTTCGCATCGCGCATATTTTGGCGAACTCCACTGATTCAAGCCGAGTCTCGTTGCGAACTGCGCTTGAACGCGCCGAAATACTCGCGAATGGCTTGGTGTCGAAGATCGATAAGCCGCGCCAACCATTCGAGGCAGCGCTACTGGCACTGCGAAGCGAGATCGAAGCACCCAACGCGCCATTCGACGTCACACTTTTAGCCGCACAGGTGGTCGAAGAATGCTGCTACCCAAACACCAAGTACAAGGCGGGGTTCTTCGGCGGTAGCGACGACGGCGCAAGCGGATGGTGCTCGCCACTCATCTCGCGAATCAACGCTGTCACCCATGGCAAGGAGCTAAGAGTCTTCTTCAGCGACTCAGGAGATAACCTCCTTGATGTCATTGCCGAGTTCTTCCGGAGTTCGGCACCAGTGCTCCGTATTTCTCTCGCGTCCATACCTTACAGCTTCAACGCGCGCGAGATCGTTGCGAATGCGATAGGTCGTCAACTCCTCTCCCAAGCGAGAGGCGGAGCGTTTAGAAACGAGAAGCCAGTGGTTGTCTTCCTGGATGAAGCTCACAACTTCCTCAATCGCAGGATTGGGGACGAAGAAGCAATGGTTCAACTCGACGCCTTCGATCAAATCGCCAAAGAAGGACGCAAGCACTGGCTCACTGTAGCTCTTGCTACTCAGCGCCCTCGCGACCTTCCCGAAGGCGTCTTGAGCCAGATGGGCACGATGATGGTTCACCGCCTAACCAACCACAAGGATAGGGAGTTGGTCGAGAGAGCCTGCGGTGACATCGATCGTGCATCAGTGGCGCTACTCCCGACGTTTGCGCCGGGACATGCAGCTATCGTCGGCGTAGACTTTCCTTTCCCGTTGACCATCATGGTAGATCAGCCAATCCGGCGCCCAGACTCTCGGGGACCGAGTTATCAGGATCACTGGAAGCCCGGTGGCAGTCCGCCCCACCTCAATACGGAAGTTACGCCCACCATTGAAGAAGCCCTCAGCGTTGCAGTAGCCGCAGCCGCTACCGTTTCCGCGGGGATTACTGCAGCCACCCAAGACATCAAGGCTACGGCAGCACATATCGCGAAGAGCATTGTTGCTCCGTATGTCGCCAACCTTGATCGGCCGGACGACGACGACAAGATTCCATTTTGACAATCGCCGTTCGTGGTGGGGTCTATCCGGCGCCAGCACTGCCCCCATGTTGGGTGCATTAGGACGGCTTTCTAGGAGCGCCTGAAGCCGCCCTTCCCTGCTGCAGAAGCATCCGACGAGGAAGCGATCAGGTAGGACAACTCCTAGAACTGCGACGCCGTCGCCCGGTGTGAACGTGACAGGCGATCTCAGGACACCCACTGTCACCCATCGCGTTTCCTTTCCGGTCGCTTCGTCGCGTCGTACCCCCTCGGAACCGGGCGATGGAGCATCACGAGACCGGGCCTCTGTTTCCGAAGTACGCGTGAGCTTTGTCGTAGATCGGACGGACGGCCTTGTCCAGACCCTCTGCGTCAAGCGGCGAGAGCGACATGGCGACACCCAAGGCCAACTGTACGAACACCATGACGTTGTCGACGTGATCAATCAGGTCTTCCCAATCGATGGTCAGGTCGCCCCATGTGTCGTGCATGGTGTAGATCGCCAGGACTTCCTTGCCACCATGGACCAACCCAGAAAGATGCTTGTGGTGGCTTCTGACGGTTGCAAGCAGCTTCGTCTTCTCCCATCCCAAATGCTGGCTGGCCTCTGTAGCCACCTCCGCAATGTAGATCGGTCGCTTGCCCCGCTTCGGCATCGCACCGTTCTTCCTGAATCGCAGCAGCTCCTTCTTACTCGCAGCCCTAGCGAAGTACGCCGACCTCAGTACGTACTCCATTTGTGAGCGCTGCATAATCAGCGCCGCCACCCATGACTCTTCAGGCTGGTTAATCAACAGTGCATAGATTGCTTCCGCGGCGTCCATCGACGCCAACACCAACGGAATCGCTGCCGCAGACCTCTCGTCAATCTCGATACCCAACTCGGCCAATACGGGCTTGGTTTCGCGCACCAACTTAAGTGCAGCGCCCGCACGTTCGCGAAGCTTCTGAGAACTCGTTGCCATACCCCTTCCCCTCGACTGGACATGTGCACCTGTTGTGCACGCATCTTCAGCTTGGAACCTCCAAACTAGACTTGGAAGGGATCTCGAATGATTTGGCAAAAATTTGCGTTGGGGTATTGAACTCCGGTCTGCTCCGGGCTTCCCCCGTGGGAGGGGTGCACCTCAGGCCACTTGGAGGCGCCTCAGGAGGTTCGAGACCGAAGAGCGGTGCCAGGTCGCGTTGCGCGCTGTGAGGATACCGCGGGAGTTCAACTCCTCGGCGATCTCCCCTAGCGACGCCTTACCCATCGACCGAAGCTCCTCCACGGTGTTCCTTAGGGCCTCTGCACGGGCACCGGCGATCTCTTGTGTTGCCTTAACAGCCGCCTCGTTGCCCTTGGCTGCGCGACGGAGCGCCGCTGCACCGTTGGGGTTACCCAGTTTGGTTCCTCTGGCCTTGGCCGCCTGCAGGGCCTCCCGCGTGCGCCCAGAGATTGATTGGCGTTCCTGTTGGGCGACGAGCGCCATAATGCCTACCGTCAGCTCGTTGGCATCAGGCATGTCCGTGGCAACGAACCTGACCCCACTCTCTTGAAGGGCCAGCAGGAAGGCGGCATTGCGCGACAGGCGATCCAGCTTGGCGATAACCAAGATGGCCCCGGTGAGCCTTGCCAGTTCCAGTGCCCTCGCAAGCTGTGGACGGCAGTTGTCGCGCCCGCTCTCCACCTCCTTAAAGGTCTGGACCAAGTTTCCGCCTCGCCCTACGACGTGCTGCTGGATGGCGCACTCCTGAGCCAGCAGACCCAAGCCCGACTGCCCTTGTCGGGCCGTGGAGACTCGCACATAGCCAACGAATTTCATCTGTACAATTCCGCGTAACGCTCGTTAGGCGTATTTGTACAGGCAATGACCGACTAGCACAAGCATCTCGCGCTGGGCGCAAACGCCCCGCGTCGCTATCACGGATCACATTGCAGCCACATCCAGTTGGCGCTGTGACGTCAGGACTGGAGGCTCTGTCCCAACGGCGCGGGAATCAAGCCACATCGCCCTGTGTGGTCGCGCAGAGATCCCCCGAAAGCGCCAACTCCTCATTAGACGCGCCAAAAGCTCGACCGAAGTTGTACCGCCACTGTAAGGCGAAGCTCAATCCAATCTTTCCGTCCAAAGGGCAGTGCACGAGGCGCTTCTCTTCGTTCTCGTTGGGAGCCCGCGACGCGTCTTTTAGAAACTCACCAACCCAATTCTCAAGCTCATTGATGACCCCTAGATGCCTCGGGTCGACCCCAAAGATCTTCTGAAGCGATCTGAGGTCAGCCTCTGGGATTAGTTCCCTGTCGTTCTTCAACCTAGTTTTATTCTGCTTCGCATAGTCCTTCTTGATTATCTCCAGGATCTGGTCGAACTGTTCGGGTCGCTCCTTCATGTGGTCGGCTAGGACTAGCAGCCAACGCGCTCTCCAGTCGCCTTGATTCACGTAAGCGAGAAACCTAAAAACACGCATCGCGGTTGAAGTGCCTTCCGCGAGCAACCAATCACGGTGCTTGCGAGCGATCCTGCAAAGCTCAAAATCGGCAATCTCACTGCCTCTCATGTATCTCCAGCTTTGAACTTGTAGCCGAAAGTCCCCCTTCGCTTTCTTCGCCTCTTGGTAGTCCGTAAGCAAGACCAGACAGTCATATTCGTTGCCGTATAGGCGCTCATATGCCGAGAAGAACGGTTCGCTCGTGCAGTAGTTCTTAGAAGGCGACTTTACGCCGAGATCTAGGTCTGGCAGATCAACACCGCGAGCCGGGTTGACCCGAAGTTTAATCGCAGCCTTTGCTAAAACACCGGTCTCTAGTACCGCAACAAGCAGCATCTCCAGAATGGAGCCGATGGTCTTACCATCAAGGTTCACAATGGTATGGCGCTCTTTAAGCTCCTGATACCAATGAGGCAGTTGTCCTCCCCGAGCAATGCGGGCGATGACCGGCTCAAGCACTTCAAGACCCTCACCTTTCAGGGCTGCATTGAGGGTTGCCATTATGGCGTCCAGGTTTTCTCGCACGATTGCGCGAAGCGCAGCCTTTTCATCAGACACCAATCATCTCCCTTTGGCCGGATGCTTTGACAACGAGCGGCTTCCGCTTCCCCACTAACTGTCGAAGTACCCACTCAACCATCGGCGGCGGGACCGCATTTCCGTACAGCGCGTACTGATCGTACGGCTTCACTGCGGAGCAGTGGTTATCGGAGAAGCCTTGCAGACGGGCATACTCTTGCGGCGTTAGCCTGCGATAGCGCTTTCCAACTTGATAGCGTTCATAGTGGCGGCTGGTCGATGCTGTGAGTGTCGGAGCCAAACCTCGAACTCCGAAGATCGTGTATCCCATTCGAGCCCCGCCGCTTTGATTGCTAATAATCTCAACGCCATTCACGAACCTATCGACGATTTCGTTCATATGGAGGCGCTCGAGCGTGGATTCGGTGTAGTCATACTCGACAGGCACTTTTCGGTCCAGCACATCGAGTAGTGACACCTGCGGCAACGCCGCCGCAAAGGCGATTGGGTCGGCAGACAGGTATCTCCCGTTTAGAGCAACACCCCACAATGGAAATCTTGCTTTGTGCTTATGGAAGGAAGTCCAGCCAGACAGCTGGTTCAACATCGAATTCAGACCATGCGGCAGCTCCTGCGGTGTTGCTAAGCGGAGCGCCTCTGACGGTGAGAAGCCTACAGCTGGACCGTCCAATCGCGTCCCAACGATAACTACCCGCTCGCGGTTCTGCGCTAACCCGAAATCCTTAGCATTCAAAACCCTCCACTCGATGAAGTAATCCAGCGTCGAAAGAGCTGACAGGACGGTCTCGAAGTGGACACCATGCTCCATCGACAATAGACGCTTCACGTTCTCTAGAACGAAATGCTTTGGGCGCCTTTGGCGAACGACATCGACGATTGTCTGGAACAGCGTTCCCCGGGGATCGCGAATGCCTGCTTTTTTTCCCGCTGCACTGAAGGGTTGACAGGGAAATCCCCCTGTAAGGATGTCGTGTGGAGGAATCAAATCGAGTGCCCCCTTAACGTCTCCCTCGTGCAGTACGTCGTTACCGTACTTCTGGCGGTATACGCTGCACGCAGCGGAACTGAAGTCGTTTGCCCACACCGTTTTTAGGCCCACCTTGTCTGCAGCGTGGCGGAAACCGCCAATGCCGCAGAAGAGCTCCACTGTGGTGAGCTGATCTTTCGTGCGATGACCGGTTGCTGGCGGCTTCGCAGGGGCTATCTCGTGATCGCCTGACGGATGATCGGTCACCAATTCAAAAGCCATTCTTAGATTCGTCCTTCGGTAACAAGCCGCGCGTGCGGCTACTCTAGCTCTCAGGATCGCATGGAGTGCGACCGGGTTCGCGACAGATTCTTACTGGATCGTGTCCGGGGTCTGTCCCAGAAGCAGGTAGGCCCGCAACCAAACCTAAGTATATGATTTATATGCCAGGAAGACAGGTTGTCTCCGTGGTCAACGATCAGCTTGAGCGCAACGGCTAGAGCGGACATGCCCACCTATCAGGCACAATAGCGCTTCCGGAAGCGCTTCCGGACACGCCTTCCCCTCTTGTTTTTCCACCCATGCGGGTGGTCGATTTTCGCGCGACTGATGAGTACTGAAGAAGTTGAGGCGCGTGAGCGTCCGTTTGACCCCTCCAAGTTTCCATTGAGTGAAGCGGCCCAAAACCTCTCCGAGGCCTTCAGAGAGCTCATCGAGAAGCTCGAGAGCCGTACCCGGGCGAGGCGACCCGCAGATCGGTTGAGATTCGAGCAAGCGACGACAGCTTTGGCGCTTGACCTGACCCATTGGTACCTGATGGAACCGGAAGGCTGGCTCTACGTATCCTTGAGCAAGGCTGACTACAGCCCAAAGGCCCGTCCAGCCCCATTCCTCACGGAGCGCTTTCCGGACCTCCTGCGCGCACTAGCGGACGCTCGGCTCATCGATATGCGGAAAGGATTCCGCGGTGAGTTCGGCGCCGGGCGACGCACCACCATCCGAGCGGCACAGTGCCTGCGAGATCTTATCAAGACCGCAGAGGTCTCCTTCGGTGACATTGGGCGAGCTTTCAAGCTCCAGGGCGATCCTTTGGTGCTACGGACCGAGCGCGTCCGTGGTAAGGCAAATGATCTCCCCCTTCCCGAGTCAAAGCAGGTCGAGCATCTTCGCGAGGAGATGAACCAGGTTAATGCATGGCTTCTCGACGCTGTTGTTGATTGGCAGCCCTCCTCTGCGAGCGAGAAAGACCCTGACACCGGCTACCGGTTTATGCGCCGTCACTTCACAGGCTCACTCGACGGATGCGGCCGCCTGAACGGCGGCTTCTGGCAGCGTATGAGTAAGGACCGCCGACTTAGATCGCTCGAAATTGATTGCTGTGAGCCGGTGGAACTGGACTACGGGCAGATCGGCATCCGAATCGCGTACTCGGTTGCGAGGGCCGTACCTCCGCAGGGTGATTTGTATGCGGTACCTGGACTTGAGCGACACAGAGGTGGCGTCAAAGTCGTTCTGAACGCCTTACTAGCGAGGAAGGGACCGTCAAGCAGGTTCCCAATCGGCTTACAGGATTCGTTTCCGCCCAAGATGTCGTTTAAACAGGTCTTGGCGCTAGTGACCGATCACCATGGTGCGATAGCCCATCTCTTCGGGAGCAGCTTCTATCTGATTCAGCAGCGCGTGGAGAGCACCATCTTGCTGACCTGCATTCATAGAATGATGGCAGAGGGTATACATGGCTTCCCCAATCACGACTGCCTCCTCGTCGCGTGGGACGATGCACCCCGGGTGAAGCAGATCATGGAGGAGACCGCATACACGATTCTGGGCCTATCCGTACCAGTGGACGTCGCCATCGCTGATGGACACGAGCGTCTATTGCCAAGCTGGGCTTCTGATCTAAGGAGGGAAGGGGCGGAGGGGGTCTCTACGACGAGTGCACTAACGCCTGCACTTGCTTATACACCTACAGTTTCACCTTCAGCTCCCCATAAGAGGGGGGAGTAAAGATGGTATCTGGCTTCGTTAACCCACGTCATCAGAAGCTCACCGCGAGGATTGCTGCAGAGAAGGGCTATCCCGTTTGCATCGTCCTTAACTGCGATCGTCCGACGATGGCGCGTACGGGGAAGGGACTGAACAAAAACTACTGCCGTGCTCATGTAGAGCACTTCAGGCGGCATGGCAGCTACTCCAAGCCGAGCTACACGGCCGCGCAGTTAGCGCCATTCCGGGCTGCGGCTCTTGCGTGGCTAAAAGCCAATGCTAGTCTCCCTGCAGTCGTCAATGCACTTGACCGGGTGAAGACCAAGATGTGGGCGGTAGGCGCCCCTGAGAGCGCCTTTAGGCTTCGGGGGATGCCCCCTAAGGCGCGCTCGAGAAACATCTGGGCTCTCTTAGGTACGCGTGGAGTCGACGCGGATCAGGTGCTTGCGGTATGGCTGGCCGTCTGCATGGCCCATGAAACAGACCCTCAGCCGGAGCGGAAGTTAGAGTACCGCCACGTGCAAGCAGCCAAGGTGCTGCATCGGTTGGGGGGAGGTTCTCATCGCCGCTGGGAACACCAGGCCAGCGACGGAGCCACCTTCGCAACTGAGCTTCACAAGTATCCAGCAAGCAAGGGGAACGTCCTGCGGCATACCGGGGAGGCGCTACAGGCGTTGGCCAGTGCGCTCGAGAGCCACACGCCAGCGATCCGCAACACGGTAGTGCCCACTACTCGCCTCAGGACCATCAGGCGCCGCGCGCGGACGGCATAGCTGTCCACACCTAGGCGGGGCCGTCAGAAAACTTCAGGTGCACTCCGTTCACCACGAAATCGATGGGTGTCCATGCACCCACTGTCCATCAGCCGTGAGCCGCAGCAGGACCGCCAAATGGCGCCTTCTTCCCAGATCAACCGCTGCGATCACTGCTGCGGGCGGACAGAAATGTGCCGCGCGTAACAACACAAAGCGCGCGGCCGCGCACATATTCTTACTCTCCCCCTCTGTTTACACATCTATCTTCCGAGTGAAACACGCAAGTAACAGCGTGACCGTAGAAATTGCGACTCTCGATCACGGGGCTATGACGCCATGTCGAAACGTACGCAGACGATACCCAACGAGCTCATTGAGGCCTTGCTTGCTGAGCGGCCACGACCAGAAGAGCTTCTCGGCAACGATGGGCTCATCCAACAGCTTGCTCAGCAGCTGATAGCTCGATCCTTGAATCTGCAGGCCAGCCAGAGTGTGACGCCATCACAAGCACAGCTGAGCCATGAGCTTGCGGCGGATGTGGGAAACGTCGGGCTTGATAGCGGCGCGCCGCCACCAACGAAAAGAGCGTCAGGCAGAGGGCGAACGATTCCTCAGGGGCTCGACACCAAGATCATGGCAATGTACTCGAAAGGCCTGACACCACGGGAGATTCAAGAGCAGGTATTGGATTTCTATGGAGTTGACCTCACCCCCGCAGCGATATCAAAGGTCACAGATGCCGCGGCAGACGAGATCAAGGCTTGGCAGTCGCGCCCACTAGATGTGGTCTACCCAATCGTCTACATGGATTGCATACACGTTCGTGTCCGCGATGGCGCCTCACGTGCAAAAGCCGTTTACGTTGTAATTGGAATTTCAATCACCGGCCAGAAAGAAGCAATCGGACTCTGGATATCACAGCATGAAGGCGCCAAGTTCTGGCTCCAGGTATTGACGGAGATCAAGAACCGCGGCGTCCAAGATATCCATATTGCCTGCGTCGACGGACTAAAGGGCTTCCCCGAAGCGATAGCGACCGTTTTCCCCAAGACTACCGTGCAGCTGTGCGTGGTTCACATGGTCCGGAACAGTCTTGATTTCGTTTCATGGAAGGCCCGCAAGGAGGTGGCGCTTGATCTTCGGCCCATTTATACGGCGACGACGATCGAAGCTGCAGCGCAAGCGCTCAGTGACTTTGAAGGGAAATGGGACGCTGAGTACCCAACGATCGGCCAGGCGTGGCGACGGAACTGGGCGCAACTGACCCCGTTTTTCGACTTCCCGAAAGAGATACGCAAGATCATCTACACCACCAACACGATCGAGTCGATCAACATGAGTCTTAGGCGCGTCATGCGCTACCGTGGCTCTTTCCAGAACGATGAGTCTTTGCTCAAGCTGCTCTATTTGGCATTGCGAAATATTAGTCGCCGTTGGTCCCTTCCGGTTCACGACTGGAAGGCGGCGTTGAACCGCTTCGCCATCCAATTCGGGCCGGACGAATAGGGAGTTACCGCATCCCAGGTTGTTTCCTCTGCGGCCTCCCTGAAGATGGATTTGGGAGCAGCCGGTGTCACGCTTGGTGCTACAGGAAGTGCTACATAGCATGCTACATTGTGCGCTCTGCGGCAGTCTGAGATGCCCGGAAATATTAGCTTTGAGCTACCTTTGGTGGCTATGGTTCGAGTCCACCCATAGCCACCAGACAGGCGTTTCACCGAGAGCCCCGCTAATGCGGGGCTTTTGCGTTCAAGGCGGGCTTCATTGTGGGAATCCGGAATAGATTCCACGGAGAAATGTAGTCTGACCCCTGTCCCCCCCGGAAGTACCGCGGAGCAACGAAAACGGCTGGTGCGGTCAAAGGCGGCCTCTCGTGCCTGAGGTCCCTGGCAAAAATGAGGCGTAGCCAGCTTACTGAATATGAACAATAAGCGGCATCATATACAAAATAAAGTTGCATTTTTACCTAATAAATGTAATTTAATTTTGTATGGCCAAACGAACCCCACCTACCCACCCCTCAGCTCAGCGCCAGATTGAGGCGTTGGGTCGGCGCCTGCGCGCTGCGCGCCTGCGCCGGAAGATGACCCAGGAGATGCTGGCGGCCCGCGTGGGTGTCAGCGTCCCCACCATCGGCAAGCTGGAAGACGGCAACCCGTCGACGAGTTTGGCCACCATGCTGCGTGTGCTGACCGTGCTGGGCCTGGTCGCGGACGTGGATCTCATCGCCGCCCAGGACGCACTTGGCCGCGAATTGCAGGACAACGAACTCAGGAACCCCTATTCGGCGAATACGCCGCCGTCGCGGACGCCACCCTCACGCACGCCGCCAACCCGGATCCCTCCTGCCCCACCGCGGAGTCGTAAGCCGTGAACGAGCTGGATGTCTGGATCGACGACGAATCCCTCGGTGGTTGCATGCCCGTGGGGCGTCTGACGCGGTCGGCGAGCAGGACCGGGGACGCGATCAGCTTCGAGTACGACGGCCGCTGGCTGGCCGATGCCGGCCCGATGCGCGCGTTCGCGCTGGACCCGGAGTTGCACCTGGCCGGGGGGCGTCTTTACGCCCGCGAAGGCGCCAGCGCGCTCACCGGCGCCTTCATCGACTGCTCCCCCGACCATTGGGGCAAGCAACTGATGGACCGACGTGAAGCTATCGAGGCGCGTGAGCAAGGCCGTCGACCGCGCAACTTGCGCCCGTGGGACTACCTGATCGGCGTCAACGACGAATCGCGCATGGGTGCATTGCGTCTGGTGGACCCGGAGTCCGTGCAGTACGTGGACGACCGCGCACTCAGCGCGCCGCCGATCACTGACTTGCGCGAGTTGGAAGCGATTGCGGCGCAAGTGGAGCATGGCGAGACGGACGACTCCGAGCAGATGGTGCATTGGATCAAGCAACTGGTGGCGCCAGGGGCATCGCTCGGCGGCGCGCGGCCCAAGGCGAGCTTTCGCGACCCACGCGGTCAGCTCTGGCTGGCGAAGTTCCCATCCAACGACGACCGCCATGACGTGGGGCTGTGGGAATTCCTGACCTACCGGCTCTCGCTTGCCGCCGGCATCGACATGCCCGACGCCAAACTGATGCCATTGTCGAACCGCGGCCACACCTACGCGGTGCAGCGCTTCGATCGCACACCGGACTCGCGCCGCGCGTTCGCTTCGGCCATGACCCTGTTGGACGCCACCGAGAGTGAGGGCCACAGCTATTTGGACCTGATCCAGGTCATCGAGACCGCCGGCACCTCGCAGCAGATCGCGCGCGACCTGGAGCAGTTGTTCCGCCGCGCCCTCTTCAACATCCTTATCGGCAACCGCGACGACCACCTGCGCAATCATGGCTTCCTGCGCGTGGGCGACGGCTGGCAGCTGTGTCCGGCATTCGACGTCAATCCCAACCCGGACAAGGACCATCATGTGCTTGCGATCAATGAGGCCGACCCGTCGCCGGATTCACGCCTGCTGCTGGACACCGCGGACTACTACCGCCTCAAGCCAGCGGCGGCGACCGCTGTCGCCGAACAGGTGCGAGGAGCGCTGCGCGATTGGGAGCGACTAGCACGTGAACTGGGCGCACACACCGCAGAGGTGGCCAGAATGCAAGGCGTCATCGATGTCGATCGTTGATCGTTAACGGCCCGCCTTGGTGTCGTCGCTGCGCAACCGCCTGAGCTGCAGTACCAGGACCAGGGGCGAGCACCTGCTCGCCCCTGGTTACGTGCGCTTGGATCGACGTAGCGGGTCAATCTTTTCCAGCCGGCTTGGCATCGTGAGCCGCGCGATCGATGACCTCGGCCACGACCTTCGACTGAGTCATGTACACCGCATGGCTGGCGGGGGTGTAGGTGATCTTGGCGTCGATGCGCTTGGCCATATGCACCAGCATTGCCTGATCGAAAGCTTTGTCCTCGGTCGCGATCACCGCCCAGCTGGGCTTGGTACGCCACGCCGCCTGCGTCAGCCGGGTCTCGAAGACCGACATGTTGATCGGCACCTGCGAGTCCCGCATGAAGGCGGCATCGGCATCGCTGGCGTCATGGGCGAAACCTGCCTTGAACTTCTGCGGGTTCAAATGACCGTAGCCGTCCTTCTGGATATCGATGACGAATTCCGGCGTCGCCGCAAAGCCCTGATACTGCTGCGCTGTCGTTTCACCGACATCCGGGGCCAAGGCGGAGACATACACCAGCCCGGCGACCCTGGGATGGACACCCACCTCGGTGATGACAGTGCCGCCCCAGGAGTGGCCGACCAGAATCGCGGGCCCATCCTGGCGATCAAGCACGCGCTGGGTGGCCTGCACATCATCGGCAAGCGAGGTGAGCGGGTTCTGCACGATCGTCACGCGGTAGCCGCGCTGAGTCAGATCGTCGTAGACCCCGCGCCAGCCCGAGCCATCGGCAAACGCGCCGTGGACCAGGACCACATTCTTTACAGGGCTGTGGTCGGAACCAGAAGTGGAACTGCCGGCCTGAGCTAGCGGACTGATGGCGGCGGCCAAGGCAGCGGCCAGAACGGCGGGGATGAGCTTGATCACGGGAATGTCCTCGATGGTGGCTAGGAGATGGATGGCACCTGGCTGGCTGCCGGTGGACATACTTTGCTAGCTGTCACGGGACTATGGGTGACGTAAAGTCTTTAAAAGTTGACTTATCGTGTTTTCTGCAACCCCACTTGGTGATTGGCCGTCTTTCAGATGGGCCAGTTCTAGTCCAATCAGGGCGTGTGTCTGCAAGCCGGAAGGCGTACAGCATCCCGGACCACCGAGTCGCAGAAAACTTGAGGCACGAGCTGGGCAGCACATGTACCGGGCGGTGCGGCACCACAACCGATCTCGTTGTCCTCCAGACAGTAGTAGAGCTGCTGGAGCTGTCGGGACAGCCTGAGTGGGACGGGTCGCCTTAGCAATCCTGGCGCGCCCATCCATACCCTTCACGGCGCCCTATAGTCTCCATAGATGACCTCAAGCGTCATACGTGCGAACTGCTGAAGTTCGACATCGTCCGGCATGCCCAGATCGTTCCCGTCATTGTGGTGGTACTTGGTGTCGAATTGGTTCAACGCATTGAGCTTGCTGAGGTACGGCCGCGCATGCGCCAGTGGGGAATGAGCTGCAGCCGAAATCAACTTGAGGATCGCCCCTAAGTTCGCTCGAGCCGGCAAGATGGGCGGGGGAAACCTCTGCTTCATGAACCCTTCAATCAGCGGCCTTAGTTCTCGCGCCACCGCCCTTCGGTCCTCTGTACTGCATCCTTCCATGTAGTCCTTAACTATGCGGTGGGACCTGTGGTGATCCGATTCACAGATACGATCCAAGTCGCACGGCGCGAATTGGGAATAGTCGTCTTGCACGCGTTTGATCTCGTGGACCACTGTCTTCACACCCAATCCCGGGCCTTCAATGCGATCTCTCAGGTCTCTCAGGAAGTACGGATCGTGGCACAGAACAATGACCTGCCCGCCGCGTGAAGCAACCTCCATGATCGACGTGATCGTATTCTCTCGGCGACGCTGGTCAAAGCTGCACATGGGATCGTCGAAAACGACCGTATTCCCTCGCAGGTTCCCCGGCAGTCCCTGAATCTTTGCCAGAAAGAAGGCCAACGCTAGAGTGCGCTTATCTCCTTCACTCAGCATTCTCCCGAATCCCGGCCCCGCCGCGCCCTTCTTACCCAGCTCAACTGAACGCCCTCGGATCTGGAGTGCGTAGTCAGAGCGAAGTACTCCTCCGGTGTAATCGGATGTAAGTCGAACAATCTCAAACCCGGCGCCAAACCTTCTAAGGAGCGTGTTAATTCGACCCTGATACGTACTCATTGTCTTAGGCAGGAGGTCGTCCAGCGCCTTACGTGTCGCCGTCTTCCTTCCGTTGAGCTCTTTTTTTACCGCCTCGGCTGCCACGAAGTCCTCAACCGCTTGCCTGGCTCCTTGAGAGCGGCGTGCAACGACTGACTCCAAACGAGCGACACTGGCCGCGAGTGCCGCAGGGGACTCCGAATTCAACTGAGCGAGAAACTGGCGAATGCGCAGCGCCGTCGCAGCTACAGCCTCATTGTACGCCGTGACTTGCTGCTGGATCTGCGCGAGTAGCGTGGTTGCGGAGGCTACGTCGGTTGCCGTTCCGACCGATGCAAGTGGGCTTAGTTGCTTCTGTGCCGCCAGCTCGCCCATCGCTGCACGCAAGGCTGATACCGAGGAGCGTGCCAGTTGGAGATCGAACTGAGGCACGTTCAAATCCAGCTGATCAGCCCATGCCTTTATTCGGGCTTCGTTGGCAGCCACACGTGGCTCCAAGTTGTCCAGCTTGCTATCAGACAAGCGTGTTTCCACTCCCTTCGACAGCACACCCACCTTGGCCATGAGATCGTTGTACTCTGCGTTGAAGTACGAGTCGTAAGCCTCCATTAGATCGGCACTTGCGAGATCCTGCCCACAGAACGGGCAGTCGCTACCTTCCACATAAGTCCGGCCTTGGGTCACCCACGCCTCTATCCCGCTCGTCATTTCATGCCGCTTGAAGTGCGCTTGCACGGCCTCCCTAGCGTCAGCACGCATGCCTGAGAAGGTGGTCTGCAGAATCGAAAAGAAAACCGCGAGGTCAAGCTCGATCTGGGGCAGCGACTCTGGCATTGGGCGCTGCGAGAGAGGGGCCACGTTCTTGGCGGCCTCTACGCGAGATCTCAGAAGGTTAATCTGCGCCTCGGCGTCCGGAGCGTCATCCAGCTTGATGAAGTCCCGAATAGGAATCGCCTTCGCGAAGGCCGCGATGCGCTTACTCGCATCGGTCTCGCGCTTAGTGGCCTCAGCGATCTGGGGCACCAAAGCAGCAAGCTGCTTCTCCAGCGACACCGACTCCTCTCCTAGCGCGAACTGAAGGAGTGCTTGCCGCTGATCAGGTCGGATTTCTTGGCCGGAGAATACGTTGCTCTCCACGAAACCGGGATCGAACACCTGAACAGTAGGCCGAGTGCCAGTCCAAGACCCAAGGTGCAGCTTGACGGGATTGCCCCCTCCGGCAGCGTCGGCGAACACGAGCTCTAGCGCCGGTTCCCCGTCAGTGTCGATCGTACGGTGACGCGCTAGCGCCTCACCATCGTGTGCAGCCGCGGCACGCAAAATGGTAGCGAGAGCGGACTTACCCCTCCCGTTGTCCGCGTATACGAGTGTGACTTGATCGAAGTCCGCGGGAGTCGGTGACCCGTTCCGCAGCAATCCGATGTTCTGCACCTTAACTACTTTCCTCAACATCTCCCTTCCCCGAGAAGTGTCCTTACGAAACTCCGGATCTGCTACAAATATCCGAAGGGATAGAGCTCCCTTTCAACTGTATTCGCCCCAAAAAAGGTCATTGTCTAAAATCAGCGATAGCATCGTGGAAGTCATGCTCATGCACAATCAGGAGCCGCGCTCCCGCCTTTCGAAGCTCTATTGCCTGTTCGACCTTGCGGCCATAGCACGCATATGCCCAACAAGGATTTCCCTCTGATCCAATAACTAGATAGTCGACCTTCTTAGACATACTGGCAGCCAGCTTTCCGCCCAATAAAGTTATGGTCTCTGCAAGCTGTGAGCGTTTGAATCGTGCCGATGCGCCGGTAAAAACGAAGTGCTTCCCGTCAAAGCTAATCTCTGGACATACAGCACACAGACCAACGATTGCCTGATTATCTCGCTGTACCAGCGGGCTTGTGAGGGTTCGATCATCGGCAAGCGCAACGAATTCTGAAAAGAAATCATGGAGCATCGCATGCTCTTCGTCGTCTATGCGCTTGTCTTTCAGAACCGACGTGATCAGGCTTCCAACCTCGTCGAAAGGCCAACAACTTCTGAGGTGGCTGTGGTCCTCCATCCAGTCGGTGAGCCCTCGTAGTTCTTCCTCGCTAATGCGCGTATCGGCGATGATTCCACCAAGTATTGCGTGAAGGCGCTGGAGGTCAGAGGTCGTCTGATCATAAAACTCTGAGGAAGTAAGTTTTTCGCAGAGCCAAGTGAGGTCGGCCCGCTCTTCGATAGAGAGGACGCGGTCGGCGACTAATGCCTCTACGACGGGGATCAGTTCGTTGAATGGGTGACGAGTCCGTAACTCCCCGTGCTCAGAGAGCCAGAGATCTAGGAAATTCAACTCCGTGTTGTTGATTGAACCATCAATGGCAATGCCTTCGATGATTCCCATGAGAGAGTTCACCGATTTATCCAGGCGACCCCTGCCGGTGAACTTTATATAGGGCTGATAATCTGGATGCATCACACTCCCCTCCATTACTTGTCCCTGGAAGGGTAGCTTGCTCGCTTTTCACCCACAATTGGAATTAACAAAGAGCGCTCGCGGGTTGGAAGAGCCGGAGACGACCCGGCACCTCCCCGTCGGCTAGCTGAGCCGTTGGCGCCTCAGCCACGCTCTCTCGGTCTTTGGTGCTTGGTTGCGCCCACGCCCGGCTCCTTCCAGGACGTAGATCTATTTCGCAGGATGCTTCGTCCAACACAAGCTTTTTTAACTTTCTTGCTTGCGGCTCTACTCACCCGCCTCCCGATCCCCCCTCGCGCATCTCGTACCACATGCCATTAAGAACGGCGAAGCTAGCCGCCAGGCCAACGCCTAGTATCCACGAGAAATACCACATGGTTGCGACTCCTTAGTAGGCGTTGTGATTCTGGCTGACGCTGCCGTTGCTGACCTTGCCGCGCAGGACGCGGAAGACCCAGGCGGTGTATAGCAGGACGATGGGTAGGAAGAAGGCGGTGACCAGCAGCATGATGAAGAGTGTCATGTGGCTGGAGGACGCGTCCCAGAGGGTCAGGCTTGCGGATGGGTGGGTGGATGACGGCAGCAGGAAGGGAAAGGTGGCGAAGCCTTCGGTCAGGATGATCGAGATTATCGACAGTGCCGAGGCCATGAAGGCGAGGCCTGCGCGGCCGCTGTGCAGGAGGATGGCGCTCAGTAGTGCGCCTGCTACGCCGAGGATGGGGAACAGTCGGGTCCAGGGCATCGATTGATAGTTGGTTAGCCAGGCGCCGGGTGCGGTGATTGCTTGCTTCGCCAGTGGATTGGAAGCGCCGGCAGGGTCGATGGTTCCCAGCAATGCATAGCCGTCCACGCCTTTGGCCAGCCATACGCCGGCCAGTACGAATAGCACCGCTGTCAGTACCGCGGCGATGGCGCCATAGCGCCGTGCGCGCAGTGCGATGTCGCCGTCGGTTTTCATCGCGAGCATGCCGGCGCCGTGCATGATCAGCATCGCCACGCTAACCAGGCCACACAGCACGGCGAATGGGGACAGCAGTGCGAAGAAGCCGCCGGTGTAGATGGGCCGCAGGTTTTCGTCGAAATGGAACGGTGCGCCCAGCAGCACGTTGCCCATCGCGACGCCGAACACCAGCGCCGGCACTACGCCGCTGACGAACAGCGACCAATCCCACACGGCGCGCCAACGCGGGTCGGGCACTTTGCTGCGGAACTTGAAGCCGACCGGCCGCAGGATGAGTGCGAACAGGATCAGGAACATGGCCAGGTAGAAGCCGGAAAAGCTCACCGCGTAGAGCGCAGGAAACGCGGCGAAGATGGCGCCGCCGCCCAGGATCAACCAGACCTGGTTGCCTTCCCACACCGGGCCGATGACGTTGAGCACCACGCGGCGTTCTTCGTCGCGGCGTGCGACTGCTGGTAGCAGCGTGGCCACGCCTAGGTCGAAACCGTCCATTACCGCGAAGCCGATCAGCAGCACGCCCAGCAGCAGCCACCAGATTAGGCGCAGGGTTTCGTAGTCGAGTGGGATGGTGTCCATGGGTGGGTCTCTGTTGGGGACGGTTTGGCGATTTCTTGTTTCTCGTCGTCATCCCCGCGCAGGCGGGGACCCAGCGACTTCAACGCCTCGAAAAACTAAAGACACTGGGTTCCCGCCTACGCGGGAGGTGATTTTCAACAGCCGAATGGCTGGTCATGACGGCAATTTTTCATGTCTTCATCTTCAATTTACGTCAGGCGGTTGCTGGCTGTGCGCCGGTGACCACGGCGTCCAGTGCTTCGGCGGTGGCCTCCGGTCCTTTCAGGATCAACTTCCTCATCAGCCATATCTCCACCACCGCCAGCACCGTGTACAAGGTGATGAAGCCGATCAAGGTGGTGAGTATCTGATGCAGCTGCAATCCGGAGGCGGCGAAGAACGTGGGTAGCACGCCATCGATCACCCACGGTTGCCGGCCGTACTCGGCTATCAACCAGCCCAGCTCGATCGCCACCCATGGCAGCGGCAGGCTGTAGAACGCCAGCTTCAGGAACCACTTGTATTTATCCAGCCGCTGCGTTGTCGCCAGCCAGAACGCCAGGGTGAAGAACGCAATGAAGTAGAAGCCCAGCCCCACCATGATGCGGAAACTCCAGAACAGCGGCGCCACTCGCGGCACGGTGTCGAACGCAGCGCTGGCGATTTGCTGCTCGGTGGCGTTGGCGATGTCTTCGCGGTAGCGTTTCAGCAGCAGGGCGTGGCCGATGTCGCGCCAGTGGGTTTCGAACACTTCGCGCGCTTGCGTGTCTTCGCGATCCTTGCGTAGCCGCTGCAGTGCTTCGTACGCAACCAGACCATTGCGAATGCGAACCTCGGCGCGTCCTACCAGTTCCAGAATGCCGGGCATTTCGGTGTTCAACGAACGCGTGCCGATCAGCCCCATCACGTACGGGATGTGCAGTGTGTAGCTGTTGGTGCGGGTTTCCTGGTCGGGAATGGCGAAGGCGTTGAAGCCGGCGGGTGCGGGTTCGGTTTCCCACATGGCTTCGATGGCCGCCAGTTTCATTTTCTGGCTTTCGCCGGCCACATAGCCGCTTTCATCACCCAGAACCACCACAGACAACGATGCGGCCAGGCCGAAGCTGGCGGCCACTGCCATCGACCGCTTGGCCAGATCGCGGTGGCGGCCGCGCAATAGATAGAACGCGCTGATCGCCATGACGAACATGGCGCCGGTCACGTAGCCGGCGCTGACGGTGTGCACGAATTTCGCCTGCGCCACCGGGTTGAACAGCACCGCGGCGAAGTCGGAAATTTCCATGCGCATGGTGTCGGGGTTGAATACCGCGCCGACCGGGTTCTGCATCCAGCCGTTGGCGATCAGGATCCACAGCGCGGAGAAGTTGCTGCCCAGCGCCACCAGCCAGGTGACCATGAGGTGCTGCACTTTCGACAGCTTGTCCCAGCCGAAGAAGAACAGGCCGATGAAGGTGGCTTCCAGAAAGAACGCCATCAGCCCTTCGATGGCCAGCGGCGCGCCGAAGATGTCGCCGACGTAGTGGCTGTAATAGGACCAGTTGGTGCCGAACTGGAACTCCATGACGATGCCGGTGGCCACGCCCATGGCGAAGTTGATGCCGAACAACGTGCCCCAGAACAACGTCATGCGCCGCCAGATGTCGCGCCCGGTCATCACATAGACGCTCTCCATAATGGCGACCATGAAGGACAAGCCCAGCGTGAGCGGCACGAACAGGAAGTGGTACATCGCCGTCAACGCGAATTGCAGGCGGGACAGTTCGACGACGGTCATATCCGGCATGGCGGCAGGTTCCCCGTTTAGGTTGAAGCTATTCTGCGCCGGCCAGCCTTCCTGCGGGATGCGACAAGACGTCGCAGGTGGCGGGTCGGGTTACAGGAGAGAATGCGTGCAATGAGCAGGATCCACGCCAGCCGGTCTTCCCATGGATGACACCGCCGTAGCCTTGCCTGACGCTGTGCTGCGCCGGTCAGCGGCGCGCCGGCTGGATGCGTTGGCTTTGCCCGCGCGCGCGCGTTTGCGATGGGCTGCTGCCGCAACCGTGGTGGCCGGCTGGCTGTTGGTGCCGCAGGCGGCAATGATCGCGTGGGCCGTGCAGCAGGTTTTTGTTGAAAACGCTGCACCGGCTGCCGTCGGCGTTCCGCTGGCATGGCTGTTGCTGATCGGGTTGCTGCGCGCGGGGTTGGGTTGGTGCGGCCGCCGGTGCGCCGATGACGCGGTCGAGATCATCCGCCTTCGGTTGCGCGAAAGCATCGTGCGTCGTTTATTCGCGCAAGGGCCTTTGAAGCTGCGCCAGCAGCGCAGCGGCGCGCTGACCGAGCTGATGGGCACGCATGTGGATGCGCTGGAAGGCTACTTCGGTGGTTTTGTATTGGCGCGGATTGAAGTCGTGGCGGTGCCGCTGTTCCTGCTGGTCGCGGTGTTCTTTGTCGATCGCATCGTCGGCACGGTGCTGCTGCTGACCATGCCGTTGATCCCGCTCTTCATGATGCTGGTGGGCTGGGGCGCGGAAGCGGCCAGCCGCCGACAGTTGCAGGCGCTGACGCGGATGAGCGGCCATTTTGCGGATCGCTTGCGTGGCCTGGGTTTGATCCGGTTGTATGGCCGGGCCGAGGCGGAACTTGCGGGCATTGCCGATGCGGCCGACAACCTGCGCGAGCGCAGCTTGAAGGTGCTGCGCATCGCTTTTTTGTCGTCTGCAGTGATGGAGTTCTTCGCTTCGCTCAGCGTGGCGATGGTGGCGATGTATCTGGGCCTGACTTATTTGGGCATGCTGGATTTCCGGGGCCCGCCGCTGACCTTGGGCATTGGGGTTTTCTGTCTACTGTTGGCGCCGGAGTTCTATGCGCCGTTGCGGCGATTGGCGGCGCATTATCACGACCGTGCTGGTGCATTGGCGGCGTTGGGCGAGTTGGAAAGTACGCTGGAGACTACCTTTGATGGCGAGGCGAAGGTCGCCGCATCCGTCGTAATCTCCCCTGCGCCACCTCACGTCGAAGATGCAAACAGTGAGTGTGGTGCGCCGGCGATTTCGGTGCGGCATCTCGCGCTAAGGCCGCTTGGTGCGGCACATGACGTGCTGGATGATTTGTCTTTCGAACTTTCGGCAGGTGGGCGCTTGGCGGTGGTCGGTCCCAGTGGCTGCGGCAAGAGCACGTTGTTGGAGGCGTTTGCGGGTTGGTTGCCCGCTTCTTCCGGACAGGTCACCGTGCCTGCCGGCATTCGCATCGGCTATGCGCCGCAACGGCCGTTTCTATTCCACGGCAGCATCGCCGCCAACCTGCGCATGGCGCGTCCGGGTGCCACCGACGCGCAGTTGCATGCGGCTGCGGAAGCGGCGCAGGTGATGGCGTTCGCGGCGCGCTTGCCACAAGGCCTGGATACGGTGATCGGCGAACGTGGCTTCGGTCTATCCGGAGGCGAAGCGCGCCGCATTGCGTTGGCGCGCGTATTCCTGCGGGAGCCTTCGTTGTTGCTGCTGGATGAACCCACCGCCTTTCTTGACCCGCAAACTGAAGCCGCCCTGCTGCGTGCGATTGCGGAGTTTTCGCAAGGGCGCACGTTGGTGATGGCAACGCACAGCGCTGCTGCGCTGCACATCGCCGATCAGGTATTGCAATTGCCGGAAGGTTTGTTGTCTCAGCAGGTAGCAGAACGATGAAACGGTCTGACGGCTACCGCGAGGTTTTCTCCAAGCACACCAGGCCGATCGCGCTGGCCATTGGCTTGCTGCTGCTTACTTTGCTGGCAGGTACCGGTTTGCTGGGCTTGGCCGGGCACTTTCTTGCCGCGGCGGCGTTGGCGGGCACTGCTGCGGTGGGTTTTAATTTCTTTGGGCCTTCCTCCGGCATCCGTGCATTGACCTTTGCGCGCATCCTGTCGCGCTATGCGGAGAAGCTGGTGGGCCATGACGTGACGCTGCGCGTGGCGCGCGATTTGCGCGTGTGGTTCTTCGCACGTGTGTTGCCACTGGCACCGTTGGAGCTGGGCCGCCACCGTGTGGGTGATCTGCTGGCGCGGCTGGTCGCGGATATTGAAACGGTCGACGGTTTGCTGGTGCGCGCCATCGGGCCACTGCTGGCATTGTGCGGATTGGCGCTGGTGTGCGTCGCTGTGGCGCTGGTGGTGCTGCCGGTCGCCGGTGTGTTGTTGGCGGTGACGGTGTTGTTGCTGGGTCTCGCCGTTCCGGTTGCGACCACGATGGGCGCACGCGCGCTGGAACGCGAACGCGCCGATAGTCGTGCCGCGCTGCGTTACGTGGTGCAGGAAGGTATTGAAGGTGCCGCCGACTTGGCTGCGCTGGATGCCGGTGGCGATTGGATCGCACGAATTGATGAGCGCAGCAATGCGCTGGCGCGATGCGAGCGGGCGCGCAAGCGGCGGCTTTCGGCGGGCACTGCTGCGCATGCATTGATCGCCGCGCTGACGCTGCCGGTCATGCTATGGCTGCTGCTCACTGCTGCCAACGCTGGAACGCTATCGCCGCCTGCTGCTGCCGGTCTTCTGTTCATGACGGTGGCGTTGCTGGAAGCCGCCGCAGGCATTGGACTGGCGTGGCAATCGTGGCAGGCGGCGCGGGCTTCTTCTCACCGCTTGCGGCATATCGCCGGACAAACGACGCAGGTGGTTATCGCCGAACCGATGTTGCCGGTGCCCGAAACCGGCGAGCTGCGATTGAGCAACGTGCGCTTCCGCTGGCCAGGCGATCCGCGCTGGGTGCTGGATGGCGTCGACCTGCGGCTGCGGCCGGGCGAACGCATCGCGCTTTGCGGCGATAGCGGCGCCGGGAAATCTTCGGTGATGGCTTTGGTGCTGCGCTTGTGCGATCCGGAAGCAGGGGAAGTGCGTTTTGGTGGAAGCGATCTGCGTCACTTCGACCCGGCGCAATGGCAGCGCCAGCTGGCTTGGCTACCGCAAGATGCAACCGTTTTCGCCGGGCGCGTACGCGACAACCTGTGGATGGGCGATCCCGACGCGGATGACGCGCGGCTTTGGGATGCGTTGGCGCAGGTGAAGCTGGAAGCATTGTTTCGCGCGTCGGCGCATGGGTTGGATACGTGGGTGGGGGAAAACGGCGCCACCTTGTCCGCCGGGCAATCGCGCCGGTTGGCGCTAGCCCGCGCGCTGTTGCGGGATGCCCCGATTCTGCTGCTGGACGAACCGACCGAAGGCCTGGACCACGACACCGCCACCGAATTGTTGCAGGACCTGGCGCTGGCCAGTGGCCACCGCAGTGTGTTGATGATCAGTCATGACGATTTGCCGGCGGGGGTGGTGCATCGGCGGTATCGGTTGGTGGAGGGGCGGTTGTGGGAGGAAGGGCGGCTGTAGGAGCATCAGATTCCTTCTCCCCTTGGGAGAAGGTGCCCGAAGGGCGGATGAGGGAATGGCAATGACTTTCAATCCAAGTTTCCCTACAAGCGGACACCTCATGCCCTCATCCGTCGCTGCGCGCCACCTTCTCCCGGAGGGAGAAGGGACTATCGTCAACTGAACCCTCCTCACCCTGAACAGCCGGTTTTCCCCTTTAGCCGCCAAGATCGGTTACAGTGCGCTCCGTTTGCCAGCGGCCGTTCGTTTCCCCAATGGTCCGCCGTCGCCGGGATTTCCCAGTGGAATCCCGCGCCCGCCCCGCTCCGACTTCTTTCGTTGCGCAAACTCGGAACCGCCGTTTTGGCGACTCCGCACACCCTCTCGCAGCGCGGTTTCAGGGAACGCTTCGAGTAACGGCCACTCCGCACCTCGCGTTGAACGTTTGCCGCACAAGCTTGTGCGACCGTCAGTTCGTGTGTCCGGCCGGCCGACTTTGGAGCTTCAATCGCAATGTCTTTCGAAAATCTCGGGCTGATGCCCGCTCTGCTGCGCGCCCTCAATGACGAGGGTTACACCCAGCCCACCCCCATCCAGACCCAGGCCATTCCGGTGGCGCTGGAAGGCCACGACCTGCTGGCCGGCGCCCAGACCGGCACCGGCAAGACCGCTGCGTTCGGCCTGCCGCTGATCCAGCACCTGGCCACCTCGCCGCAGGAAGTGTCCGCCCGCGGCCCGCGCAAGCCGCGCGCGCTGGTCCTGACCCCCACCCGCGAACTGGCCGTGCAGGTGCACGACAGCCTGCGTGGCTACGGCAAGTACCTGCGCATCCCCAGCACCACCATCTACGGCGGCGCCGGCATGGGCCCGCAGCTGGAAGCGCTGCGTCGCGGCGTTGACTTGCTGGTGGCCACGCCTGGCCGCCTGATCGACCACATCGACCGCCGCAGCGTTGACCTGTCCGGCATCGAGATCCTGGTGTTGGACGAAGCCGACCGCATGCTGGACATGGGCTTCATGCCCGCCATCAAGCGCATCCTGGCCAAGCTGCCCAAGCAGGGCCGCCAGACGCTGCTGTTCTCGGCCACGTTCGAGGAAAGCATCAAGCAGCTGGCGCTGGAGTTCATGCACAACCCGCAGCAGATCCAGGTGACGCCCAGCAATACCGTGGCCGACACCATCAGCCACCGCGTGCATCCGGTCGACGGCCACCGCAAGCGCGACCTGCTGCTGCACCTGCTGGCCGCCGATACCCGCGTGCAGACGCTGGTGTTCGGCCGTACCAAGCATGGCTGCGACAAGCTGACCAAGTTCCTGGAACAAAGCGGCATTCAGGCCGCTGCAATCCACGGCAACAAGTCGCAAGGCGCCCGCCTGCGCGCGCTGAAGGACTTCAAGGCCAGCCGCATCAATGTGCTGGTGGCGACCGACATCGCCGCGCGCGGTATCGATATCGACCAGCTGCCGCGCGTCATCAACTATGACCTGCCGATGGTCGCCGAAGACTATGTTCACCGCATTGGCCGTACCGGCCGCGCCGGCGCGCAGGGCGAAGCGATCTCGATCGTGGCGCAGGACGAAGCCAAGCTGCTGCGGGCGATCACCCGCATGCTGAAGCGCGACGTGGAAATCCGCGACGTGCCCGGTTTCGAACCGCAAACGCCGATCCGCTGGGGCAACAACAACCCCGCCGGCGAGCGTCCGGCCGGCAACCAGGCACCGCGCAAGCATGCCCGCCGTCCGCACTCCGAAGCGCCGCGTCACGCGCACGCCGGTCCGAAGAAGCACAGCAGCGGCGCGCGCGACGGCGCCCGCAAGCCGGGCGGTTTTCGCCAGGGTCCCCGCGCCTAAGTAGCGTCGCCTTGCCGCCCCTTTCCGTTCGCGGGGAGGGATGAGCGAAGGGTTTGAATCATGCGGTCGTCGTCACGCACATACGCGGGGCGACGGCCGTTTCGCCATACGCCACCTACAATACGCACCATGGATATCTTCAAGGTCTTCACCATCGAAGCCGCGCACCGCCTGCCGAACGTCCCGGCCGGGCACAAATGCGCGCGCCTGCATGGGCATTCGTTCCGTATCGAACTGCACGTTTCCGGCGACCTGGATCCGCATACCGGCTGGGTAATGGATTTCGCCGACATCAAGGCGATCTTCAAGCCGATCTACGAGCGGCTGGATCATCATTACCTCAATGACATCGAGGGCCTGGAGAATCCCACCAGCGAGCGCATCGCGGTGTGGATCTGGGAACAATTGAAGCCGCAACTCCCGCTACTGAGCGAAGTGGTGGTGCATGAGACTTGCACTGCGGGTAGTCGTTACCGCGGTTGATGGCACTTCTTGTGGGTCGATCGCTTTTGTAGGAGCGGCGTCCCGCCGCGAGCTTTTTCCTGCCAGATCGCGGTAGAAGCAAAAGCTCGCGCCGAGACGGCGCTCCTACAAAATCCGACGCTCGCCCATGCCTCCCTCACCTTCCTTACCTTCGTAGTAGCGGCGTCCCGCCGCGAGTTCTTCGGGCAGATCGCGATAGAAGCAAAAGCTCGCGCCGAGACGGCGCTCCTACAAGGGCGTTGGCCGTTGCAAGCGCTTGATTCTGAATAGGAACCTACCGTTCGTCGGAAGACCGTACGCCTGTTGTTGCATTGCAACAAATGTCTGTATATGCTGCGACGCAACATAACGGCAAATCCTCTGGAGTACGCCATGTCTGCCCAATTCAACGACACTTTCAGCACCTTCACCCATCAGTTCGCCGCTGCCGCTGCGCGCGCCAACCGACTGGCGCTTGAGAACGCTGAAGCGATCTTCGGCGTGCAGCTGAAGACCTTCGAAAAGAACATCGACGCCACCACCGCTTACTTCAGCGAATTGGCCGAAACCCACGACCTGGAAGCCTACAAGACCCTGTGGCCGAAGGGCCTGCAGGTCGCCAAGGACAACACCGAGCGCCTCGTCGCTGCCGGCCAGGAAGTGTTTGGCGTAAGCCTGAAGACCGGCGAAGCGCTGGGTCAGCTGGCCAAGTCGCAGATCGAGACTGTGACCGACAGCGTCCAGGCTTCCGTGGCCAAGGCGACCAAGACCGCCAAGGCCAAGTAAGCAGGAGCGCCGCCCCGGCGGCGTCCCGAAGGTAGGAGCGGCGTCCCGCCGCGAGCTTTTCCCCTGCCAAATCGCAATACCCAGCTTCAGCAAACCTGTTTAACGCACGGCTCCCCTCCCTCCGTGCGGCCGACCCGGCAGCCCCCACGCTGCCGGGTTTTTTATTGGGTGAAAAAAGATTCGTGGGTGTTGCAGCGACTTTCCCTTCTCCCACTGGGAGAAGGTGCCCGGAGGGCGGATGAGGGAATGGCAGTGACTCGCTAGTGGCGTTCGCTACAAACGGATACCTCATTCCCTCATCCGTCGCTGCGCGCCACCTCGCTTCGCGCCCCGGCCCTGCGTAGCACGCAGGGCATTCAGGCATGCACGACCCTATGGGTCGTAAGCCGCATGCCTTTATCCCAGAGGGAGAAGGGAAGCACTCCTCCCAGCATCCATACCATGCGCACAGCGCACGCTACATAACCGGTGCCAGGTACTGCGCCAGCACGCGTGAATCCGCCGCGCGCGCGTACGGAAGACGACCCCAGCACGGCACCGGCATTCGCGCTTTCAACAAGGCGAAGTTTTCGTCGCGGCGCTCCATTTGCGGGTCTATCTCGTTCGCGATCCAACCCACCAGCTTTGCGCCATCCGCCTGCACCGCGCGCGCGGTGAGCCGCGCGTGGTTGAGGCAGCCCAGGCGCATGCCGACCACCAACACCACCGGCAACCCCAGTGCCTCAACCAAATGCCTTTGGTCCAGCGTCGCGGTCAGCGGTGCCGCCCAGCCGCCGACGCCTTCCACAACGATCACGTCGGCCCGCGCACGCAGCCGTTCGAAGGCGGCGATGATCGGCTCCAGCGCGATCTCCACACCCGCTTCGCGCGCGGCGATCTCCGGTGCCAGCGGTTGCGGTAAGGCGTAAGGGTTCAGGTCGCCGTACGCCGGTATGGGATCGCTGGCGGACTGCAAGGCCAAGGCATCTTCGTTGCGCCAACCGTCCGTGGTCGCATCGCAACCGCTGGCGACGGGCTTCATGCCTACGGCGCGTAGCCCTTGGGCACGCATGGCGTGCAGCAAAGCAGTGCTCGCCATGGTTTTGCCCGCACCGGTGTCGGTGCCGGTGACGAAGACGCTATTCACTTTTCACCTTGCTGCGGGCAAAACCGTGCGTCCAGGGCTGCTTGCGTCCGTATTCCCACCATTACTGCGTTGTTCTTCCTATGCATCTGGTCATGATAAGACCGCGCACCGCCGGGCCATCCATAAAGGGCTAAAATCAAGCAATGTCATTCGCCAACCAGACTTTGACCGGCAGCAAGCCGGAACAGTACGCGCAGCTGCTAGCCCAGGCGCGCGCGCTGGTGGCCGGTGAAACCGACCGCATCGCCAACGCCGCCAATCTGTCGGCGCTGGCGTATCACTCGCTGCCGGATCTGAACTGGGTGGGGTTCTACTTCTACGACGGCAACGAGCTGGTGGTCGGTCCCTTCCAGGGATTGCCGGCCTGCGTGCGCATTGCCTTGGACAAGGGCGTCTGCGGTGCCGCCGCGCGTGCCCGCCAGACCCAACGTGTGGAAGACGTCGATGCCTTTCCCGGCCACATTGCCTGCGATGCGGCGTCGCGTTCGGAACTGGTGGTGCCGCTGGTGAAGGACGATCGCCTGATCGGCGTGTTCGATCTGGACAGTCCGCGCGTTGGGCGCTTCGACGAAGACGACCAGCGGGGCCTGGAAGCTATCGCCCAGGCATTTCTGGAATCGCTGACATGACCGTCAAGCTGCGCAATATCGGTCCTAAATCCGCCGCGTGGCTGCGACAGGTGGGCCTGCGAACCGGCGAAGATTTGGCCGCAGTGGGATCGGTGGAAGCCTTCATGCGCGTCAAGCGCGCCGGCTTTCGCCCCAGCCTCAATCTGCTGTACGCGCTGGAAGGCGCGCTGTTGGATTGCCATTGGCAGCAGTTGCCGGAAAACCGCCGCAGCGAGTTGCTGGTGGCCTACGACGCAGCCGCTGCGCTGCTGCCGCCCCCCCGTGGACGGCCCGCTGCCGCGCCGGTGACCACGACGCAGGGCTCTCATGATGACGAAGGCGCCGCGCCGTCCTTCGACATGTTCGATTCTCCCAGCGGCGGTAGCGACAGCGACGACTGAGCCAAGATATTACGTTGGCTGTCAGCCTGTCATAGCGGCAGTGTCGGCATGACCATCCTGTGGGAGGAGTTCATCCGCGCCTTTGTAGAGCCAAGCACGCTGAGCCGGGCAGGTTGTTTCCCGCATGGGCGCGTCTGCGCCTATAATCGCGGCGCTTCAAGGTGACCTGCTGGCGGATCTCGCCATCGGGTTGAAACGGGAAGCCGGTGAAGCCTTATAGATGCGGCACTCGCAAGAGTGCCCTCCATTTTCCCTCCCTTGCGCAGCGGGGGAGGGCAAGGGTGGGGGGAAAAACCGATTCGGCAATTTCAAGCCGAATTCGTTCCAAATCAACAAAGGCAATTCCGGCGCTGCCCCCGCAACGGTAAGCGAACCGTACCAAGGCAACCGCCACTGTGCGACGCACGGGAAGGCGCCAAGGTCGAGCGCGTCAGCGCTCATTCGCGAGCCCGGAGACCGGCCTTGGAGCTCACTGGTTGCGATGCGGAGGGCGTCGCGGCGTGCCGTGCGCCGCGTGCGCGCCGTTCGCTTCGTTTCCCTTTGTGCTGCAACTCCACGTTCCGCTATGCGCTTGTGCGCGATGGAGTTGATTCATGCCGTTCCGGTTTCCGGCTTTCCGTACCCTTTCTCTGGCCGTCGCGCTGGGCCTTCCCGCTGTTGCGGCTGCGCAAAGCGGCGACAGCACTACCGACCTGGACGAAGTGATCGTCACCGGCACGCGCACCGAAGTCTCGGTGAAAGACAGTCTGGTGCCGGCCCAGGTGATCGGCCGTGCCGAGATCGAGCGCAGCCAGGCACGATCGCTGTCGGAACTGCTGCGCGGCCGCGCCGGTATCGGCTTCTCCAATCAGGGCGGTCTGGGCAAGATCACCACGCTCAATCTGCGCGGTACCGAATCCGACCATGTGCTGGTGCTGATCGACGGCGTCCGTGTGGGCTCCGCCACCGCCGGCCTGCCCGCGTTGCAGGACCTGCCGATCGACCAGATCGAACGCGTGGAAATCGTGCGCGGCCCGCGCTCGAGCTTGTATGGATCGGAAGCCATCGGCGGTGTGATCCAGATCTTCACCCGTCGTGGCGGCAAGGGCTTGTCGCGCAGCTTCCGCGTTGGCGGCGGCAGCAACAACCTGCGCGAAGCCAGCGGCGGTTTCAGCTATG
This sequence comes from Pseudoxanthomonas sp. UTMC 1351, assembly GCF_040948865.1. Lineage (NCBI taxonomy): Bacteria > Pseudomonadati > Pseudomonadota > Gammaproteobacteria > Lysobacterales > Lysobacteraceae > Pseudoxanthomonas > Pseudoxanthomonas sp. UTMC 1351. The sequence goes on along the minus strand of NZ_JAVGJT010000014.1, from coordinate 128,253 downwards.
GCGGCGAACGCGCCTGGTTGGGCGCCAATGCGGCTTATCAGAAGACCGACGGCATCAACGCCTGCCGCGGTTCCGGAACGCTCTTCAAGGGCTGCTTCACTGACGAACCCGACCGCGATGGTTACCGCAACGTTTCGTTGAACGTCCGCGGCGGCGTGCGCTTCGATGAGGCATGGACCTTGGAAGGCAGCTTCCTCAACGCTGACGGCGAGAACGAGTACGACGGCAGCTTCGTCAATCGTTCGGAAACCCTGCAGCAAGTGATCGGCGGCAAGTTGCGCTACGCGCCTTCGGACAAGTTGAACGTGGTGCTGTCGGTGGGCCGCAACAAGGATCACTCGGACGACTATCTGGACGAACTGTTCATGGGCGTCTTCCAAACACGCCGCGACATGGCGTCGTTGCAGGCCGACTTCGGTCTGGCGGAAGGGCAATTGCTGACTGCCGGGCTGGACTGGCAGGACGACGTGGTGAAGAGCGACACCGAATTCACGGGCACCAGCCGCGACAACAAGGCCGGCTTCGTCGAGTATCAGGGCACATTTGGCAAGCACCAACTACAGGCCAGCCTGCGCCAGGACGACAACGAACAGTTTGGCGATCATGCCACCGGCAGCCTGGGTTATGGCTTGTCGCTGGGCAAGGGCCTGAAGTTGACCGCCAGCTACGGGACCGGCTTCAAGGCGCCGACGATCAATGATCTGTACTACCCGTTCTTCGGCAATCCTGACCTGAAGCCGGAATCGTCCAAGAGCTTGAACGTAGGCGTCGCGCAGTACGCGGATAGCTGGAACTGGACGTTCAACGTGTTCGAGAACCGCGTGGACGATCTGGTGTCCTACGACTCCAGCATCTTCCTGCCGAACAACATCGACAAGGCACGCATCCGCGGTGCCGAATTCACCTTCGATACGCAGATCGCCGGCTTCGAAATCTCCGCCCAGCTGAGCCACGTGGATCCACGCAACCGTACGCGCACCACGCCCACCGGCACGGATAACCTCAACTACGACAACCTGCTGGCTCGCCGCGCGCGCAACAGCGGGCGCATCGATATTGATCGCCGCTTCGGTGATTTCCGCATCGGCACCACCTTCGCCGGCGCCAGCCACCGCTACGACGATGCCGCCAACCAGATGCGCCTGGCGGGCTACGGCACGCTCGACTTGCGGGTGGAGTACGCGATCAACGATGAGTGGACGTTGCAGGCGCGCGCCAACAATGTGTTCGACCGCGAATACGAAACCGTCGCCTGGTACTACCAGCGCGGCCGCGAGTATGGGTTGAGCCTGAGGTATCAGGCGCAGGATTGACGGCGGTTTTTGACGGTAGATAACTCTGTAGGAGCGCCGTCTCGGCGCGAGCTCTTCGCTTTGATCGCGATCTGATGAGAAGAGCTCGCGGCGGGACGCCGCTCCTACAAAAGCGACGAACCACACAAGGGCGGACGATCTTGTGGGAGCGACGTGAGTCGCGACCGGAAACATCAACGTCGCGACCCACCGGTGGTGGCATGCCACCACCACTTCCACAAGGAATTAGTCCGCTCTACAACACATCGAACAACGAGCCCTGCTCCACCACTTCTTCGCGCTCGCGGAATCCCGACAGTCCCACACCTACCAAGCGATAAAGCGTGTCCGGCGCTAGATCCACCCGGTCACGCAACGACAACGCAATGGCAGTGAACTCCTCAACCGAGGCGGGTGGAACGTCAGGCGTGAAGCTACGGGTGAGAAGGCGGAAATGCGCGGTCTTCAACTTAAGCACCACGGTATGGCCTACGCGTTCGGTCTTGCGCGTGGCTTCCCAGGTTTTTCCCGCCAGTTGTCGAATCGCCTCATCCAACTCGCCGATCGGCAGGTCGCGTGCGAACGTGTCTTCGGAGGAAATCGACTGCACCGGTTGATTAGGTTCCACGGGCCGCTCATCGATACCGCGTGCGCGCCGGAACAGGCTGCCGCCGAAACTGCCGAACCGTTGCTCCAGTTCCTCTCGCGGCAACGCGCGCAGGTCGCCAACGGTCTGGATGCCGAGCGCCTGCAGCTTGCCCAGCATCACCTTGCCTACGCCAGGAATGCAGCCGACCGGCAACGGGGTGAGGAAGCCTTCCACCTGATGCGGGCGGACCACGAACAAACCATCCGGCTTGCGCCAATCGGAGGCGATCTTGGCCAGGAACTTGTTGGGTGCTACGCCGGCCGATGCGGTGAGCGAGGTCTCTTCGCGGATTTGCGTGCGGATGGTTTCGGCGATGGCGGTCGCGGTGGGTAGCTCGGACTTTGGCTCGGTGACGTCCAGGTACGCTTCGTCCAGCGACAGCGGTTCCACCAAGTCGGTATGGCGCAGAAAGATTTCCCGCACATGCCGCGACACGGCCTTGTAGCGGCTGAAATCCGGCGGCACGAACACCGCCTGCGGACACAGCCGCTCAGCGCGTACGGCCGGCATGGCCGAACGGACGCCGAACTTCCGCGCCTCATATGAGGCCGCGCACACCACCGAACGACTCCCGCGCCACGCCACCACCACCGGCTTGCCGCGCAACGACGGATCGTCGCGCTGCTCCACCGAGGCGTAGAACGCGTCCATGTCGATGTGGATGATCTTGCGCATGCGCCCATTGTGCCGCCGGAGCGTCGCAGTGGGTGCTATCAAGGCTTCTAGGTTCAACCATAGAACCATGTAGGAGCGCCGTCTCGGCGCGAGCTCTTCGCTTCTATCGCATCTGACAGGAAGAGCTCGCGGCGGGACGCCGCTCCGCGCCCCGATAGCCATTCAGCGCGCGCGACCAAGAACGCGCCGCAGCGCGTCCAGATGGCGAACGGAGGGCTTCAATCGCTCTTCGCTTCTATCGCAATCTGACAGGAAGAGCTCGCGGCGGGACGCCGCTCCGCGCCCCGATAGCCATTCAGCGCGCGCGATCAAGAGCGCGCCGCAGCGCGTCCAGATGGCGAACGGAGGACTTCAATCGCTCTTCGCTTCTATCGCAATCTGACAGGAAGAGCTCGCGGCGGGACGCCGCTCCGCGCCCCGATAGCCATTCAGCGCGCGCGGCCAAGAACGCGCCGCAGCGCGTCCAGATGGCGAACGGAGGGCTTCAATCGCTCTTCGCTTCTATCGCGATCTGACGGGAAGAGTTCGCGGCGGGACGCCGCTCCTACGACATCTCATCTCCTGTAGGAGCGCCGTCTCGGCGCGAGCTCTTCGCTTGTGTCGCAATCTAACGGGAAAAGCTCGCGGCGGGACGCCGCTCCTACAGGGGTATGACGATGATTCGGCGCTGGATACGGCAAAAAATCCCATCGCCCGTACGGATTTCTACCGATCCACGGCTTTGCGCCCCACCGCCGGATCATCGGTAAAGAAACCATCGATGCCGGTCTTCAGATACGCGCGGATTTCGGCGATGGAGCCGGCTTCGTTGCGGGTCCGTGGATCTTCGCCCAGCCAAAGCGCGCGTGGCAGGAATTGATTCTCCGGCCGGAAGGTATACGGCTGCACCTGCAACCCTGCCGCATGCGCGTCGCGTACGAGCGAGGTCGGTTCGCCCAGCTGGCCCCGCTTGTCGACGGCGATGACGCTGCGCGAATACGGCCCGATGGCGTCGGCGTACTTCGCGATGGTTCGTAGTCCGGCCGGCGTCATCATCTCGGCGTAGCGAAGTTCGCCGCCAGCAGCCAGTACATCGCCTGGCCGTTCTTCGGGGTCGCCCAGCAATTGCAGCAAGCGAATATTGCCCGGCGAATCCCCCAGCTTCCCGCGCAGCTCGCGCAGATTGGCGATCTCGAAGGATTGAATGGTCACCGGCGCCGTGCGCGTGTACGCGTGCGCCGCCAGCGTCGCCAACAGTTTGTCTTCCATCGCCAGACCGATGCTCTGGAAATAAGACGGGTGCTTGATCTCCGGAATCAAGCCGATGACCCGATCACGTGCGGCAGATTCAGCGGCCACCAGGGCGATGATTTCTTCCAGCGTGGGTATTTCATACTGGCCGTCGTGGTCAGTGCTGCGCAGCTGCGGCAGGCGCTCGCGGGCACGCAGGGTCTTCAACTCGGCCAGCGTGAAATCCTCGACGAACCAACCTTCGACTTCTTGGCCATCGATAACGCGCATGCGCTTTCGATCGGCGAACTCGGGCCGCCCCGCCACGTCGGTGGTGCCGCTGATCTCGTTTTCATGACGCGCCACCAGCACGCCGTCGCGCGTGGACACCAGGTCCGGCTCGACCACATCCGCGCCGTCTTCGATCGCCTGCCGATACGCTACTAGCGTGTGCTCCGGACGCAGCGCGCTGGCCCCGCGGTGGCCGATAACCACCACCCGTTCTGCGATCGGGCGCTCCGCGGCAATGGCGGGGGAAGCCGTCACGGTGATCCACCCGGCCGCGGCGACGACAATGGCAAACAAGACCCGCTGCATGATCCGGTCCTCATGGCGAAGATATAGCGCGCATTGGCAACACCGCGCCAGCGTAAAAAGCGCAAAGCCCGACAGAAGCCGGGCTTTGAGTGCAACGCGGGAGGAGAGAGGTGCCGCGTTGCGAAGCGTATTCTCCACGCCGATTGTTACAGCATGGCGACGGCTTTCATTCCAGCGTCGCTGACAACGCCAGATCTGCCACGCCGCTGCGTCGATGATATCCGCCCATGAAGGCGGCCGAGCCATGAACCACCGTGACGTCGGAAAGAGCAGCCGAGCAAGCTCGGCTCTACGTAAGTCACCCACGCCTATTCGTTCCTCGTAGAGCGGAGCTTGTTACATCCCCTTGGGGGACTCCGCTGCTCTCCGCACGAACCATGAACCACCTGGCGTCAGGAAAAGCAGCCGAGCAAGCTTGGCTCTACGTAAGTCACCCACGCCTATTCGTTCCTCGTAGAGCGGAGCTTGCTCCGCTGCTCTTCGCACAAACCATGAATCACCTGGCGTCGGGAAAGGCAGCCGAGCAAGCTCGGCTCTGCGTGGGTCAACCGCGATTCTTGGCTATTCCACCGTCACCGACTTGGCCAGATTGCGTGGCTTGTCCACGTCGGTACCGCGCGCCAGGGCGGTGTGATAGGCCAGCAGCTGCACGGGAATGGTGTGCACCACCGGGCTCAGCACGCCGGTATGGCGGGGCGTGCGGATGACGTGGACGCCTTCGGATTCAGTGAAGTTGCTGTCTTGGTCGGCAAACACAAACAGCTCGCCACCGCGCGCGCGCACTTCCTGCATGTTGGATTTGACCTTCTCCAATAGCTTGTCATTGGGCGCGATGACGACCACCGGCATGTTGGCGTCCACCAACGCCAGCGGGCCGTGCTTGAGCTCGCCGGCGGGATAGGCCTCGGCGTGGATGTATGAGATTTCCTTCAGCTTCAACGCGCCTTCCAGGGCGATGGGATAGTGCAGGCCGCGGCCTAGGAACAATGCATCGGACTTGGGTGCGAAGCGCTCCGCCCACACGGCGATCTGCGGCTCCAGGTTCAACGCGTGCTGCACGCTGCCGGGAAGGAAACGCAGCTGCTCCAGATAGTCGGCTTCCTGTTCCGGCGTTACCCGGCCATGCAACTTGCCGAGTACCACCGTCAGCTGGAACAGCGCCGCCAGCTGCGTGGTGAACGCCTTGGTCGACGCGACACCGATTTCCGCACCGGCACGGGTGTAGCAGACCAGGTCGCTGGCGCGCGGGATGGCGCTCTCCGGCACGTTGCAGATCGACATCGTGTGCCTGTGGCCCAGCGATTTGGCGTATTTCAGCGCTTCCATCGTGTCCAGCGTTTCGCCGGACTGGGAGATGGTGACCACCAGATGCTTGGGATTGGCGTAGGCGGCGCGATAACGGTATTCGCTGGCGATCTCCACGCTGCACGGCAGGCCCGCGATGGCTTCTATCCAGTAGCGAGCGGTCAGGCCGGCGTAGTAGCTGGTGCCGCACGCCAGAATCTGCACGCCTTCCACGTCCTTCAGCACCGCTTCGGCATTGGCGCCGAACAACCGGGGCGAGAAGCCTTCCTCGATCACTGCCTCGATGGTGTCGGCAATGGCGCGCGGCTGCTCGTGGATTTCCTTCTGCATGAAATGGCGGTACGGGCCCAGCTCCAGCGAGGCCAGCGACACGTCGGAGACATGGATTTCGCGCTCGATCGGTTGGTTGTTGCCATCGAACACGCGCACGGCATCGCGCGTCACTTCGGCGGTATCGCCTTCTTCCAGGAAGATCACCTGGCGGGTCGCCTGGAGGATGGCCGATACGTCCGAAGCAATGAAGTTTTCGCCTTCGCCCACACCGATCAGCAGCGGGCAACCCATGCGCGCGCAGACCATGCGCTCGGGTTCCTTGCGGCTCACCACCGCCAGCGCATAGGCGCCGGTCAGTTCCTTGACCGTGCGTTGCAGGGCGCCCAACAGATCGTCGCCTTGCTTCAGGTAGTGGTGGATCAGGTGCGCGATGACTTCGGTATCGGTCTGCGATTCGAACTCGTAGCCCAGCTGGCGCAGGCGCTCGCGCTGTTCTTCGTGGTTTTCGATGATGCCGTTGTGCACCAGCGCCACGCCGTAACTGATGTGCGGATGCGCATTGGCTTCCGTCACTCCGCCGTGCGTCGCCCAGCGGGTGTGGCCGATGCCCAGCTGGGCGTTGAAGCCTTCGGCGGCCGCGGCATTTTCCATCTCCGACACGCGGCCGGTGCGGCGCACGCGGCGTACGTCATGAGCCTCCACCACGGCGATGCCGGCCGAGTCGTAGCCGCGGTATTCCAGCCGCTTCAGTCCTTCGATCAGTACCGGGACCACATCGCGATCCGCAATCGCGCCGACAATGCCGCACATAGGCCACTACCATCCTGTGTTGAATAGACCGAAATTCTACTTGTCCGGCGTCATCGACGCGTGTCCGGCAAGTGTCCGCGGACACGCGGACACCAATACGGAGCAAGACAATCCCCTTTAAATCAATGCCTTACATATGGCATGCATCCTGCTTACAAGAGCGGGACACCTTACATAACGCATGCCATCGATGATTCGGGACACTTCCGCTCAAGACCGCCCTCTCAGCCACTCGCAAAGCAGCGCGCCGTGGCGCCGCTGGGTCCTGCCTGCCGGCGGCGGTCTGGTGCTGCTGATCTGCATCGTCTTCGCAGCGCGCGGATGGCTGTCCGGCTCCAGTTCGTTCGATGCCAGCCGGGTCCGCATTGCCGAAGTGAAGCGCGGCGACCTGGTCCGCGACATCGCCGGCGATGGCCGGGTGATCGCCTCCAACAGCCCCACGCTCTATGCCATCGCTGGCGGCGTGGTCACCTTGAAGGTCGTGGCCGGCGACGTGGTGAAGCAAGGCCAGCCACTGGCCGAAATAGACAGCCCCGAGCTGCGCAGCAAGCTGGCGCAGGAACAGGCCACGCTGGCCAGCCTGGAAGCCGAAGCCAGCCGCGCCACCCTGGATGCCACCTTGGCTCGCGCCAATGCTCGCAAGCTGCTGGACCAGGCCGAGATCGATCGGCAGGCCGCGCAGCGCGACCTGCAGCGTTACCAGCAGGGATTCGACGGGGGCGCCGTACCTAAGATCGAAGTGATGAAAGCGCAGGATGAATTGCGCAAGGCCGAGATCGGCTTGGCCCATGCCAGCAAGGATTTCGGACTGCAAAGCGAAGGCGCCGGCCTGGACACCCGCAACAAGCGACTGCTGGCCGACCGCCAACGCGCCGTAGTGATGGAAGTGCAGCGACAGGTCGACGCGCTGACGCTACGCGCGCCCTTCGACGGCCAGGTCGGGCAGGTGCAGGCTGTGCAGCGCTCCAACGTAGCGATCAATGCGCCGGTACTGAGCGTGGTCGATCTGTCGGCGTTCGAAGTGGAGATCAAGGTGCCGGAGAGCTTCGCTCGCGATCTGGCCATCGGCATGCCGGCCAAGCTCACCAGCGGCAGCGGCGAACCTTATCCAGGTGAAGTCTCCGCCGTCTCGCCGGAAGTGGTCAACGGCGAAGTCAACGCGCGCCTGCGCTTTAGCGACAAGCAGCCGCCCGGCCTGCGCCAGAACCAGCGCCTGAGCGCGCGCATCCTGATGGATACGCGCCGCAACGTGTTGCTGGTCGAACGCGGTCCATTCGTCGATCAAGGCAATGGTCGCTACGCCTATGTCATGGAGGGCAGCTCCGCCGTGCGCCGGCCGGTGCAGCTGGGCGTCAGCAGCCTCAACGCCGTCGAAATCCTGGGCGGTCTGCAAGCCGGCGACAAGATTGTGGTTTCCGGCAGCGACCAGTTTGGCGATGCCGCGCGCGTATCCGTCAACTGATCCATTCGTCAATTTCATTCGCTATACCGCCACGCACACAAAAAAGGAATCCGCCATGCTTGAAATGCGCCAGGTGTCCAAGATCTACCGTACCGAACAAGTGGAAACGCACGCGCTGCGTTCGCTGGAGCTGCACGTCCGCGACGGCGAGTTCGTTGCCGTCACCGGTCCGTCAGGTTCCGGCAAGACCACCTTCCTCAATATCGCCGGCTTGTTGGAAACCTTCACCAGCGGCCAGTTCCTGCTGGACGGCCAGGACGTGAGCGGTTTGAATGACGACGCGCGTTCACGCATGCGCAATCAGAAGATCGGTTTCATTTTCCAAGGCTTCAATCTGATTCCAGACCTGAATCTGTTCGATAACGTCGACGTGCCGCTGCGCTATCGCGGTATGCCGGCGAGCGAACGCAAGCAGCGTATCGAGGATGCGTTGGGACGCGTGGGCCTGGGCTCACGCATGAAGCACTTCCCGTCTGAACTCTCTGGCGGACAGCAGCAACGCACCGCCATCGCACGCGCTTTGGCCGGCAGCCCGAAATTGCTCCTGGCCGACGAACCTACCGGCAACCTGGACTCGCAGATGGCACGCGGCGTGCTGGAACTGCTGGAAGAAATCAACCGGCAGGGCACCACGATCATCATGGTCACCCACGACCCGGAATTGGCCGCGCGCGCGCAACGCAATGTGCACATCGTCGACGGCATGGCCACCGACCTGTCGGTGGAACCTGCCTTGATCCGCGCGGCGCATTCGGCCGAATCCAGCCTGTCGGCCTCCACTTCTATCTGAGAAACCGCCATGTTCGGTTATTACTTCAATCTCGCCCTGCGCAGCTTCAAACGTAACAAGGCGCTGACCGCATTGATGGTGCTGGCCATCGCACTGGGTATCGGCGCCTGCATGACCACGTTGACCGTGTTCTACGTGCTGTCCGGCGACCCCCTGCCCGGCAAGAGCCATACGTTGTTCTATCCGCAACTCGATCCGGAAGTCATGCAGGGTTATGTCGCCGGCGAGGAGCCTGCCCAGCAGGTAACTCGCCTCGATGCGGAAACCCTGCTGCGCGAGAAGCGCGGCGAGCGCCAGGCAATGATGACGGGCGGCGGGCTATCGATCACGCCGAACCGCCAGGGCCTGGCGCCATTCTTCTCTGATTCGCGCTACACCTCCGCCGACTTCTTCCCGATGTTCGAGGTTCCGTTCCTGTACGGCACCGGCTGGACAGCGAAGGAGGACGATGCGCGCGCGCGGGTGGCGGTGATCTCAAATTCGCTCAACGAAAAACTGTTCGGTGGCGGCAACAACGTCGGCAAAGCGGTGCGGTTGGATAAGGCCGATTTCACTATCGTGGGCATCATCGAAGACGAGTGGCGCCCGACCCCGCGCTTCTACGACATGAACAGCGATCGCTATGGTGAACTGGAAAACGTGTTCCTGCCTTTCACCACCTCGCGGGATCTCGAGATGGGCCGTAGCGGCAGCATGGACTGCTGGGGAGACAGCAACGGCGATTCCACCGGCGTCAATGCCCCCTGCGTCTGGATCCAGTATTGGGTGCAGTTGAGTTCGCCGGAAAAAGTCTCCGAGTACAAAAACTACCTGACCAACTATTCCGACCAGCAGCGCGCATCGGGCCGCTATGAGCGGCCGACCAATGTGCGCCTCCGCCACGTGATGGAATGGCTGGACCACAACAAGGTCGTACCCAGCGACGTGGTGATGCAGCTTTGGCTTGGCTTCGCGTTCCTGCTGGTCTGCCTGGTCAATACGGTGGGCTTGCTGCTAGCGAAGTTCCTGCGCCGCGGCAGCGAGATCGGCGTACGCCGTGCCCTGGGTGCGTCGCGTCGCGCCGTCTTCGCGCAGTGCCTGGTCGAGGCGGGCACGATCGGACTGGCCGGTGGCATCCTCGGCCTGGGACTCTCGCTGCTGGGTTTGTGGGCCGTGCGCCAGCAACCTTCGAGCTATGCGGAACTCGCGCACCTGGACCTGGGTATGTTGCTGACCACGTTCGTGCTGGCGATCGCCGCGAGCCTGTTGGCGGGGTTGCTGCCTGCCTGGCGCGCAATGCAGGTAGCGCCGGCGTTACAGCTGAAATCACAGTAATCCCACCCATCCACCTTCTCCCGCACGTGGGAGAGGGCGACGCAAATACCGAGGAACCGTCATGGAATTCCGCCCCATCCTCTCCACGCTGATGCGCCACAAGACCGCCGCTGCGCTGATCGTGGTCGAGATCGCGCTGACCTGCGCGATCATCTGCAATGCCTTGTTCATGATCAGCGAGCGAATCACGCAGGTCCGCGAAGTCAGCGGCATCGCCGAAAAAGAACTGGTCCGTGTGCAACTCACCGGCATCGGCAGCGATGACAACGCCGCGGCGCAGACCAAGGCCGATCTGGCCGCGCTGCGCGGCATTCCTGGCGTCACCGCTGCGACCGTGATCAATCAGGTGCCGTTCGTCAATTCGTCCTGGAACAGCGGCGTTCGCCTGAGCCAGGACCAACAGCAGTCCACGCTCAGCGCGACCAATTACATGGCCGAAGACCAGTTCATCGAAACCCTGGGACTAAAGCTGGTTGCCGGACGCGTTTTCGAGCCTGACGAATTCATTGAGTTCGAGGATCTGAACAAACCGGATTCGCCGGGCAACATTCCTGCCGCCATCATCACCCGCAAGATGGCGGACAAGCTGTTCCCGGGTGAGGATGCAGTGGGCAAGTCGTTCTATAGCTGGGGCGATGCGCCTATCCGCATCGTTGGCGTCGTCGAACACCTGGTGCGGCCCAGCATGCAGGGCGGGCCCAGCGCACGCGAGTACTCGACGATTTTCCCGGTCAGGACTCACTACAACGTCGGCGGCAACTATGTAATCCGCACTGCCCCGGACAGGCGCGACGAGGTCCTGAAGACGGCGGTGGCCACGCTGCGCGCCAACAGTTCAAACCGGATCATCCTTGACGAAAACACCAAGACCTTCGAGGAGTTGCGTCACGAGTTCTATCAGGCGCCACGCTCGATGGCCTGGTTGCTGGGCGCGGTTTGCGTGCTGCTGCTCTTCGTTACGGCGCTGGGTATCGTCGGGCTGGCCAGTTTCTGGGTGCAGCAGCGTTCCAAGCAGATCGGCATACGCCGGGCGCTGGGCGCCACCCGGCGTCAGATCCTGCGTTACTTCCAGACCGAAAACTTCCTGTTGGCGACACTGGGTATCGTCATCGGCATGACCCTGGCCTACGGCATCAATCAGTTGCTGATGGGCAAATACGAGCTGCCCCGGTTGCCGCTTTTCTACCTGCCCGTAGGCGCGGTTCTGTTGTGGTTGCTGGGTCAGGCTTCCGTATTGGGTCCTGCTATTCGTGCCGCAGCGGTGCCGCCGGCGGTGGCGACTCGCAGCGTCTGACGATCTCTGTTCGTGCCTTCCCGCTGCGTGCGGGAAGGCAGCGACTTCTTGGCCTGATGGGGTGGGTCATGGGATTCCGTTCACCCTTTTTCGTGTTATGCCGCCACAAGGGAACCGCCACATTACTTGTGGTGGAGATCGCTATTGGCTTCGTCCTGCTGTGTCTGGCGTGGCAGGCGGGTGTTGGCTATCAAGCCAGAATCGCGGTGCCTAGCGGCATCGCCGATGCTGAACTGCTGGCGTTCTATCCGCTGGTGAAAGGCGCATCGCCCATCGACCCCGATGAGCTGGTGAACCGCCTTCGGGAAATACCTGGAGTGCGCGAGGCGACGCTGAGCAATCAAGCGCCGTATGGGCCTAACGCTTGGAGTTCCGCGGTGTCGTCCCACCCCAAGATGGACAAAGAGCATCTAGTCGCGAACGTCTACTTCGACAGCGGTTCATTGGCGCAGACATTGGGTTTGCGGCTATCACAAGGGCGCTTGTTCCAACCCACCGAGTACACGATGATCCCTGCTTCGCCAACACACATGGTGCATAAGGAACTTCCGGCACTCGTCACCACCGGGCTGGCGCACCGTCTCTATCCGGATGGGTCCGCTTTGGATCGCCCCATCTACGGCATGCCGCAACGGCTAAGGATAGTCGGCGTCATCGAGCGGCTGCCGCAACCAAAAGCGAGCCACGGACGTGCGATGGAATCAGCCACATTCGTCCTTCCGTTGAAGCCGACGGATGCAGCAAGCTGGTTCTTGATGGTCCGTGCCGACGCGCACCGGCGTACCGAAGTGGCCGCCTCCGTGCAGGCTTACCTCGCCCGCCTGTTCCCCGAACGCGCCGTGACCAAGGCGGTGACGCTTGAGCAGCTGCGGCACACCTACTTTCAGGACGACCGCCGATGGGCTTGGACCATCGCCGCATGCGCCGCGGGCTGGTGGCTGCTGACCCTGCTGAGCATCGCCGTGGCCGGCAATCTATGGGTGCAGCACAGCGCATTGCGCATCAGCTTGCACCGCGCCGTCGGCGCGACGCAAAGGCAGATTGTGCGGGTCGTGCGGTTGGAGAATCTCCTGTTGGCAGGCGGTGGTATTGCGCTTGGCTGGCTGTTGTTCCCCTTCGCCATCGACCGTATGCCCATGCCGTGGACGGCGGAGCCGATGCCGGCTTACTGGCAGGCGCTGGCGGTGCTGGCCATCGGACTTTTCACCCAACTGGCCGTCACCTGGCCCGCGCGGCGCGCTGCGCGGGTTTCGCCTTACCGAGTCACCCGCAAGCCGGTTAGGCTATAGCCATGCCGACCATTCTTGTTATCGACGACAACCCCGCCGTCAGCACCGCGCTGGAAGTCCTGTTCTCGCTGCACGACATCGCTACCCTACGCGCCGAATCACCGGAAGCCGGCCTGGCCCTGCTGCAACATGAACCCGTGGACCTGGTGATCCAGGATATGAACTTCACCGCCGATACCACTTCCGGAGACGAAGGCGAAGCGCTGTTCGCGGCGATCCGCACGCGCCATCCCGACTTGCCGGTGATTCTGCTGACCGCATGGACGCACCTGGAAAATGCTGTTGGCCTGATCAAGGCCGGCGCGGCCGATTACGTGGCCAAGCCATGGAACGATCGCAAGCTGTTGGCGACAGTCAATAATCTTTTGGAGTTCGCCGAAGCGCGCAGCGAACTGGATCGGCGCCGCAGCCGGGAGCGCCGCAGCCGCGATCAGCTTTCGCAGCGCTACGATTTGCGCAACCTGGTATTCGAGGATCCGGCCAGCGAGCGCATCGTCGCGCTGGCCTGCCAGGTCGCGCGCTCCGACTTGCCGGTGCTGATCACCGGTCCCAACGGTGCCGGCAAGGAGAAGATCGCGGAGATCATCCAGGCCAACTCCAGTGTGAAGCAGGGGCCGTTCGTGACGTTGAACTGCGGCGCGCTGCCTTCCGAGCTGATCGAGGCCGAGCTGTTCGGCGCCGACGCAGGCGCCTATACCGGTGCCAACAAAGCGCGCGAGGGCAAGTTCGAAGCCGCGGACGGTGGCACGTTGTTCCTCGATGAGATCGGCAACCTGCCGCTGGCCGGGCAGATGAAACTGTTGCGGGTGCTGGAAACCGGGCGCTTCGAACGGTTGGGTTCCAACCGCGAACGCCATGTCACTGTGCGAGTGATCAGCGCCACCAATGCCGATCTGCCCGCCATGATCCGCGAGGGACAGTTCCGCGAGGATTTGTACTACCGGCTCAACGCGATCGAACTGAATTTGCCGCCGTTGGCGGAACGGCCCGGCGATATCCTGCCGCTTGCCGAACGTTTCTGCCCCGACGACAAAACATTCGCGGAAAGCGCGCGCAGTGCGCTGCTTCGCCATGCATGGCCAGGCAATGTGCGCGAGCTGCGCAATGTGGTCCAGCGCGCCGGTTTGCTGGCCGCCGGCGAACGCATTGAAGCGTCTGATCTGAATCTGCCCAAGCCTGTCCCAGCGAAATCCTCCACCGTGGAAGAGCCGGACCGTGCCGATCTTGAGGCGGCGTTGGCTCGGGCCCGCGGCGTCATTGCACAGGCGGCGGCGGAACTTGGTCTGAGCCGCCAAGCGTTATACCGGCGCATGGACCGGTTCGGCATCCCACGCGAATGATGCGCCGCTCGCTCAATGGTCGCCTGTTGACCTGGTTGCTGCCGCTGCTGTTGCTGGCGGTCGCGCTGCCGTTGCTGCTGTTCCAATGGCTTCCAGATATACGTCTGGTGATTTTGATCTCAGCCTTGATCGTGCTGCCAGTCGCCATGTGGACGATCCATCGTGCACTGGCACCCGCACGGTCGCTTTTCCGTGCGCTTGCCGGCAGCGTCAACAGCTATCGCGACGGCGAATACAACTTCGGCATCCATTGGCGCGGCCAGGGCGAACTGGGCGAGTTGGTGCAGGCGCACCGCGAGCTTGGCGACGTATTGCGCGAGCAGCGACAGGGCCTTGTCCATCGCGAATTGCTGCTGGACGCGATGGTGCAGAACACGCCGGTAGCCATGCTGCTGATTTCCTCGAGCGGTGAAGGCGTGCGGCGGGTGGTGTTCGCCAATATCGCTGCGCGCAAGCTGCTGCACGGCGGCTGGAAGCTGGAAGGACAGGATTTCGATACGCTGTTGGCGCAGGCACCGGTCGAGATGCGCGAAGCCATGGCGCGTGGCGGCGATAGCTTGTTCGCGGTCGGTAATGAGGAAGAAGACGAAGAGGAGCAGGTCTACCACCTGGCGCGGCGGCAGTTCCGTTTGAACGGACGCCACCACGAACTGCTGCTGCTGCGCCTGCTGACCAACGAGCTGCGCCGCCAGGAAGTGCAGACGTGGAAGAAGGTCATCCGCGTCATCAGTCATGAGTTGAACAACTCGCTGGCACCGGTAGCGTCGCTGGCGCATTCCGGCGCAGAGTTGGTGCGGCGCGGCCGTTATGACCGGCTGGAGGAAGTGTTCGGCACCATTGAAGAGCGCGCACGTCACCTGGAAGGTTTTATTCGCGGCTATGCGCGGTTTGCCAAACTGCCGCAACCGCAATTGCAAACTATCCAATGGATGGCGTTCCTGAGTAGCCTGCAACGTCAGATCGGTTTCGAGTTGGAAATGCCGTCGTCGGAGCTGGAAGGCCGCATCGACCCGTCGCAGATCGAACAGGCGTTGCTGAATCTGTTGAAGAACGCGCACGAGTCCGGTTCTGGCAGCGAGGGCGTCAGTGTTCGCCTGACCCGGCTACCGGGATGGCTGCGTATCGAGGTCATGGACCGAGGCAGCGGCATGAACGATGCCGTGCTGCAGAACGCGCTGGTGCCGTTCTATTCCACCAAGCGCAATGGTACCGGTCTGGGCCTGGCGCTGACTCGCGAAATCGTGGAAGCACATGGCGGCCGGCTGTCGCTGCATAACCGCGAAGGCGGCGGCCTGTGCGTGGCGATCCAGTTGCCGGAAGCCGATGTGTAGCGTGCGCTGTAGGCGCGGCCGGACCTCCGTTGAAGACACGCGGCAGGCCCATCTTGGCTTCGCTTCGGATGTTGGTGTAGGAGCGCCGTCTCGGCGCGAGCTCTTCGTTTCTATCGCGATCTGACGGGAAGAGCTCGCGCCAGGACGGCGCTCCTACAAAAGTCTTGTTCGTTGAACGGCCTTCTTCGTTGCGCGTTATTTCTTCTTCGGCCGCTGCCAACCTTCAACGCTCATCTGCCGCCCGCGCGCGATGGTCAGCTCGTCTGGCGGCGCATGCTTGGTGATGACCGACCCCGCACCGATCGTCGCATTCCTTCCCAATGTCACCGGCGCTACCAGCGCAGAGTTGGAACCGACGAACACGCCGTCCTCGATAGTGGTCACCGACTTGTTCACGCCGTCGTAGTTGCAGGTGATGGTGCCGGCGCCGATGTTGACGCCGCTGCCGATCACGGCATCGCCGAGATAGGTCAGGTGGTTCGCCTTGCTGCCGACGCCCAGCGTGGCCTTCTTGGTTTCGACGAAGTTGCCGATATGCACGCCGTCGGCAAGCACAGTGCCGGGACGCAGCCTGGCGTAGGGGCCGATCTGGGCGGCGCCTTCGGTCACCACGCCTTCCAGGTCGCAATGCGCACGTACCTGCGTGCCCGCCGCCAGCTTGACGTCCTTCAAGCGAGAGAACGGACCAATGCTGACGCCATCGCCCAGTTCAATCGTGCCTTCCAGCACCACGTCCACATCGATCTGCACGTCGCGGCCCACGGTGACCGTGCCGCGCTGGTCGTAACGCGCCGGGTCCAGCAGGCGTGCGCCCTGCGCGCATAGCTCGCGCGCGGCTTGGCGTTGATACGCGCGCTCCAGTTGCGCCAGCTGCCAGGGATCATTGGCGCCTTCGGCTTCCATGGGGTCGGCGATCACGACCAGCTCGGCCGGAGCGAATTCTTCAGCGGCTGAAGCGAAGACGTCGGTGAGGTAGTACTCGCCCTGTGCGTTGTCGTTGGACAGCGCCGATAACCAGCGGCGCAGCGCGGTCGATTCCGCGGCGATGATGCCGGTATTGATGGTGCGGATGCGGCGCTGCTCATCGTCGGCGTCCTTGTGCTCGACGATGGCGGCGACTCGGCCTTCGGAATTGCGGACGATCCGGCCATAGCCACTGGGGTCTGCCGGTTCCGCCGCCAGCACCGCCAAGCGGCCAGGCACATCCAGCAAGCGCTGCAGACTCTCGGTCCGGGTCAGCGGCACATCGCCGTACAGCACCAGCACGGTAGCCGCATCCGGCACCTGCGGCATCGCCTGCGCTACCGCATGCCCCGTGCCGAGTTGTTGAGCCTGCTCGGCCCATTGCAGATCGGTCTGACCCGCGAACGCCGCCCGCACCTGATCACCGCCGTGGCCATGGACCACATGGATACCCGCCGGATTCAGCGCGCGCGCCGCGGCGATCACATGGCCCAGCATTGGCCGGCCGGCGATAGGCTGCAGCACCTTGGGCAAGGCAGACTTCATTCGCTTACCCTCGCCCGCGGCGAGGATGATCACGTGTAGGGCATTTGCCATGTCGGGCTCCTAGGTCTGTGCTGATAGGATATTTGAAATGACGTTCGAATCCGCAACTGCAGAGACATCGACCCAGGACATAGGCCCGCGCACCATACTGCTCTGGTCGGGGGCCGCTGCATTGTTAGCGGGACTGGTGATTCATCGCTCATGGGAACAGTGGCATTCCGGGCGCGCGGGCGAGCTTCTGTTGATCGCAGGCGTGCTGCTGGGATTCGCTGCGCTGGTGGCCAAGCTGATGCGCTGGTCCCTAGCCAGCTCCATGGCGCTGCTCTGGATCGTTGCGCTTCTATGGTTCGCTGGTTTACTGCCCACATCGGCTACCGTGATATTCGTTATCGCGGCTGTGGCTGTGGGTGGGATGGTTCTGCCGCGAGAGCACGTTGCACTGCAGGGACTGCTCGGTGGCGCGTTATTTTCTGCCGTGGTGGGTTGGCTGCTGCCCCTGCCACTGCACCATGGTTGGATCTACGCGTGTGTATGCGTGGCCGCAATCGCATACCGATACAGGGCGCTGGAGCAAGCATTCCGCGCAGCGCGCCATCAATGGGCTGATGCTGTTGCGTTGGCGCCCCGCGCCGCTGGTTTCGCGGTGACCGCGCTGGGGCTGGCCAGCACTGCCTGCTGGTTACCCACCTTGCAGTTTGACGATCTCGCCTACCATTTGCGACTGCCTTGGGAGCTGCAGGACCAAGGTTTCTATTCGCTGGATCCGCGCTTCCAGATCTGGGCGCTGGCTCCTTGGGCATCGGACGTGTTGCATGCGATTCCGCAGCTCATATCAGGATCCGAGGCGAGAGGGGCGGTCAATGCCTTTTGGCTGATGGCAACCGCTGCGGGTGTTTGGCGGCTGGCATCTCGAATGGGTAGTCCGGCAGCTGCATGCTGGCTTTCAGTCGCACTGGTCGCCAGCATACCGCTTACCGCTCCGTTGGCCGGCGGCATGCAGACCGAGTTACCCACAGCGGCAGCGTTGGCCTGGACGGCGGCAATGGTGATGGACCCCAAGACACGGGAGCTGCGTTGGTGGCTGGCTTTGGCCATGCTGATCGGGCTTTTGATCGCGGTGAAGCTTACCGCTGCCGCGATGGCAGGCGTTTTGCTTTTGTGGGCATTGGTTCGCCACCCCTGGCCATCCGTGCCACGCATATTGATTGTGATGGTGATGGCCGCCTTCATCGCCGCGCCCAGTTACGTCTACGCGTTGGCCGTTTCAGGCAATCCGGTGCTGCCGCTATTCAACGGCTGGTTCCAATCCGATTACTTCCCCCTGACCAACAGGATCGATCCGCGCTGGCATGCCGGGTTCAACCTTCGACTGCCTTGGGACATGACGTTCGATACTGATCGGTATCTGGAAGCGTACGACGGTGGTGGTGGCTTCTTGCTCATCGCATTGGCGGGAGCATGGCTGCTCGGCCTTTTTTATAAGCATACGCGTGCACTGTCTGTGATCGCCACGGCCATTTTCCTGCTGCCGTTGTTGCAGATGCAGTATCTTCGCTATGCCTATCCCGGCCTGGTATTGCTTTCACCCGCATTGGTTGCCGCGGCATTCCACCGGTCTTCCCGATATTCCACCTGGTTGGTAGTTGGCTTATGCGTGCTGAATTTTTTATTTCAGTCCAACAGCCATTGGATGCTGCGGACTGGGGCGCTCAAGGCCAGCGTGAAAAGCCTGGGAAAAGATTCGCCATTGCTCGAGCACTACGCGCCGGAAAGGCTGTTGGCTGCCGCGATCCGGGATAAGGCTCCGGCAAGTGGGAACGTGCTTCTACTGGAACTTTCCAAACCCTATTTCGCTGAACTCGGTACCAGGGGGCGGTCCCCAGCCTGGTACGCCCCGGGATTGCAAACCGATGCCGACGTCGCCGATCGCGACATCAGTGGTTCTGCGTGGGTCGAGCTGCTGGGGCGGCACGGCGTAGACGAAGTGATCTTGTACCCACAAAAGCTGTCACCGGCGCAAGCGGAAGCGTTGCGCTCGTTGAGAGCAACCAAAAGGATGTCGGTAGGCGACGCAGAGTGGTGGAGCCTGCCGACCCGGCCGGAGAATCCTGTGCGATGAGCATCGCGAAGCAGGGCAGAGCCTTTCTGCTGATGGGGTTTCTGCAATGGATCGTGGATTGGATAGTCACTGTTCTGCTCAGCCAAAGTGGCATGCATTTGGAAATGGCAAATATCGTTGGAAGAGTGTGTGGAGCGATGCTGGGCTTCTGGCTAAACGGCCGAATTACCTTCGCCAACCCTGATGTCGCCCTTGGACGAAAGCAACTGCTACGTTTCTTGCTTGCGTGGCTGGCGCTGACACTGATCAGCACGATGGCCATCGGCGCCATAGGGCGCCATGCCACACTTCAGGCGGCTTGGCTGGCCAAGCCGGTGATCGAGGCCATTCTCGCAGTTGCCAGTTTTTTTATTTCACGCCATTGGATCTACCGCTGAACTATGACCACCATCGCGCGCATTGCCGTTGTAGTCCCATGCTATCGGGTACGCGCCCAGATTCTGCAAGTCATTGGGGCGATCGGACCCGAAGTGGGCTGGATATTTGTCATTGACGATGCTTGCCCGGAACAGACCGGCGATTGGGTGAAGGAGCAATGTGCCGATCCCCGAGTTACCGTGCTGACCCATTCCGGCAACCTCGGTGTGGGTGGCGCGGTAGTAACCGGATATCGGCGGGCGCTCGCCACTCCTGCCGAGGTGGTCATCAAGCTGGATGGTGACGGCCAGATGGACCCCGCACAGATCGGCCGCATTGCGGGGCCGCTGCTGGCCGGGCAAGCCGACTACTCCAAAGGCAATCGCTTCCATCGCGTCAGCTACGCTCAAGGCATGCCCGCTCTCCGTTTGCTTGGCAATGCCGGACTATCGTTTTTTTCCAAGTTGTCCAGTGGCTACTGGCAGCTTTCCGACCCGACCAACGGTTACACGGCGATCCGTCGCGAGCTGCTCACCGAGTTGGAGCTGGAACGGTTGGCCCGCCGCTATTTCTTTGAGTCGGACTTGCTGTATCACCTCAATCAGGCGCGTGCACTGGTGATCGATATTCCTATGAAAGCTCGCTACGAGAACGAGCCCAGCAGCCTGCAGCCAATGAAAGTGTTCTGGCCTTTCTTGTTGGGACATCTGCGGAACGGCTTGCGACGAATCTGCTACACCTACTTCCTGCGTGGATTCTCAGTAGCCAGTATCGAATTACTGCTTGGTTCGATTCTGCTGGTTGCGGGCGGCGGCTTCGGTCTGTGGCAATGGCACATCTCGTCCGAAAGCGGGATTCCCGCCACGTCCGGCACGGTGATGCTGGCCGCGCTGCCGATCATCCTGGGTATGCAGATGTTGTTGTCGTGGCTGAATTTCGATGTCGCCAGCGAGCCACGACACCCGGTTCACCCAATGCTGCGCGACCGGCAAACGCCGACTTCGCAGCGGGACTAAACAGAACGCCGGCGCGAGGCCGGCGTTCTAATGCAGCTGCGATGTAGCGCGGAACTCAGTGCTTCAAGTTCTTCCGCAGACGCTCCAGGGCGCTCAGCTGGGCGATGCTCATGGCAAGCTGGGCTTGGGCTTCTTCGGCGCTCATCTTCGGGTCGCGGTGAGACAGGACGCGCTCGGCTTCCTCTTTCGCCTTGCGGACCGAAGCTTCGTCGATGTCCTGGGCGCGGATGGCCGTGTCGGCCAGCACGGTCACGACCTGCGGCTGCACTTCCAGAATGCCGCCGGAGATCGCGAAGTCCAGCTGTTCGCCGTTGGGCAGCGTCACCACTACCTTGCCCGGCTTCAAACGGGTGATCAGCGGTGCGTGCTTGGGCGCGATGCCCAGCTCGCCCAGTTCGCCCGTGGCGACTACCAGGATCGCTTCACCATGGAAGATTTCCTGCTCGGCGCTGACGATGTCGCAACGGATGGTGCTTGTCATGGTTCGGTTCTCAAAAGCGGGAACGGGGAACGGGGAACAGGGAATGCGGAATCATCGCAGTTTGATGGTTCCCGGAACCAGGAAAGTTTCATTCCCTGTTCCCCGATCCCTGTTCCCGCTCCAGCTTTTTTCTTACGCCTTCTCGGCCATCTTCTTGGCCTTCTCGACGGCTTCTTCGATGCTGCCGACCATGTAGAACGCCTGCTCCGGCAGGTGGTCGTATTCGCCGTCGACGATCGCCTTGAAGCCGCGGATCGTATCCTTCAGCGAGACGTACTTACCAGGCGAACCGGTGAACACTTCGGCCACGTGGAATGGCTGGCTGAAGAAGCGCTCGATCTTGCGGGCGCGCGACACGGACTGCTTGTCTTCTTCGGACAACTCATCCATACCCAGGATGGCGATGATGTCCTTCAGTTCCTTGTACTTCTGCAGCGTCGCCTGCACGCGGCGCGCGGTGTCGTAGTGCTCGTGGCCGATGACGTTCGGGTCCAACTGGCGGCTGGTGGAGTCCAGCGGATCCACCGCCGGGTAGATACCCAGCGAAGCGATGTTACGGCTCAGCACGACGGTCGCATCCAAGTGGGCGAACGTGGTGGCCGGCGACGGGTCGGTCAGGTCGTCCGCGGGCACGTACACGGCCTGGATCGAGGTGATCGAACCGGTCTTGGTGGAGGTGATGCGCTCCTGCAACACGCCCATTTCCTCGGCCAGCGTCGGCTGATAACCCACCGCCGACGGCATGCGGCCCAGCAACGCCGACACTTCGGTACCGGCCAGCGTGTAGCGATAGATGTTGTCGACGAACAGCAGCACGTCCTTGCCCTTGCCGGAGGCGTCTTTCTCGTCGCGGAAGTATTCGGCCATGGTCAGACCCGTCAGCGCCACGCGCAGACGGTTGCCCGGCGGTTCGTTCATCTGGCCGTACACCATCGCCACTTTGTCGAGGACGTTGGAGTCCTTCATCTCGTGGTAGAAGTCGTTGCCCTCACGGGTACGCTCACCCACGCCGGCGAACACCGACAGACCGCTGTGCGCCTTGGCGATGTTGTTGATCAGTTCCATCATGTTGACGGTCTTGCCGACGCCGGCGCCGCCGAACAGGCCGACCTTGCCGCCCTTGGCGAACGGACACATCAGGTCGATCACCTTGATGCCGGTTTCCAGCAGCTCATTGGTTGAGGACTGATCTTCGTAGCTCGGTGCAGCGCGGTGGATCTCCCAGTGATCGGTGGCCTGCACTTCGCCGGCTTCGTCGATCGGGCGACCCAGCACGTCCATGATGCGGCCCAGCGTGCCTGCGCCCACCGGCACGGAAATCGCGCGGCCGGTGTTGTTGGCCACCAAGTTGCGCTTCAAACCGTCGGTGGAACCGAGGGCGATGGTGCGCACCACGCCGTCGCCGAGCTGCTGCTGTACTTCCAACGTGATGGCGGTGTTTTCCACCTGCAACGCGTCGTAGATCTTCGGCACTTCGGTACGCGGGAATTCGACGTCGACGACTGCGCCGATGATCTGAACGATCTTGCCCTGACTCATGTTGATTTCCTCTGAACTCTAATCTGTTTGTAGGAGCGGCGTGAGCCGCGACCGCTTGTTTGGATTGCAGGGCCGCGGCTCACGCCGCTCCTACAGGAATTTGGCTAAACCGCTGCCGCACCGCCGACGATCTCGGAAATTTCCTGAGTGATCGCCGCTTGGCGGGCTTTGTTGTAGACCAGCTGCAGTGTTTCGATCAGTTTGTTGGCGTTGTCGCTGGCGGCCTTCATCGCCACCATGCGTGCGGCATGTTCCGATGCGATGTTTTCCAACACCGCTTGGTACACCAGTGACTCGATGTAGCGCGTGATCACGTGATCCAGCACGGTCGCGGCATCGGGTTCGTAGATGTAGTCCCAGTCGTGGTGGGCGACCTGGGTGTCGGCGGCCGGCAACGGCAGCAGCTGATCGAAGCTGGCTTTCTGCGTCATGGTGTTGACGAAGCCGTTGTAGACCAGATAAACGCGGTCCAGCCTGCCTTCGGTGTACGCATCCAGCATCACCTTGATCACACCGATCAGCTGGTCCAGCTTGGGGTTGTCGCCCAGGTGCGACACGCTGCCCAGCATGTCGACCTTGATCCGGCGGAAGAACACCGATGCCTTCTGGCCGATCGTCACCACATCGACTTCGGCGCCTTTGTCCTGCCACTGACGCACTTCACCCAGCGCCTTGCGGAACAGGTTGTTGTTCAAGCCGCCAGCCAAACCGCGATCAGAAGAGATGACGATATAACCGACGCGCTTGACGTCCTTGCGCTCGACCATGAAAGGATGCTGATAGTCGGTATTGGCCTGGGCCAGATGACCGATCACCTGTTTCATGGCCCGCGCGTAAGGGCGCGAAGTCTTCATCCGCTCCTGCGCCTTGCGGATCTTGGAGGCCGAGACCATCTCGAGCGCGCGCGTCACCTTGCGAGTGTTCTGCACGCTCTTGATCTTGGTTTTGATTTCGCGTCCGCCTGCCATCTCTGCTCGCTCTGCTCGCGGGAATCGGGAATGGAGAACCGGGAATCGGCAAAGCCGTCCGGTTCTTCGTTCTTACGATTCCCTATTCCCGATTCTCTATTCCCGGCTCTTACCAGGTACCCGTCTGCTTGAACTCGGAGATGCCCTTCTTGAAGGCACCTTCGATATCGTCGTTCCAATTGCCGGTGGCGTTGATCGTGTTGATCAGGTCGCCGGCGGTATTGGCGAAGTGGGCGTGCAGGCCTTCTTCGAACGCCAGGACCTTGTTCACCGGCACGTCGTCCAGATAGCCTTCGTTGACGGCGTAGATCGACAATGCCTGGTCGGCGATGGACATCGGCTTGTACTGCTTCTGCTTCATCAGCTCGGTGACGCGCTGACCGCGTTCCAGCTGCTTGCGGGTGGCTTCATCCAGGTCCGAGGCAAACTGCGCAAACGCGGCCAGCTCGCGGTACTGGGCCAGCGAGATGCGGATGCCGCCGGACAGTTTCTTGATGATCTTGGTCTGCGCGGCACCGCCGACGCGCGACACCGAGATACCCGCGTTGACGGCGGGACGGATACCGGCGTTGAACAGATCGGTTTCCAAGAAGATCTGGCCGTCGGTGATCGAGATCACGTTGGTCGGCACGAACGCGGATACATCGCCGGCCTGGGTTTCGATGATCGGCAGTGCGGTCAGCGAGCCGGTCTTGCCCTTCACCTGGCCGTTGGTGAATTTCTCCACGTAGTCCTCGGACACGCGCGCGGCGCGCTCCAGCAGGCGGCTATGCAGGTAGAACACGTCGCCCGGATAGGCTTCGCGGCCCGGCGGGCGCTTCAACAGCAGCGAGATCTGGCGGTAGGCCACGGCCTGCTTGGACAGATCGTCGTACACGATCAGCGCGTCTTCGCCGCGATCCAGGAAGTATTCGCCCATGGTGCAGCCGGAGTAGGCGCTGATGTACTGCATCGCAGCCGATTCCGACGCGGTGGCGGCAACCACGATCGTGTGCGCCAGCGCGCCGTTTTCTTCCAGCCGGCGCACAACGTTCGCGACGGACGAGGCCTTCTGCCCGATCGCCACGTACACGCACTTAATGCCGGTGCCTTTCTGGTTGATGATGGCGTCGATGGCCAGCGCGGTCTTGCCGGTCTGGCGGTCGCCGATGATCAGTTCGCGTTGGCCGCGACCGATCGGGATCATGGCGTCGACCGACTTGTAACCGGTCTGCACCGGCTGGTCGACCGATTTGCGCCAAATCACGCCCGGCGCCACGCGTTCCACCGGCGCAGTCTGCTTGGCGTCGATCGGGCCCTTGCCGTCGATCGGCTCGCCCAGCGCATTCACCACGCGGCCCAGCAGTTCGGGGCCGACCGGCACTTCCAGGATGCGGCCAGTGGTCTTGGCCACGTCGCCTTCGCGCAACTGCTCGTAGTCGCCCAGTACCACCGCACCAACGGAGTCGCGCTCCAGGTTCAGCGCCAGAGCGTAGGTGTCGTTCGGCAGTTCGATCATTTCGCCCTGCATGACGTCGGCCAGACCGAATACGCGCACGATACCGTCGGACACGCTGGTCACGGTGCCTTCGTTGCGCGACTCGGCGGCCAGCTTGACCTTCTCGATGCGGGTCTTGATCAGTTCGCTGATTTCGGAGGGGTTGAGCGTGGTGGCCATTTCTTGGTTCCCTTGTGCAGCCGTTGCCGGCCACGGTTTAAATGAATTCAGTGCGTAAGCGCGGTCTGCAGGCGGGTCAGCTTGCCTTTCAGCGAGCCATCGATGACGACATCGCCGGCATCGATCACCGCACCGCCGATCAGCGATTCGTCGATCGCGGTGGCGATCTCGACCTGGCGACCGAAGCGTTTTTCCAGTGCGGCCTTGATGACGTCGATTTCGCCAGCCGGCAACGCAGTGGCGGAAGTGACTCTGGCCTTGACCACGCGCTCGGCTTCAGCGCGCAACTCTTCGTACAGTCCGGCGATCTCCGGCAACTGCGCCAAGCGGCGACCGTCCGCCAGCAACGCCAGAAAACGAACGAACGATTCGCTGGCGCCTTCCGGTGCCAGCAATGCCACCGCATCGGCTTGGGACAACTGCGGATTGGGCAGCAACGCAGCCAGGCGCGGATCGACAGCGGCGGTCGCCGCGAATCCCAGTGCCTCCGACCAAACGGTGAAGTTGCCTTCTTCGCGCGCTACCGAAAAAGCAGCGCGAGCATAAGGGCGGGCGACGGTTAGAGCCTGGCTCATCGGTCAGCGGGTCCCGGTCAGATTTCGGCAGCGAGTTCGTCGAGCAGCGCCTTGTGGGCGTTGGCATCGATCTCGCGCTTCAACAGCTTCTCGGCGCCGCTTACGGCCAGCATGGACACCTGCTTGCGCAGTTCCTCGCGGGCACGGGTCGCCGCCGCTTCGATTTCGGCTTCGGCCGCCGCCTTCTGGCGGTTGGCTTCGACGATCGCTTCGTTCTTGGCCGCATCGACGATCTGGTTGGCGCGGGCATGCGCCTGATCGATGATGTCGTTGGCCTTCAGACGCGCTTCCTTGAGCGCCTCATTGACCTTCTCCTGCGCCTGCGCCAGATCCTTCTGACTACGGTCGGCGGCAGCCAGACCTTCGGCGATTTTCTGCTGGCGCTCTTCGATGGCGCTCAACAGGGGCGGCCAGATTTTTGTCGCAATGATCCAGATCAGACCGGCAAACGCCAGCGCCTGGGCGAAAAGAGTCAGACCAATGTTCATGGGATACGCTCTGCCTGTGGTGTAAGCCGGGCGCGCCGATGTGCGCGCCCGTCATCATCGCGGCGAACGACCGGTGGCCGTCCGCCGCAATTCCGCTAAATCAGCCGGCCAGGACCTTCGCCTGCTCCAGGAACGCAGCAGCCAGCGGGTTGGCGAACGCCAGCAACAGGGCCACAGCGACGGTGATGATGAACGCCGCGTCGATCAGGCCGGCGGTGATGAACATGCGGACCTGCAGTACCGGGATCAGTTCCGGCTGACGTGCAGCCGACTCCAGGAACTTGCCGGCCATGATGGCCAGACCCAAGCCGGCGCCCAGAGCGGCCAGGCCGATCATGATGCCGACGGCGAGGACGGTGGAACCCTGAATCTGGGCGAGGTTGGACAGGATGGTTTCCATGGTTATCTCCGGAACTATGAGTGCTTAAGTGAGTGAAACGCTTAGGTGAAGGTGAAACTGAAACTTAGTGGCTGTCTTCCGACAGGCTCAGGTACACGATGGACAGCATCATGAAGATGAAAGCCTGCAGCGGAATGACCAGCAGGTGGAACAGCATCCAGCCAAGGCCGAACGCACCGCCTGCCAAGGCGCCCAGGATGCCGGCGCCGCCCAGGACCCAGATCAGCAGGAAGACGATCTCGCCGCCGAACATGTTGCCGAACAGTCGCATCGCCAGCGAAATGGGCTTGCTGATCCACTCGACGATATTGAGGATGAGGTTGAAAGGCACCATCCACTTGCCGAATGGCGCGGTCAGGAATTCCTTGGTGAAACCGCCCAGGCCTTTGGAGCGCAGGGCGAAGAACAGCATCAGGAAGAACACGCTGATGGACATGCCCAGCGTGGCGTTGACGTCAGCGGTGGGTACCGGCTTCCAATAGTGCACGCCCATCAACTCGAGCGGCTTGGCGATGAAATCCGCTGGAATCATCTTCAGCAGATTCATCAGCAGGATCCAGAAGAACAGCGTGATCGCGATCGGCGTGACCAGCTTGCTGGT
The DNA here is from genome assembly GCF_040948865.1 of Pseudoxanthomonas sp. UTMC 1351. NCBI lineage: Bacteria > Pseudomonadati > Pseudomonadota > Gammaproteobacteria > Lysobacterales > Lysobacteraceae > Pseudoxanthomonas > Pseudoxanthomonas sp. UTMC 1351. Next base: position 100,913 of record NZ_JAVGJT010000014.1, on the reverse strand, counting down.
GCCGTGATAGGTATCGCGGGCCTGCTTGTCGACGAATTCAAGCATGATCTCGACGAACGCCTGCCACTTGCCGGGCACGCCTGCGGTGGCTTTGCGTGTCGCCATCCAGAAGGCGAAAACCATCACCAAGCCCATCAGGATGGAGGTGACGATGGTGTCCACGTGGATAGTCCAGAAGCCACCTTGCTGAACCTGGAAAGTCAGGTTCTGAAGGTGGTGCTGGATGTAACCGGTGGGAGTCAGTGCCTCGCCCGCCATGTTTGGACCTTATTCGTTTTAGAGACGCCTGGCCGCAGCCAGCATTTGTGCTATCAATCCGGTGAGCATGCCCGCCATCAACGGCAGGGGCGCCAATTTGCACACCCCAATCCCTAGCAGCAGCACCGCAAACACCACGACCCACTTCAATACAACGCTGGCCAGCAAACGCAGCATGGCCGCCCCGGCCGGCACGACGCCGCCACCGAAAGCCACCCTGGCTGCCGCCAGGCCACCCGCCACCACCGCCAACCCTCCGACCGCCGCAGCCAGAGCCTGCGGAAGGCCCCAGATCAGGAAGACCAGCGCGACCAGCAGTACCGCTGCCAGTTGGTAGACAACGGCGCGCAACGCTAGCCGCCGGCCCACAGCGACGGAATTAAGCACGTGAAAGCCCTACGGATTGGCGGGGTACAAGGCCTGAAAGCGCCTCGCCGAGCCGCAAAAGTATAGCAGGCGCCCAATTTGACCGACAACCGGCAAAAGTGCGGTCCATGATCTGGGACGCTTTCGCGCCTGCGCCCCCACGCGGGCGGGCGTCACGGTTCTTACATCACGCGCCCTGTTCATTTTTTTATCGCAAATTTTCTGGAACTTTGACGAAATGACCCGGTCAGTGACTGCAAGGTCTGCCGCTTAAACTTCCTCGTCCGATGCTCCGCTCTGCAGACCTCACCGAAGCCCCGGCCGTCCGGGGCTTCTTTTTTGCGGACGCCTCCCACTTTGCGACACGGTTGGCAATTCCACACGCACGGTCCGCTCCAAGCCGATTTTTCACCGGCCCTCGACCGGACAGCCGACAAGGTGCTTCCTAACTCCTGGCCCGCTCCCCCACACGCGGCTACTGAGTCGGAACGGTTCCGTTGAACCGACCGGATCAATCTCCCTCTCCAGCCTCCTTCCGCGAGGAAAGGAAAAGGGAAGGCACTCAAACGGTTTTGAAGTGCCGCATCTGTAAGGCGGGCCAGGAAGCCGCACGTCAAAAAAGGAGTGACCTTACGATGATCAAATCGAGCCGTGCCCTACCCGTTCGCGGACTGATCCCCCTCGCGCTGATCGCCATCGCCACCGTCGCCGGACCAGCGCATTCTCAAGAACAACAAGACGATCGTTTCACGCTCCGCTTAGGCGCGATGAACGTAAGCGCGCAGGGCGAGTTGAATGGCGCCACCCGCTATTTGGATCAGGATTTCCGATTCTCGGAAGACTTCGATTTTGGCGGCGATGAGCTGGTGCCGCGCATCGACGGTGTATTCCGCATCAGTCCGCGCAATCGCTTGGTATTCGACTATTTCCAGTACGACAAAGACCGGCGGGCGACACTGGGCAGCGATCTTTCCTACGACGACATCACCATCCCGGCAGGCAGCTTCGCCAAGGGCGAGGTGAAATTCCACCTGGCCAGTCTGATGTACGACTATGCGGTGGTCGATACGCCAAGTTTTGACGTCGGACTGCAGGTAGGCGCCCAATGGGCCAAGCTGGAAGGTGAGGTCTACGCCGAGGCCGGTGAAGACAGCTTCAGCGCGCGCTCCAGCGACGACGGCTACGCACCCGTGGTGGGGCTGCGTTTGACCGCCACACCCAGCGAGAAATGGCTGTTCAACTTACAAGGCCAGTACCTGGACACGGACTGGGGCGATTTCGGCGATTACGAAGGCAGCGTCACCCGCGCCAATGCCCTGGCCGAATATCGCTTCAACGAAACTTTCGGCGTATTTGTCGGCTACGACTGGTTCAAGCTGGATGTTGAGAAAAGCGGCAGGGATGGATTGCTGGGATTGGATCAGCGATTCAAGGGTCCTATCGCGGGCGTGACTTTGGCGTTCTGATGCCAGGGAGAGCCCGGAACGGCAACGGGCACAGCCAAAGAGTCTCGTGTTCACTCCCCAACCAAATTCATCGTCATCCCGGCGTACGTCGGGACCCAGCGCCTTGTGCTTGTCGCTGGTTGGCTGATCAGCCGTTTCGGCTGTTGATGGCGACAGCCACATAGCGGGGCTGATGGTGAATACGTCGAGCATAGAGCTCATGGTCCCGCTAGATCGATAGATAGCAGCTATTGAAACAGTCGCTCTATTGCATTGGACTTACAGCAACTCGCCTCCATAATGAGATCAATTCTCATTTGGAGGCGGTCGTGAACAAGACTCTCAGCTTCGCCGCACTGCATTTCACCGTCGCCTTCCTGCTGGGCTGGCTGTTTACCGGCAGCCTGCTGGTGGGCGGTGCCCTCGCATTGGTCGAACCGGCGTGCAACACGGTGGTGTTCCATTTCCATGAAAAGGTTTGGAAGCGGATTGAACGGCGGCGGGCGCGGCGTAGCGCGCAGGCCCCTGCCGCGATGGCGTTGTGAAGCTACAAAGGAAGGGTGCTCTTTTGTGGGAGCGATGTGAGTCGCGACGGGCTTTACCGGCAAAGCTTCGTCGCGACTCACATCGCTCCCACAAGGATAGGCATGCATGAGCTGCACATAAAAAAGCCGCCTCGAAATGAGGCGGCGTTGTTATGGCTGACGCTGCAACGCAGCGCAGTCCCTACTTCTTCTTCGGAATGTACAAATCGGTGATGGTGCCGTCGTAGACCTCGGCCGCCATGCCCACCGATTCGCCCAGCGTAGGATGCGGATGGATGGTGTGGCCGATGTCTTCGGCTTCCGCGCCCATCTCGATCGCCAGCCCGATTTCCGCGATCAGGTCGCCAGCGTGCACGCCGACGATGGCGCCGCCGATGACGCGGTGGGTGTCCTCATCGAAGATCAGCTTGGTGAAACCTTCGCCGCGGCCAATGCCTACCGCGCGCGCCGATGCCACCCAGGGGAACTTGCCCACGCCTACTTTCAGGCCTTTCGCCTTGGCTTCGGTTTCGGTCACGCCGACCCAGGCGATCTCGGGATCGGTGTAGGCCACGGACGGAATCACCCGCGCCACCCACTCCTTCTTCTGCCCGGCGGCGACTTCCGCGGCCAGCTTGCCTTCGTGCGTGGCTTTGTGCGCCAACATCGGCTGACCGACCAGATCACCAATGGCAAAAATGTGCGGCACGTTGGTGCGCATCTGCTTGTCGACGGGAATGAAACCGCGCTCGGTGACCTGCACGCCCGCCTTGTCCGCGTCGAGTTTGCCGCCGTTGGGCGCACGGCCTACCGCCACCAGCACGCGATCCCAGGTGCCCGACTCCAGCGCCGGCTTCTGGCCCTCGTCTGCGCTCTCGAACGAGACGGTGATGCCCTGCTTGGAGGCTTCCACCTTGGCGGCCTTGGTCTTCAGGTGCACGGCCACGCCCTGCTTCTTCAGACGATCCGCCAACGGCTTGACCAGGTCCTTGTCGGCACCCGGCATCAGCTGGTCCATGAACTCGACCACCGTCACTTCACTGCCCAGCGCGCGATACACCGTGGCCATTTCCAGGCCGATGATGCCGCCACCGACCACCAGCAGTTTCTTCGGCACGTCCTCCAGTTGCAGCGCATCGGTGGAATCCATGATGCGTTTGTCGTCCCACGGGAAATTGGGCAGCTTCACGGCCTGCGAACCAGCGGCGATGATGCATTGCTCGAAACGCAGCAACTGCGTCTTGCCATCGTCGCCGGTGATTTCCAGTTCATTGGCGGAAACGAATTTCGCCACGCCCTGCACGGTGCGCACCTTGCGCTGCTTGGCCATGCCGGCCAGACCTTTGGTGAACTGACCGACCACTTTGTTCTGCTTGAAATCGCGCAGCTTGGCCAGGTCGATCTTGGGCTTGCCGAAATCCACACCGATGTCGGCCGAATGCGAGGCCTCCTCGATCAGCGCCGCGGCATGCAGCAGCGCCTTGGACGGAATGCAGCCCACGTTGAGACAGACACCGCCCAGGGTGGAATAGCGTTCGATCAGCACGGTGTCCAGGCTGACGTCGGCAGCACGGAACGCTGCGGTGTACCCCCCCGGACCGGCGCCCAGCACCACCATCCGGCATTCGATATCGGCGGGCTTGCCGGTACCCAGCGCCGGCTTGGGCGCAGAGGTTGCGGGAGCGGCTGGAGCTGCGGGCGACGGCGTTACCGGTGCAGGCTTGGGCGCTTCGGTAGTCGCCGCGGCGGCCGTGGGCTTCGCAGCCGGCGCGTCTCCGACGCCTTCGGCTTCCAGGATGGCTACGACACTGCCTTCGGACAACGTATCGCCCAGTTTGACCTTCAGCTCCTTCAACACGCCTGCCGCGGAAGACGGTACTTCCAGCGTCGCCTTGTCCGATTCCAGCGTCACCAAACCCTGGTCCTTCTTCACCGTATCGCCCACGGCGACCAGGATTTCGATGACCGGCACGTCGGTGTAATCGCCGATGTCGGGGACCTTGACTTCAATGGTATTCGCCATCGCAACTCTCTTTCGTGTGGGCGGGGCTTGGCCCGCTATTGGCTTTCAGGACGACGGTAGGCGGCGGGTCTAGACCCGCCCTACAGAACTCACAACAGCACGCGGCGCATATCGGCCAGCAGCTGTGCCAGGTACGCGGCGAAGCGAGCGGCGGAAGCGCCATCGATGACACGGTGGTCGTAGCTCAACGACAGCGGCAGCATCAAGCGCGGCTGGAACTGCTTGCCGTCCCACACCGGCTGGATGGACGACTTGGACACACCCAGAATGGCCACTTCCGGCGCATTGACGATCGGCGTGAACGCAGTGCCGCCGATCCCGCCCAGCGAAGAAATGGAGAAGCAGCCGCCGGACATTTCGGCCGGGCCCAGCTTCCCTTCGCGCGCTTTCTTGGCCAGCTCTCCGGTTTCCTGCGCCAGCTCCACCACGCCTTTCTTGTCGACATCGCGGATGACCGGCACCACAAGCCCGTTGGGCGTATCGGCGGCGAAGCCGACATGGAAGTATTTCTTCAGCGTAAGGTTTTCGCCGCTGGCATCCAGGGACGAGTTGAAGTCCGGGAATTTCTTCAACGCAGCCACACTGGCTTTCATCAGGAACGCGAGCATGGTCAGCTTGATGCCGGCTTTCTCGTTCTCCTTGTTCAGCGCCACGCGCAGCGCTTCCAGGTCGGTGATGTCGGCCAGGTCATGCTGGGTGACGTGCGGGATCATCGCCCAGTTGCGCGCCAGGTTGGCGCCGGAAATCTTCTTGATGCGCGACAGCGGCTGGGTCTCGATTTCGCCGAACTTGGCGAAGTCGACCTTCGGCCAGGGCAGCAGATTGAGTCCGCCACCCGCGGCTGCCGGGGCAACCGCGCCGGCCGTGCCGCCACCGGCCAGGGCGGTTTTCACGTAACGCTGCACGTCTTCCTTGCTGATGCGGCCAGCGTGTTCAGTACCTTTGACCTGATTCAGATCCACGCCCAATTCGCGCGCGAACAGGCGCACGGACGGACTGGCGTGCGGCACTTTCTCTGGCATTACGCGATCCGCATTGAACTCGACCGGCGGCGAACGCGGCGGCGAGGCTTCCGGATCGATGCCGGGGCGGTCGTCCAACACGCGCGATGCCGCTGGCGCGGTCGAGGCGCCCTGTGCGACCTCGCGCTGAGCGATCTTGTCCGGGACAACCGGCATCGCGACAGGTTCTACCCGGGTGGCGGTTTCAGCGGTGCGGTTTTCCGGGCTCTTCGGCAACGGCTCCTTCGGCGGCTCCTTCGCTGCTTCCTTCGGCGCGGCGGCGGCGGCTGGTTTGACTTCAGCCGCATCGCCAGTCTCGATCAGCGCAACCACCCCGCCCTCGGAGAGCTCATCGCCCAGCTTGACCTTCAGCTCCTTGACCACGCCGGCAAACGGCGAAGGCACTTCCAGCGTGGCCTTGTCCGACTCCAGCGTGACCAACCCCTGATCCTTGGCGACGGTGTCGCCAACGGCCACCAGTATTTCAATGACGGGTACATCGCTGTAGTCACCGATGTCGGGAACTCGTGCTTCCTTGATGTCGGCCATGCGGAACTCCAGCGATTCGATTCGAAAGGGGAACCCCTATTGTGGCCATACGCGCGCGATGCGCCAACCTCTGACGGTGATTATTTTTGTCCCGGCACAGGACATCGCGCCGCGAAAACGACGGCGCCCGCAGTCTTGTGGACTGCGGGCGCGCAGGAAAAGCTCGAACAGACAGCGTTACTTAAGCGTTACTCGGTAGTGGTATCGCTTTGGTCCGGCTTGTTTTCCAGCAGGTTCAAGCGGCCGCCGCCGGGCATACGATACGCCAGCGCATCGTCCAGCCGATCGAGTTCCTGCAGATGCTCGCAGAGCTTTTCGGCGCGGGCTTCCAGCTGCTTGGCGCGCGGCTCCACCTGGGTCTCGATCTGCTTGTCGAGGTTTTCCATTTTCTTCAGCTGCTCGGTATCGCCGGTGAAAGCGCTGCGCACTGCGCCACCTACGATGTCACCGATGATCAAGGGCACCACCTCCCCCACTGTCTGGCCGATAGCCTCGCCCATTTCATCGCTGCTGAAACGATTGGTACTGATCGAGCGTGCGAGGCGCCTGTCGATCGTCTTGCGCGCCTTATCCAGCGAAGTGCGGGTATTGGCGGGATCGCTGCTGAAACCCGCCGCGACTTCAGTCAGCGCGGCGAAAGCGATTTCGGTCGCGTCGCGCGCGATCTCGCTCGCCAGTGGCATGGTTTTGCGCGCGTTGCTTTCGAACTCGGCAACGCGCTGGGTGTCTTCCTTGCTTAAAGCCACCCATCGATCATCCAGGAACAAGCGCCCCTGGCGCATCACCACCCACTTGGGCTGACCACTGTCGCGAGTGAAGATCACGCTGCGCTCATCAATGGTGAGGTCGTAGTCGCTCTTGATGTTGCAGCGGGTTCCAGCTTGCGCGCCGGCGGCCAGCAGCATCAATCCCAGCGAGGCGATAGTACGGCGCATGTAGCGATGGATCATCAGAGCACTCCCGCAGTATCAGATGGGCCTTAGCATGCCACCGCTGAGGGCTGCGGCCGCCTGCCGAACGGCGGTATGACCTTCGTCATGCCCCCATCGCTCACCGCTCAGAAACAGTCCCGCAATGGCGTCCATGCTTCAGCTAACCGTTCCAGCCCAAAGGCGGCGTTGGCGGGACTGGTCGAGGGCAGCGGCAACAGGGCGATTCGTCGACGATCGAGAACCAGACCCAGCCGAGGCTGCAGATGGCGGCGAAAAGCTTCGGCTGCCTTGCCGCCGTTGAAGGCTATGACACGCAGCTCCGGCCAATCGGACAGGCGCTCCGCGATCGGATTCGGTATTTCAGTACCGCGCACGATAGCGGCGTCCAGGCTGCCGCTACGCTGGCACTCCCCGATCACGTCCCATAAGCCGATTCCAGCCGCGTGCAACGCATGCAACCGCGATTCATAGGATTGCCCGGCATCGACACCGCACAAGCGACCCATAAGCTGCCAGAAGCGGTTGCGCGGATGCGCGTAGTACTGGCCCGCGCTCAGCGATGCGTCGCCCGGCATCGAGCCCAGTACCAACGCACGGCAGCCAGGGGCGATCTGCGGCGGTAGTCCGCGCAAGGTGGCGGACACTTTCAACCGCCTTGCGCAGCCCAGGGACGGACCACCAGCAACGCACCGACCGCCACCAGTACGGCACCCACGACTCGCAGCAGATCGACGGGCTGGCGTGTGTGCAGCACACCGAAATGATCGAGCAAGATCGATCCCAGCAGCTGTCCGAATACCACCAGGCAGATCAAGGCGGCCGCGCCCATACGCGGAATGAGCAATGTGGAAGCGGCAACGTAGACCGCGCCAATGGCTCCGCCGGTCCACGCCCACCACGGCACCTTCGCCAACACGGTGGCCTCGAACGCCGGCCGCGACGCCAGCCACCACAACACCAGCACGCCGGTGCCAACGGAGAATGAGACCAACGAAGCGAACACCGCACCGAATGTCTGCTTTCCCAACGCCGCATTGATCAGCGCCTGCAACGGCAACAACGTACCGATAAGAATCGCCAGACCCAAGCTTGCCGCATTCATTCCGATTCTCCGTGCGCAGAAACTCGCCACGATACGGGAAGCGGCATCAGGGGTTGGTGTGGGTTGGCGGCAAAAGCACTGGTTCTTCACATCCGGCACCGTGCAATGCCGCGAATGCGACGCAAAGCGCCCCCGTTCACCCACCAACGAAACGCTCATTCTTCATCAGGCACAATGTCCGGCATGGCCGCTGCGACCCCCCTTCGCCGCCCGCCGCCACCTTCGTTGAACGACGCTTGCGCATTGTTCCTGGATGTGGACGGCACATTGCTCGACTTCGCGGTCCAACCGGATCGCGTCAGTTTGCCCGCAGGCGCGCTACCTATCATCCAGGCCATCAGCGACCGGCTGCAGGGCGCATTGGCGCTGGTCAGTGGACGCCCGCTGGAACAATTGGACCGTTTGTTCGCACCGCTGCAACTGCCAGCCGCCGGACTGCACGGCCACCAGTTCCGTGGGGCGATCACGACTGCGAATGGGCCCCAGGAAACCTCGCCGGCGCTCGACCGCTTCAAGCGGGAAGCAGCGCGTTTTGCGGGCGATTACCCCGGCGTGGCGGTCGAAGACAAAGGCAGCCACGTGGCCTTGCATTGGCGCGCGGCACCGCAGGCGGCGGACTACGTTCGCGCCTTCGCCGAAACCCTTATCGGCAATATCGAAGGTTATCGCCTGCAGCCGGGCGACCACGTCATTGAACTGGTCCCGGCGCATGTCGACAAAGGCCGCGCCGTGGTGACGATGATGCGGCAACCACCCTTCCAAGGTCGCACGCCGGTATTCGTCGGTGACGACCTGACCGACGAATACGGCTTTGAAGCGGTGCGCAAGCTGGGCGGCTGGGGCGTGCTGGTGGGCGGGCGTGAAACCAGCCACGCCACGTACGCCTTGGCCGATCCAGCTGCGGTGCACGTCTGGCTGCGCGCTCAATGCCCTGCGGACATTCCCCCTGCAGGCGCCCCCTTTCCCGCATCCGACGACGGAGAAACCGCATGAATCAAGCCAGCCTCGATCTGGCCAGCCTCGACTTGGGGGTAATCGGCAACGGCAGCTTTGGCGCCTTGGTCGACAAGAAGGGGCGCGTGGTGTGGAGTTGCCTGCCCGCGTTCGACGGCGATCCGGCGTTCTGCGCGCTGCTCTCGCCGCGCGATCACGATGACGGTGATTTCTCCATCGAGCTGGAAGATTTCGTCGACAGCGAGCAGAGCTACCTCAAGAACACCGCCATCCTGCGCACCGTTCTGCGCGACCGTCATGGCGGCGCGGTGGAGATCATCGACTTCGCACCGCGCTGGCGTCGCTACGACCGCTTCTACCGTCCGGTCATGCTGATCCGGCAGGTGACTCCGCTCTCGGGCAGCCCGCGCATCCGCGTGCGCGTACGGCCGCTGGCGGATTGGGGCGGACGCGTGCCCGACTCCACCTGGGGCAGCAACCACATCCGCTGGCTGCTGCCCGACTTCACCTTGCGATTGACCGGCGACGTGCCGGTGCGGTTCCTTCGCGACGAGTCGTCTTTCGTCCTGAGCCATCCGATGAACCTGGTGCTGGGCCCGGACGAATCGCTGACCCGCGGCGTTGCGGGTTTCGTGCGGGAAGCGCGCGAGCACACCGCCGATTACTGGTACGAATGGGTCCGTTATCTGTCCATACCGCTGGAGTGGCAGGACGCCGTCATCCGCAGCGCCATCACGTTGAAGCTTTGCCAGTACGAAGAGAGCGGTGCGATCATTGCCGCGATGACCACCTCCATACCCGAGGCGCCCAACACCTCGCGCAACTGGGACTATCGCTACTGCTGGCTGCGCGATGCGGCCTTCGTGGTCAGGGCACTTAACCGCCTGGGCGCCACGCGCACCATGGAGGGCTTCCTGCGCTACATCTTCAACATCGCCACGGGCGACGGCACGCTGCAACCGTTGTATGGCATCGGTTTTGAGGAACAACTGCACGAGCATGAGGTGGAGACGCTCTCCGGTTACCGCGGCATGGGTCCGGTCCGGCGCGGCAACCTGGCATGGATCCAGAAACAGCACGACGTGTATGGCAGCGTGGTGTTGGCGTCGACCCAGCTTTTCTTCGATCAGCGTTTGGTCGACCCCGGCACCGAAGATACTTTCAAGCGCCTGGAGCCTTTGGGCGAGCGGGCATTCGCCTTGCATGATCAACCCGACGCCGGCCTGTGGGAATTCCGCAGCCGCGCTGAGGTGCACACCTACACCAGCGTGATGTGCTGGGCCGCCTGCGACCGCCTGGCCAAAATCGCCACGCGCCTGCAACTGGACGGCCGCGCCGAGCACTGGCGCCAACGTGCCGATACGGTGAAGGCACGGGTGTTGGCGGAAGCCTGGAGCGAAGAACGCGGGCACTTCACCGACACCTTCGGAGGAGAACGCTTGGATGCGTCGCTGTTGCTGTTGTCGGACATCGGCTTCATCGCGGCGGACGATCCACGCTTCATCGGCACCGTGGACGCCATCGGGCGTATCCTGCGGCGCGGTGACGCGCTGTTCCGCTACATCGCGCCGGACGATTTCGGCACCCCAGAAACCAGCTTCACCTTGTGCACGTTCTGGTACATCGACGCACTCGCCGCGATAGGACGCAAGGAAGAAGCGCGCGAGCTGTTCGAACGCATCCTGGCGCGCAGGAACCATCTGGGTTTGCTGTCAGAGGACCTCGCGTTCGAGGACGGCGAGGCGTGGGGGAATTTCCCGCAGACGTATTCGCATGTAGGCCTGATCATCGCTGCCATGCGCCTGTCGCGCTCCTGGCAGGAGGCTTCGTGAGCCGCCTGGTGGTGGTATCCAACCGGGTGGCGCTACCCGGAGAAAGTCGTGCGGGCGGATTGGCGGTCGGTTTGCTGGCTGCGCTGCGCGAGCGCGGCGGTTTGTGGTTCGGCTGGAGCGGCAAGGTCACGCGCGAGGAAAGCGGCCGCCTGCATGACCAGAGCGATGGCGGCATCCGCTTCGTCACGATGGATCTCAACCGCCGCGATCACGACGCGTACTACAACGGCTTCGCCAATCGCACACTCTGGCCGCTGCTGCATTTCCGTCTGGACCTGGTGGACTACGACCGCGCCACCCGCGAGGGTTATCGCCGGGTCAATGCCCTGTTCGCCGAAAAACTCGCGCCGCTGCTGCGCGAAGACGACATCGTCTGGATCCACGACTACCACCTGATTCCCCTCGCATCGATGCTGCGCGAGCGTGGCGTCGGCTGCCGCATGGGCTTCTTCCTGCACGTCCCCATGCCTTCGTGCGATCTGATGGTGGCGCTGCCGGAACACGAAATCCTGTTCCGCAGCCTCTATGCCTATGATCTGGTCGGTTTCCAGACCCAGCGCGACGTCGACCGGTTCCTGGCTTATGTGCGGCTATTCGGTGGCGGCAAGCTGTTGAAGGACGGCTGGTTCGAAGTGCCGGGCGGGCGGCGGGTGCGCACCGGCGCGTTTCCGATCAGCATCGACACCGAATTGATCGCCAACCAGGCACGCGCCGCGGTGAGCAAGCCTGCGGTCAAGTCGCTGCGCGCCAGCCTGCAACCGCGACAGCTGGCGATTGGCGTGGATCGACTGGACTATTCCAAGGGTCTTCCGGAACGTTTCCATGGCTATGAGCGTTATCTGGAACGCCATCCGGACCAGAAAGGCCATCTGACCTACCTGCAGATCGCGCCGATATCGCGCGGCGACGTCGCCGAATACCAGACGTTGCGCAATCAGCTGGAACAGATCGCCGGCCACATCAACGGCAACCACGCCGAACCCGACTGGACGCCGCTGCGCTACGTCAATCGCAACTTTGCCCATTCCACCTTGACCGGCTTCTATCGCATGGCGCGGGTGGCGCTGGTGACGCCGCTGCGCGATGGCATGAATCTGGTGGCCAAGGAGTTTGTCGCTGCGCAGGATCCCGAAGATCCCGGCGTGCTGGTGCTTTCACTGTTCGCCGGCGCGGCCGATGAAATGACTGAAGCGCTAATGATCAATCCTTATGACCTGGACGGTGTGGCTGACGCCATCGCAACCGCCGCCACCATGCCCAAAGCCAAACGCATCGAGCGCTGGCAGGCGATGATGCAGAACCTGCGCAGCAACGACATCAATACCTGGCGCAAGCGCTATTTGGGCGAATTGGAATCGGCTGAATAAGAGCCACCATTCTTCGTGTAGGAGCGACGTTGCTCCTGTAGGAGCGCCGTCTCGGCGCGAGCTTTTCGCTTTTCGCGAAGGTCTGGCAAGAAGAGCTCGCGGCGGGACGCCGCTCCTACAAGAGCGAAGGCTCCTACAAGAGCGAACGGTCTTACAAGGGCAAATGGTCCTAGAAGGAAATATCCTGGCAACGGTCGCCCAGTGCGAGTTCCACAAACGCGCGCATACGATAGAAATCCGTTCGAATCAGAACGAAACTTAACCTCCGCTGGATTTTCTGCAATCGATTCATTTCGCGAACGGGCCGTGGTTCATGCCGGTTTGGTTACCGTGCGCTCGCCCTTCGGGCACATAACAGAAAATTAAGGAGCTCCCCCACATGAATTCCATTCGTACTTTGACTCTCGCCATGGCCTCTATGCTGGCTGTCGCACCTGCCGCTTTCGCGCAGGACACTACTGATACCGCTGCCGGCAAGCGTTTTGCCGTCGTAGGCGGCGCTGCCATCCTGCAGCCCGACTCCGATCCCCTGCCGGGCGCACGCATCGACGTCGATGGCGGCACCGCGCCGACGCTGAGCGCCAGCTGGTACGCCACCGACAACATCGCCATCGAACTCTGGGGCGCGGCTGACAAGTTCAACCATCGCGTACGCGGCGACCAGGGCAAGATCGGCAGCATCGAGCAGCAGCCGATCGCGCTGAGCGGTCAGTATCACTTCGGTGCGCCGGACAAGGTCATCCGTCCGTTCGTGGGCCTGGGCTACTACGAGTCCAACTTCAGCAACGAGAACATTGGCGGCGACGGCCTGCACGTGGGCCTGGACACCGCCAAGGGCGCTATCGCCACGGCCGGTGTCGACTTCAACATCACCAGCCGCTGGTTCGCCCGCGCCGACGCTCGCTACATGAAGGGCGACTCGGAAATGCGGATCGCCGGCCAGGACACCGGTGAAGAGCTGACCATCGACCCGTGGACGGTGGGTGTCGGCATCGGCGCACGCTTCTGATCAAACGGTTGCTGCGATATCCAAGGGCGGCGGATCCTCACGGATCCGCCGCCTTTTTCTATGGGATTCCCTCTTTATGGAATCCAAATTCTGCCAATACGCGGCGTTAGCAAGGCGCCGGGTAGCGTGCAGGTGGAACCTAAGGAGACAACGCCATGCCTACCGTCCGACTACGTGTGAGCGCCAACGAAGATCAGAACCGTGCGTTGATGACCGCCCTGCAATCCATTGAAGGGATTGAGCACGTGGAGGAAGTGGGCGACCTGATGCCGCATGGCGATGACGATGACTCCAGCTCGGCCGGGTTACCGGACGATACCTCACCTGGCTTTCATCAATTGGAGATCGAAGCCTCCAACGAGGAAGGGGTTCGCCGCGTCAATGCGCTAGTGGAACGAGCCGCCGACGACCTCGACGGTGCGATCGAGATCGTGGACGAGTTCTGAATCAGCCGCGCGCGCCTACCGCAGCAACCGCGCCAGCCGTGTCAGTCGCCATCTCAATCCCCAGGCGTAGGCCAGATAGTAGCCAAGCAATAAACCCGCCACCGACAGCAGGCTGGCGTGATCCAGCGCCGCGAGAAACCTCTCCGCTTCGCCTCCCGGCCATTGCCGATACACCTGCACGAACCCCATGACGATGCGCCCGGCGATCAACAGCGTCAGTGCCAATGTCAGCCATGGATTGGGACGATAGAACAGACCCTGCGGCGTGATGTCGAAGCGAGTGATCGCAAGGCCCAGTCCACCGACGATTACACCTATCCCGGCCCCGGCCGCGGCGTAACTCAGGCTAGCGGGCCACCAGACCTCACTGATGGCGCTGATCACAAAAAACACAATCACCGACAGCAGCAGGCCCCAGGCATTGAAGGTCACCAGCCAGGGACGTGCCATCCTGCGCGCCTTGCCATAACGATAGCGCTGCCAAAGCGATAGCGGCAGCAACACCAGCCAAAGCACCAGCATCGCGATCAGCAATAAGGGAATGATCAGGAAGGGCATGCCCGGCATCATGCCGTATTAAGGGGAATGGGGAATGGGGAAAGCGGGCAAGCGGGCAAGCGGGCAAGCGGGCAAGGCTCTAGCTTTGCTTCCCCCTTTTTAAAGGGGGATTGAGGGGGATTTGCTTTTTGCCATGGCAGTCACGGCCGCTCAGCTTCCACATGCACCTTTTCCCGGCGCAACAAATACAAGCCGCTGGCCACGATAATCGCTGCGCCTACCCAAGTAATGCTGTCCGGCAAAACGCCCCACAAGGCGACGTCCAGTATCACGCCCCAAAGCAACGCGCTGTATTCCAGCGGGGCGATCAACGACGCCTCGCCGCGGCGGAAGGCCTCCGTCAACGCCACCTGGGCCAGCGAGCCCGCCACTCCCACGCCGATGATGATCCATATGTCGCCGGCAAGGAGCGGCTTCCATCCGGGGAGCGCCAACAGCCAGGCGCCCAGCGACAGCAGCACCATGAACCAGAACACCATCGACTGCGTACTGTCGCGCTGCGCCAGCATGCGCACGGTGATCGCGCCGGCCGCGTAGCAGACCGCCGCGCCCAATATCGCCAACCCGCCCGCGGTCAGCATCCCCGCCCCGGTCGGCCGCAAGACCACCAGCACACCCACCAGGCCGACGATGATCGCCACCCAACGCCCCGGGCCGACTTTTTCCTTCAACAGCGGCCCTGCCATCGCGGTTACCAACAGCGGCGCAACGAACGTGATGGCGTAGACGGTGGACAGTGGCAGCGTTCGCAGGCCGTAAACGAAGCCGACCATCATTGCGATACCCAATGCGCCGCGCAGCAGATGCAGTGGCCAATGCACCCGCAGCAGGCTGCCCGGCGTGACCGTGGCGAACACCCATATCGCCACGATAGGCAGCGAAGAAAGCCCACGCAATGCGGATACCTGCAAGGATGGATAGTGCGATGAAAGCAGCTTCAAGCCTGCGTCCATCAGCGCGAACATCAGCACCGCCAGCAGCATCAAGCCGATGGCGGGAAGTTGGGGATGGCGGGGGGTCATGCGGCATTATCCCTTGCTCACGGGCGCAGCGCAGCCGGACGGCGTAAAATCGCCAGCTAGCCCGATGGAATCCCCGCCATGCCTTCTTTCGACGTCATTTCCGAAGTCGACCGCCACGAACTGACCAACGCGGTCGATCAAGCCAACCGTGAACTGTCCACCCGCTTCGACTTCAAGGGCGTGGACGCCAAGTTCGTGTTGGAAGAAAACGTGATCAGCCTGTCCGCGCCCAGCGATTTCCAGCTCAAGCAGATGTCCGACATCCTGCGCGCACGCCTGATTGCGCGCGGCATCGACGTACGCTGCCTGGAAGAAGGCGATGTGGAAACCAACCTGGCCGGTGCGCGCCAGAAGGTCACGGTCAAGCAGGGCATCGAGCAGAAGATCGCCAAGAAGATCGCCGCTACTTTGAAGGAAGCCAAGCTCAAGGTGGAAAGCCAGATCAACGGCGACAAGCTGCGGGTCAACGGCAAGAAGCGCGACGATCTGCAGGACGCCATCGCCCTGCTGAAGAAGAGCGAGTTCGAGCTGCCGCTGCAGTTCGACAACTTCCGCGATTGAACATGGATCCGATCGCCGAAGAGCCGATCGCAGCCACCCGGCGCTGGCTCGAGCGGGCGGTGATCGGCCTGAATCTCTGCCCGTTCGCCAAGGCGGTGTACGTGAAGCAGCAGGTGCGTTTCGTGCTGAGCGATGCGACAACGCCCGAAGCCCTGCTGGAGCAGTTGGCGGAAGAACTGGTGTACCTGCGCGACGCCGATCCCGAACAAACCGACACCACGCTGATCATCCATCCGGACGTGCTGACGGACTTCCTGGATTACAACGACTTCCTGGACAACGCCGATGCCGCTGTCGAGGCATTGGATCTGCAAGGGGTTCTGCAGGTGGCCAGCTTCCACCCCGACTACCGGTTCGCCGGCACCGCCGATGACGATATCGGCAACTACAGCAACCGCTCGCCCTATCCCACGCTGCACTTGTTGCGCGAAGCCAGCATCGATCGCGCTGTGGAAGTGTTTCCCGATCCCGATGTGATCGTCGAAAGAAATCTGGAGACGCTTGAGAAGCTAGGCACAGAAGGCTGGCGCAAGCTGTTCCCCGATTGAGTTTCGTGATGCGCAAGATGCGCCGATGAAGAGATCTTCACTTGTGGGAGTGGTGCCGGCATGCCGGCACCGGTGAGTCGCGACAACTCGTAAGCGACCCGTTGGCCACCCATCCACATCGCTCGCGGCCCCGAAAGAAGAAGCATCTCTTTTGTCTTACAACCATACCGAATGCCAATACGGATATTCGCCTGGGTCCTCCACAAGACCTGCACGAAGAGGGTTGGCGACGATGTATCTGGCCGCAGGCTTGATGGTGGATTCAGTGCGGATAGCGCGATCATGAAATCCCTTTTCCCAAATCGCTCCTGTTGCCGGATGTTCTGCCCGCATGCGGCGGGCGCTGTTGCTCTTCAGCTTCTGCACGATGATTGAAAGACTGTCCATGGCTCCCAGCTCGATCAAGCCGTGCCAATGATCCGGCATCAACACCCAAGCCAACAATTGCGAGCGATACCAGAGTCGCCGGTCGGTCATGGCTTGGGCCGCCAGGCGCGCGAGGTCATGATCTTCAAAGAGCCTGACGCGGCTCGCGGTGGTGAACGTCACCAGATATATCTGGCTGGTGATGGAAGTCCGGCCTTTTCTTAGTGTGGCGTAGCCCAACATGCATGCGATCTCCGATCTGGAGCATGCATGGTTCACCGCTACATCTCCCACTGCTATCGGGGAATTGCGGTCTCCGTTGTCAGAAGGTTCTGGAGCTGTCGCGACTCACGTCGCTCCCACACGTTGAGCATGTGAGAGCTGTCAAGTGTCGAGATGTCCTGAACTGTCGCAACGTATCGGTGTCGGTATGCCGGCACCACTTCCACGATGCTGCTGAACGTGTGGGAGCGACGTGAGTCGCGACCGTATCAATGGCCAACGCCAAAAAGCTTCCGCAGATCGACTTCCTCCAACGGCCGCCACTGCCCAGCTGGCAAATCTCCCAAGTCCAGCCCTCCCACTCGACTACGATGCAGCGCCTCCACATGGTTGCCGACAGCCGCAAACATGCGACGGACCTGGTGGTAACGGCCTTCAGTCAATGTCAGCCGTGCATGACGGGGGCCGAGCACTTCCAGGCCCGCAGGTGCCAACGGTGTCTGCTCGGTTTCGAGCATCAAGGTGCCGCTGGCGAAGAGCGCGCTTTCGTCGCCGCGCAGATCCTGCGCCAGTGTTGCTTCGTAGATCTTGGGCAGCTTCGACTTGGGTGACACGATGCGATGCAGCAGCGCGCCATCGTCCGTCATCAACAACAAGCCGCTGGTGTCGCGATCCAACCGGCCCACCGGCGACAACAACGGAGAACGCAGCCGGAATCGTGGCGGTAGGAGGTCGTAGATGATGCGGCCAGGGTCCTTGGTGGAACAGGTGTAGCCGACCGGCTTGTGCAGCAGCAGGATCAAGCCCGGCGGCGGATCCAGTGGCTCGCCGTCGATGCGGATATTGTCATGATCGACCGGATCATCGGCGTACAGCACCTCACCCGCGGCGTCGGTGACGCGTCCTTCGCGGAACATGAGCGCGACCTGCTTACGGCTGCCGTAACCGAGATTGGCGATATGCTTGACGATCTTCATTGCTTCAGCGTCTGGCCTTGATCGCTTCGATCACTTTGAAGCCATCGCGTTCACCCGCTACGCGCACTTGACCGAAGCTGGCATTGAGCGTCTCTTCGTAAGGTAGATGGCGATTGGCGACCAGCCATAGTCGGCCACCAGGCTTCAATGCTTCTGCCGCCACCGCGATAAACCGGCGACCGATATCCGGCCGGTCGGCGCGGCTTTGCGTGTGGAAAGGCGGATTGCTGATGATGAAGTCGTAGCGCTTCGGGAGGCCGGTGGTGACGTCATGCCACAGATATTCCAGTTGCGCAGGCGATGCTTGCTTAGCCAGATTCTGTTTTGCGAGATCCAATGCACGCGCTTCGGCTTCGTACAAGTCGAGTGCCTGCACCTTGGGGCAGCGCGACAGGACCTCAGCCGACAAGTAGCCAAATCCGGCGCCCAGATCCGCGCCGTGCCCAGCAAGATCCGATGGTAGCTTTTCAACCAGCAGCGATGAGGCCGGGTCGATACGGTCCCAGGCGAATACGCCGGGCCGGCTGATAAAGCGCCCGTCCAGAATGGTCCGTGGCGCATCCAGCGCCAACCACTTGTCGCGCAGTGCGGCGTCGATGCCACCGTCGAGCGGTCGCGTCCAGAAGGCTCGGCAATGATGCTTGGTCAGGCTGCCGCCCAACCCGGTCAACTGCTTCAGATCGCCCTCACCGGACTTTGCGCCTTCGTTGTTGGTCATGCTCGCCACCACGATGCCGCCCGGTGCCGTCAGCGCGACAGCGCGCGCGAACAGGGCACGCGCTTCGTCGCGTTGCCGAGGCGGCAGCACCAGCACCAATGGGTAACGTGCGTCTGTGGTCGCAGGCGAAGCTTCGGCCACCACTTGCAGACCCGCGCGCGAAAGCTCATCGGCAAACGGCTTGAAGCTCTGCTCGCATACCAGCCGCGCAAGCGGAAACTGCCGCAATCCGGCGCCATCGCGGGCGCGCAGAAACAGCACATCCCCTGCGGGCCAGGTCAGCGGTCCATTCGAGAAGGGCAGGAACAGCGTATCGAGCGCGGGGTCGGAATAGGGAGCGGCCAAGAGACATCACGAAAAAGGAAAGGCGGTCGCGATTCTACCTGCCAGTGCATCGACACACGTCTTCTTGCGCTCGGCAACGGCATGCGACCGTTTGTCGGGATGGCGATTATCTTGTTAAAAAATAGTTGCGCGAACAAAACAACCCGAGTATCGTGCGCGGCCTTCGCCTCTGTTGGCGATTTTTTCAGCTAACGCTTTTCAACGAACGCTTTTCAAAAGACACCTCCATGAAACCGAACTTCGTCACCGCGATCCTGTTTGCCCTGTGGCCATGCCACGGCGCGGACGCGCGTGCGCGCCTGGCCTGCGACGGCCTGCGTGGCGAATGCAACCGGTACATGGACACCTAATCTACGGCTGAACTCCCTGGGAGATCGGCCACCCCGATCTCCCGAGGCAACGCGAACGCCCTCGGGTCGCAAGTCCCGGGGGCGTTTTGTTTTTAGCGTTCGCAAGGGATGCGTATGCATCGAAAGAGTTCAGTCAATCCAGTCAACGGAATTTAGTTTCCGCCCTGAAGCATCCGGCGTGCCTGATCGCACGCCGAAGCAGGGGCGCAGCGGCAACGGGCGCATGTGCGCCGCGTTGTGATGCTTCGACGCGAGCGGCGCGGAATGGGTTGCAGAAAAGACAAGGCGCGATGCGCCTGCACGAATTGCCGGTTGGCGACAGCCGGCAATACGGAACATCGATCGAACACGTTTCAGCGGTACGGGCTTGTGTCCCGTCCGGTGCGCGCGGCTTTGCCGGGGCGTATGCCGAAGCGTGGGAGAAGGTGTTTCGCGAGCGGACGAAAGCTCAGCGGTCGAGCAGCGGCGAAAGTCGTTGGCGCCGGTTCGAATCCGGTTCGTCCACCACTGGATAGCTCAGTTGGGTAGAGCAGCAGATTTTTATCTGCGAGTCGCGGGTTCGAATCCCGCTCCAAACCATGACCTGTTACGTCATGACATCGGGACGAAAGTCCCAACCAGGAAACGCCCCGTGCGGCGTTTTGTGCTCGCGCCAAGGACGGTGTGGCACGGAGCAAAGCAGCGGTGGTGCGGCCGGAGCCACGCCCTCGAAGCGGGCGGGACGGCATCGAAGTCGAAGCGGGCAGAACATCGCGAACTTCGACAGGTATGCCGGACTCCCCGGGGACAGCGCGCGATTCCCGCGGCATCGGCGTCAAGGGGCGTTTCCACCTATTACCCCCTCCCCTGCGAAGGCAGGGGAGGGTTGGGGAGGGGTTGTGTGGGTTCATGAGATGCCACAGCACCCCCTCCCAACCTCCCCCTGTCTTCACAGGGGGAGGGGCTAACAGCGCGGCAACCGATCCTCCGCGTGCAACTTCAATCAATGGATCGGACCACCAGAGCCAACAAGGAAATATAGCCATGACTCTAAAGAGCATGTTCTGGACCAAGAGGGTCGTGATCGGTGACGGCGAACGCGGCCTGGTGTATCGCAACCGTCGGTTCGAGCGCTTGCTCGCGCCCGGCGTCTACACATTCTTCGATCCGCTGGATCGAAGCGTCGTCACCGTGCACAACCTGACCAAGCCGGAATACGCCGGCAACGACGCGGATGTGCTGATCGCACAGCTGGGTGCAGGTTTGTCCACGCGCTTCGTGCTGGCGGATATCGGCATGCAGCAGTTCGGTCTGGTGTCGAAGAACGGCAAGCTTGAGGACGTGCTGGCACCGGGTACCCGCAAGCTGTACTGGAAGGGCCTGGTGCAGGTCGACGTACAGACCGTATCGCTCGTCGACACGCTGGAAGTCGATGCCGCAGTGGTCAAGCGTCTGCGTCAGCTGGGTTTGCTGGCGAAGGTCGCGGTGGCGGTCGACGTGCCGGCGGAAGCGGCCGGTCTTCTGTTCATCGACGGCAAGCTGACAAGTACGCTGGATGCGGGTGCGTACGCCTTCTGGAACTTCCAGAAGAACGTGTTCGCCGAAGTGATCGACTTGCGCGTGCAGTCGCTGGAAGTCTCAGGCCAGGAGCTGCTGACCAAGGACAAGGTGTCGCTGCGCGTCAACCTGGCGGCCAGCATGCGCGTGACCGACCCGGTCGCCGCGCGTACCAAAGTAGCCAAGTACGGCGATCACCTGTATCGCGAACTGCAGTACGGCCTGCGCAAGGCGGTTTCCGCCAAAACGCTGGACGAGCTGTTGGGCGACAAGGCTTCGCTGGATGCGGACATTTTCGCGTACGTGCGTGGCCAGATCGGTGGCCTGGGTATCGAAGTGCTGGGCGTCGGCGTGAAGGACGTGATCCTGCCGGGTGAGATGAAGGACATCCTCAACGGTGTGGTGCAGGCGGAAAAGACGGCTCAGGCCAACGTGATCCGTCGTCGTGAGGAAGCGAACGCCACACGTTCGCTGCTCAACACCGCGCGTCTGATCGAGGAGAGCCCGGTGCTGATGCGCCTCAAGGAACTGGAGGCGCTGGAGAAGGTCACCGAGAAGATCGACAAGCTGACCGTGTTCGGCGGCCTGGATGGCGTGCTGAAGCAGTTGGTGAGTTTGAAGCAGTAACCCTGCCCCTTCCCCGCTCACCCCGCGTGCACGGGAGAGGGGGCAATTTTATTTCAATGGAAGAAGCATCATGAACACACAACATTTCGAACTGCTGCACGCCGAAGGCAGCGCCACGCCCATCAAGGGCTGGGTGCACGGCGTGCCGCTGGAAGCGCAGGCGCACGAACAGTTGCGCAATATCGCGTCCATTCCCTTCGTCGGACCGTGGGTCGCGGTGATGCCCGACGTGCATCTGGGCAAGGGCGCCACCGTGGGTTCGGTCATTCCGACCCGTGGCGCGATCATCCCGGCAGCTGTAGGCGTGGACATCGGCTGCGGCATGGCTGCGGTGCGCACCACGCTGCGCGCCAGCGATCTGCCGGACAACCTGGCGCAACTGCGTTCCAGCATCGAGCGCAGCGTGCCGGTGGGGAATGGCCCGGGTGGCGAACACCGCCGTCTGCCCGACAGCCATGAAACGAGGCTGGTGCAGTCGGGCTTGGTGGCGCGACTGGAAGCCATCAAGGCCAAGCACCGCAGGATCCGCACTGACAAGCTCGATCGGCAGATCGGCACCTTGGGTGGCGGCAACCACTTCATCGAGATCTGCCTGGATGAAACCGGCGCGGTCTGGGTGATGCTGCACAGCGGCTCGCGCGGTACCGGCAACTTGATCGGCACCTACTTCATCGAGCAGGCGCGCGAGCAGTTGGCGCACCGCGTACTCGGCTTCCACCTGCCGGACAAGGACCTGGCTTTCTTCATGGAAGGCGAGCCGTTGTTCGACGATTACGTGGAGGCGGTGTCGTGGGCACAGGACTACGCTCGCGCGAATCGTGAAGCGATGATGGCGCGGGTGCTGGCGGAAATGCGTCACCGCCTGCCGAAGTTCCAGTTGGAGAAACTGGCGGTCAACTGCCACCACAACTACGTGCAGAAGGAAACGCACGGCGGTGAGGAGCTGCTGGTCACCCGCAAGGGTGCCGTCAGCGCGCGCGAAGGCGAGCTTGGCATCATCCCGGGCAGCATGGGCACGCAGAGCTACATCGTGCGCGGCAAAGGCAACCAGGACAGCTTCCACAGCTGCAGCCACGGCGCGGGCCGCGTGATGAGCCGTACCGCAGCGCGGCAGCGGATCACGCTGGCGCAGCACCGTGAAGCCACTGCCCACGTGGAATGCCGCAAGGACGCGGCGGTCATCGACGAATCGCCGGCGGCGTACAAGCCGATCGATGCCGTCATGGCAGCGCAGAGCGATCTGGTGGAAGTGGTGCATACGCTTCGCCAGGTGGTTTGCATCAAGGGGTGAGCTTCGGCTCACTCCTTTTCTCTTTACCTGCAGGAGCGACGTGAGTCGCGACCTGAAGTAAAAAGCTCCGATGAGCTGAAGCGAGTAAGCGGATAAAGCGTTCATTCGCCTTGTGAGCCTTGCTTCACGTAAAACCGTCCTGAATGATTTGGTTCTCCCGGTCGCGACTTACCGGTGCCGGCATGCCGGCACCACTCCCACAAGAGCAAGCTTTTCTTCGCACCACCACAACAATTGCTTTATCGGCAGCAAACATGCGCGCTGCCATGCTGTTTGCTCCCCACAAGCAGGAGGTGTCTCCATGAGAGCGCTGTTCGTCGGCGGCACGATAGACAACAACGAGATGGACCTGGAAGACGGGGAGCCATCGATCCATTACCCCGAGAACACCGGCGGTGGCCAGCCGCGTTACCGCCTGCATCAGACTGGCAAACAAACGGATGGCCGTATCGCCTATGTCGTCTATGGAGCGCCGGACCTGGCGGACGAAATGGTGGAGCAGATCGCCGAGGAACGCGCCTATGCTCGTCGGTTCAATGCGCAGCCGGAACGGCCGCCGAAGGCCGGATCAGTGCCCGCCGACACGCCGAAATCGGTAGTCAACCGAAGACGGGAGTAACGGGATATCCGCTAGGTGCAGGCCTGCGAGCTCTCGCCGGCCGTGGGCCTTCGTAGAGCGGAGCTTGCTCCGCTGCTTTTTTATCGGCGCCGATAGGTCAACCGGCGCCTTCACAAAAGCGCTCAATACCAGCAGCGTCACATCCCAATGAAAATCGTCAACCCTGCAGCTCCCTCAGCGTCACCGAAGGCGGCGCGTCGAGCACCCGGCGCGTGGCGAACAAACCGGCCGCCAGTGCCGCCAACATGCCCAAGCCACCGCCGACCGCCGCAAGCTGCCAATTCGCGTTCCACGGTAGATCGAATACCTGTGTGGCAATGACGCCCGCCAGCACCGAAGCGGCCACCGCCGCGACCAGTCCGGACAATAGACCAATGGCAGCGAACTCCGATGCCTGTGCCAGACGCAGTTGGCGACGGCTGCCGCCCAGTACGCGCATCACGCCGCCTTCCAGCAATCGCTCGTCCTGGCTGGCGCTGATCGCCGCCAACAGCACCAGCACGCCCGCCGCCAGCGAGAACCAGAACACCACCTGCACCACGGTGGAAACCTGATCAGCGGTGCTGCGTACCTGCTTCAGCACCGCGTCCACATCAATCACCGACAAGTTGGGGAACTGCCCCACTAACTGCGCGGTGAAACGGGTCTGCTCCGGCGGCACGCTGACCGCGGTGATATAGCTGGCCGCGTAGCCGTCCAGCGCACCCGGCGAGGCGATGACGAAGAAGTTGGGACGGAAGCTTTCCCAGTCCACGCTGCGGAAGCTGGTGATGCGTCCTTCGAATTTCCGCCCGGCAATATCGAAGGCGATGCGGTCGCCCAGTTTCCAGCCCAGCGATTCGGCGAAGCCTTCCTCCACCGACAACTCCGGCGACGCCGGCTTGCGGCCGTTCCAGAATTCGCCCGCGGTCACCTGGTTGTCTTCACGCAACGTATCGACCACCGACAAGTTGAATTCTCGGTCCGCCCTGCGCTGGCTTCTCGAATCCTGATCGGCATAGTCCTCGCCGCTGGTCGGCTTACCGTTGCGCTCGACCAATCGGCCACGAATCATCGGATATAGCGTCGGTTCGCCCAAGCCCTGCGTCTGCATGAAAGCACGCACCGGCCGCAACTGATCCTGCTGCACATTGATGATGAAACGATTGGGCGCATCGGCGGCCAGCGAAAGCTGCCAGCGGTCCAGCAGATCGGTCCGCACAAAGGTCAGCAACAACAGCGCCATCAAACCCAAACCCAGCGCCGATATCTGCGCCACGCTGGTGCTCGCGCGCCTGCTGACGTTAGCGAGGCCATATCGCAGACTGCCGCGCAAGCGCGAACGCAGGCGCCGCACCACCACGATCAGCAGCCAGGCCAATCCGGCCAACACCGCCAGCGTGATGATGATGCCGGCCAGCATCGCGGTACCAAGCACCGCCGATCCCGCTTTCCACCACAGCAACGCAGCCAACCCCGCGAATCCGGCCAGCGCCACCAACCACGCACTGGGTTCGGTAGGATCCAGATCGCGGCGCAGCACCCGCAACGCCGGTACGCGACGCAGAGCGAGCACCGGCGGTGCACCGAACGCCAGCAGCACGATCATGCCGACGCCATAGCCTTGCAGCGCGGGGATCCAACCCGCCGGCGGAATTGAAATTCCGAGCGTCTGCTGCAACCAGCTGCCGATGCCCCATTGCAGCGCGAAAGCGATAGCGACGCCGATGGTGCACGCAGTCAAACCTAGCAGGATCAGTTCGCCCACATGGATGCCCACCAGCGTCCGCTGGCTGGCGCCCAGGCAGCGCATCACTGCGGTGCCGGAGAGATGCCGTTCGCTGTGCCGTCGCGCTGCCATCGCCACTGCGACCGCCGCCAGCACCACCGACACCAGCGCCGCCAACCCGAGAAAACGTCCGGCACGGTCGAGTGCGGAGCGTATTTCCGGGCGCGCATCCTGGATGGTTTCCAGCCGCTGACCGCGCTCCAGCGCAGGGCGCGCTGCGTCGGTGAACTTCTCCACCGCGCCCGCGTCTCCCGCGATCACCAGCCGGTAGCGAATGCGGCTGCCTTCCTGGACCAAACCAGTCGCGGGAAGATCACGGATATTGATGAATACCTTGGGCGCCACGTTGAAGTAATCCAGCGCCGCATCCGGTTCCTGCACCACCAATGCGGACAGGCGCAACTGCGACGAACCAATGCCGATGTTGTCGCCCAGTTGTGCGTCCAGCGTGTCGGCGCCAGCCTGGCTCATCCACACCGTGCCCGGCGCGGGAATGCCGGCGGCGTCATGTTCGCGGCCGTTGGGCGCTTCGATGATGCGGAAGCTGCCGCGCAACGGAAAGCCTTCTCCCAGCGCATGCAGATCGCCCAGCTTCAGCTCTTCGCCGGCGCGGATCATGCTTTGGAATTCCTGCGTCTCGGTGTGCTTCAAGCCGGGCGCGGCGGCGGCTTCACGCACGGTGCCGGTGATGGGCGCATCGGCGCGAATCACCACATCGCCGCCAAGCAGACGGTTGGCTTCGATCGCCAGCGCGCGTTCGGCGCGGTCCGTCACGAAACCAACGGAGGTCACCGCCACGACCGCCAACACCAATGCGGCGAGCAGGATGCGGATATCGCCGGCGGCGAGATCGCGGCGTAGCTGCCGCCAAGCCAAGCCCAGCGTCTTCACAACTGCGCACCTGGCGAATCCGACGTGGACACCAACCGGCCACTGTCCAATCGCAGGATGCGGCCACAACGCACAGCCAAATGCTCGTCATGGGTGACCAGCACCAAGGTGGTGCCCGCTTCGGTATTCAGTGCAAACAGCAGTTCGATGATCGCCTGACCGGTGTGCGTGTCCAGATTGCCGGTGGGTTCATCGGCGAACAGCAGCGACGGCCGCGTCACGAACGCACGCGCAAGCGCCACGCGCTGCTGTTCGCCGCCGGACAGCTGCCGTGGATAATGACCCAGGCGCTGCGCCAACCCTACTTTTTCCAGAATCTGCCGAGCGGGCGTTTCCGCGTCCGCGTCGCCACGCAGTTCCAGCGGCAGCATGACGTTCTCCAGCGCCGTGAGCGAAGGCAGCAGTTGGAAGCTTTGGAATACGAAGCCGACTTTTTCACCGCGTACGCGCGCGCGGCCATCTTCGTCCAGCGACGACAGCGCTTCACCATCCAGCATCACTTGGCCGTTGCTGGGCGTATCCAATCCGGCCAGCAGCGATAGCAGCGTGCTCTTGCCCGAGCCGGAGGCTCCGACGATGGCGACCGTGTCGCCATGGGCGATCTGGAAGCCGACCTCTTCCAGGATGGTCAGCTCGCCGGTCGGCAACGGCACATGCTTGCCCAATCCTGATACCTGCAGGGCAGGGTTCACGATTGGTTTGGGAAGTTCAGCACGCAATCCACTTGAATCGGCCATGATGTTCCTTAATGTCAGTCTGATTAAATCATCGGGAGAACGGATTAAATGTTCTTTAATAATGTTCGGTATGGGGGCAGCCGCTCCCGCGCGCAACATGCCATAAGTTGGGCCATTGGCTGGTTGCTGGCCGCCGCCCTGGCCGCACTGGCGGTTTTGCCGGTTTCAGCGCAAACCGCCTTGGCCGCACCTGCAAAATCGCCGCGCACCATTCTGGTGATGGGCGACTCGCTTTCGGCAGCCTACGGATTGAGCTCCGCGCAGGGCTGGGTGGCCTTGACCGCGGACCGCCTCACCAAGACCAAGCCCGGCTGGCGGGTCGTCAATGCCAGCGTCAGCGGCGAAACCACCGCTGGCGGCGCCTCACGCGTCACAGGGGAACTGCAACGCCATCGTCCTGCCGTGGTGGTGATCGAACTTGGCGCCAACGATGGCTTGCGTGGTTTGCAACTGCAACAAACCCGCGCCAATCTGGAGAAGATGATCCAGGCCGCGCAGAAGGCCAACGCCAAGGTGTTGCTGATCGGCATGCGCATTCCGCCGAACTACGGCCCCGACTACACCCGGGGTTTCGAGAACAACTACACGGCGCTGGCCACGCAGTACAAAGTGCCGCTGTTGCCATTCCTGCTGGAACCGATCGCACTGGACCGGAACGCCTTCCAGGCCGACAACCTGCACCCGGTCGCCACCGCGCAACCCAAGCTGCGTGACCACGTGTGGAAGGCGCTGGAGCCTTTGTTGAAGTAACTCGCTGATGAACGCTTTGTGGGGTAGGAATTTTCCTACGCCACGGGGCGGGATCTCCTTAATGTGATTTTCTTTACTAAGGTTCACTCTGATGTCTCGCCCGGCGCGCCATTTCGTCTGGCTTGCATCTACGGAGAGAACCGGCCATGCCACGCCTACTGTTCACCATTGTTTCCGCCGCCAACGGCTGGCAACTCTATGAAGGGGAGTACGGTCGCTCCTGGTTTGAGACCCTTGGCGATGCGCGCGAGAACGCCGAGCTTCTTGCGGCTACGCTGCATCAGCACCATGGCATTCCCACTGCCGTGGTCATGGAGATGATGGGTAACGAGGCGGTGTTGCTGGCCAGCCATGGTTGATCGGCAATTTGTTGTGTAGGAGCGGCGTCCCGCCGCGAGCTCTTCCTGTCAGATCGCCATGCAAGCGAAGAGCTCGCGGCGGGACGCCGCTCCTACCGAAGCACGCCCTACAAGGCAGGCATTACGCCGCCGGTGCGGCAATCCCCGACAACTGCCGCAACGCCTGCTCGAATAACTCCACCGGCTGTCCGCCCTGGACGAGGTGGCGATCATTGAAGATCACCGAAGGCACCGCCTGGATGCCTTGCTGGCGATAGAACGCCTCTTGCGCACGTACCGCTTCGGCGTATTCGTCCGAGGACAAGATGGCTTGGGCGCGCGCGCCGTCCAATCCGACTTCTTCGGCGGATTTCACCAGGACTTCCGACGAAGACACGTCTTCGCCTTCGGTGAAGTAGGCGCGCAGCAATGCGTGTTTCAGTTCCCGCTGCTGTTGTGCGCTCTGTTCGCCAGCCCAATGCAGCAGGCGATGCGCATCGAAGGTGTTGTAGATACGGCGGCGGCGTGCCATATCGAAAGTGAAACCTAGCGCTTCGCCGCGCGCGCGAATGGCCTCACCGTTCTGCGCGACTTGCGCCTCACCGATGCCGTACTTGCGTGTGAGGTGTTCGGTCACGTCTTCGCCTTCGGCCGCCATTTGCGGGTTGAGTTCGAACGGCTGAAAGTGAAGCTCCACCTGCAGTTCATCGCCAACGCGCGCGATCGCCTGCTCCAACGCGCTCAGACCGACGGCGCACCAAGGACAGACCACATCGGAGACGAAATCGATCTTGACGGGTTTTGACATTGCGTGGTTTCCGATGTGGCGGGGTGATGTTTGAATGGGACCGAGGAGCGAGTTGAATCCAGCGTTCCTGGTAGATTTCGCTTTGACGTAGAGCGGAGCTTGCTCCGCTGCTTTTTTCCACCGCATTCCGGATTGAAGAGCAGCCGAGCAAGCTCGGCTCTACAAGGGGGAGTTCCTTGTGGGAGTGGTGCCGGCATGCCGGCACCGGTGAGTCGCGACGTTAATGTTTCCGGTCGCGACTCACGTCGCTCCCACAAGGATTCTATGCCGGCACTGCTGCCATAACGGGTTGGCAGGCCAGCATAGGATCTCGGCTCTACAAAAGCACAAGCAAACAACTTATACCGGCGTTGGATTCCGATACTTGAATCCCGCTTGATGCCAATACGGATACGGTTTCACCGTGGTACTGGCTTCGTCCAGCTTCGCCACTTGCTCGGCGCTCAGATTCCAACCTACCGCACCCAGGTTCTGTCGCAACTGCTCTTCGTTACGTGCGCCAATCACAATCGTCGAAACCGTGGGACGTTGCAACAGCCAGTTCAACGCCACCTGCGGGATGGTCTTGCCGGTTTCCTTTGCAATTTCTTCCAGCGCATCGACAACACGGTACAGCAGCTCATCCTGCACCGGCG
This sequence comes from Pseudoxanthomonas sp. UTMC 1351, assembly GCF_040948865.1. Taxonomy (NCBI): domain Bacteria; kingdom Pseudomonadati; phylum Pseudomonadota; class Gammaproteobacteria; order Lysobacterales; family Lysobacteraceae; genus Pseudoxanthomonas; species Pseudoxanthomonas sp. UTMC 1351. The sequence continues at coordinate 71,438 of NZ_JAVGJT010000014.1, read as the reverse complement.
GACCGGCATCAATGCTGGCTTTTGCGTGCAAGCGGCTGGTTTCCGGCAGCGGCTGCCCGCGGCGGATCTTGCCGGTTAGCCGGCCCCATCCCAACGGGCTCCACACCACCGCACCGACGCCCTGGTCGGCGGCCAGCGGCATCAGTTCCCACTCGTAGTCGCGGCCGATCAACGAGTAGTAAGTCTGATTGGCAACATAACGCGACCAACCGTAACGGTCCGCGAGGGCCAGCGATTTCATCAGGTGCCAGCCGGAGAAATTGGACACACCCAGGTAGCGGAGCTTGCCGGCACGTACCAGATCGTTGAGCGTGGACAACGTTTCTTCCACGGGCGTGCGTGCATCGAAACCGTGCAGCTGGAACAGATCGATATAGTCGGTGCCCAGCCGCTTCAGCGCGGCATCGACAGCGGCCACCAAGTGATAGCGCGATGAGCCAACCTCGTTCTCGCCCGGCCCGAAGCGGAAAGTCGCCTTGGTGGAAATGATCAGCTGATCGCGCGGACGGCCCTTGATTGCTTCGCCCAGGATCGATTCGGCTGCGCCTTTGGAATAAACGTCGGCGCTGTCGAACATGGTGAGCCCGGCCTCCAGGCAGATATCGACCAGGCGACGCGCTTCGGCCACGTCGGTTTGGCCCCATGCACTGAACAACTCGCCCTGCCCGCCAAATGTGCCGGTACCCAGGCTGAGCGCGGGAACGCGAAAACCGGATGCGCCGAGATAGCGATGTTCCATGATGATGTTCCTGTGGGGTAGGAGAATGGCTATTGCACTTCAATGTGGGATTTCCCTCAACCGTGTTGATGGAAAGCTTTGTTGTTTTTTGCTGTGGTGAAGCAGGAGCTCGCGGCGGGACGCCGCTCCTACATCGCTCCGACGGGTTCTGTAGGAGCGGCGTCCCGCCGCGAGCTTTTGATCTACTCGATCAAAACACGACTCTTGGTGTCTGAAAGAACTTCACTGATTACACCAGCAGTATCCGCACTGCTCGCCACACCGGCACGCGAAAGCGTCAAATACACCACCTCCCTCAACTGCTCTTCCGTTGCACCCAGTTCAAGCGCACGACGCGCAGCGGTCTTCAGGTGGTCGATGCTTCCCTGTGCGAGAAACGCAGAAATGGCAACCAGTTGCCGGGTACGCGGGTCCTGTACGGGCCGCCCCCATACTTCACCCAAAGCGTAGCCTGCTGCCGCGTCGATAAACGAGGGAAAGTCTTCGGACGACGCGTCTGGTGCATGTTGCGAGGGACCAGCATCACAGGCGTATGCCGATGCTGGGCCGCTTGGCCGATGAGTGGCCTCTTCATTGTTTTCAGCCTGAACGCCGGACGCAATCGCAACCAGTACGGCAGCGACAAGCCAGGTCTTCAGAGGTGGAATCGGATTCATGGCGGTGTCCTTATGGGTAAAGAAACAGGATGGTCGACAACAAGGGTAGGAGCACCGTCCCGGCGCGAGCTGTTCGCTTCTGTTGCGACCTGAAAGGAAGAGCTCGCGGCGGGACGCCGCTCCTACAAGCGCAAAGGACCGCTCCTACTGGACAGGCATGGATACAGATAAGTTTCTGAGTCGATCAGTAAGGACTTGCGGTGGGGCGAACAATGATTTCGCTGACGTCCACGTCCTCCGGCTGCTCGATCGCGTAGGCGATAGCGCGGGCGATCGCTTCGGCTGGGATGGCGGTCTTGCGGAATTCTTCCATGCCCTGCTTAGCGGTGGGGTCGGTGATGGTGTCGGCCAGTTCCGATGTGGTGACGCCGGGCGAGATCACGGTAACGCGGATATCCGTGCTTTCCTGGCGCAGGCCTTCGGAAATGGCCAGCACCGCGTATTTGGTGGCGCAATAGACGGCGGCGGTGGGAAAGACCGCGTGGCCAGCGATCGACGACACGTTGACGAACTGGCCGCTGCCCTGTGCCTTCAGCAGCGGCAGGCCGGCAGCGATACCGTGCAGTACGCCGCGGATGTTGACGTCGATCATGCGGTTCCATTCGTCCACCTTCAGCGCTTCCAGCGCCGACAGCGGCATGACGCCAGCGTTGTTGACGATGACGTCGACGCGGCCGAATTGCTCCTGGGCGAATGCGATGAAGTCTTGCACGTCTTCCAGGCGGGTCACATCGACCGCGCTGTAGCGGGCAGTGCCGCCTTGGGCTTCGATTTCCTCAGTCAGCTTCTGCAGGCGATCGGTGCGTCGCGCACCCAGTACGACACGGGCGCCGCGCTGGGCCAGCAGCCGCGCGGTGGCTTCGCCGATGCCGCTGCTGGCACCGGTCACGGCGACGACCTTTCCTTCGATTCCGGACATGATGATTTCCTCGTGGGGGATGGATCCGACGCGGGCTGCGCCGGAGTGGTGCCAGTCTGGGCGTCGTATCCCAATCGCCGATATCCGGTTCCTCCACGGTTATTGCCCGATCCTGCACAGGCACCGGGCTGGCACTTTTTTCGATGGCGGGCGGGCGTAGACTTCCGGCCATGAACGAACCCCGCGCTTCCCACGGATTACCGGACAGATCCATGACACACGAAGACGAAGCCATAGCCGCAAAGCGTGGCAACCTGGCCGAACTGATTGAACGATTCACCGGCGAAGACGGTATCCACGAAACCTCGGTGGAAGGCCTGCGCTTCGCCCGCTGGGCGACGCCCAGCAAGCCGATGTGCGGTGTGCAGGAACCCTCGCTTTGCTTGATCGTGCAGGGCGCCAAACAGGCGATGCTGGGCAATGAGGTGTACGAGTACGACGCATCGCGCTACCTGGTCGCATCAGTGGATCTGCCTATTACCGGCCGCGTCACCGTGGCCAGTCCGGAATCGCCGTACCTTTGCTTTGTGTTGAGGCTTTCGCCGACCGATATCGCCAGTCTGGTCACACAGGCGGAAACCGCATCGGCGCCGTTGCCGCCCCCTTCCCGCGGACTTTCGGTCAGCCAGTGCGATCCCGAACTGCTCGATGCGGCGCTGCGCCTGGCACGCCTACTGGAGGCGCCGCAGGACATCCCGCTGCTGTCGCCATTGATCGTCCGTGAAATCCTTTACCGGCTGTTGCGCAGCGGACAGGGCGGCATGCTGCGCCACATCGCCGTCGCCGACAGCCAGGGCCATCGGGTGGCCAAGGCGATTGGTTGGTTGCGAAGCAACTACCACCAGCCGCTGCGGATCGAGCATATTGCCCGCGAGGTGCATATGAGTCCTTCGGCATTGCATCATCATTTCAAAGCGGTGACCGCGATGAGTCCGTTGCAGTACCAGAAGCAATTGCGGTTGCAGGAAGCGCGCCGGCTGATGTTGAGCGAGGTGGTGGATGCGGCTACCGCGGGTCATCGGGTGGGTTATGAAAGTCCTTCTCAGTTCAGTCGCGAGTACAGCCGGATGTTTGGGGCGCCGCCGCTGCGGGATGTGGAGCGGTTGCGTTATGCATAGGTTTTTAGTCGTGATGGATCGTTTCTTTAGCTCGGACTGGAAGAGTTTGAGTATGTTGATTCTTAGCTCTTAGCGCTGGCGCGGTTAGCTCATTGACACGGATGTTCTACGCGCCTGCCGCGAGGCCCTACTTTCTTTGCTCGAGCAAAGAACAAGTGACGCCCGCGGCAGGCGCGTAGACCATCACTCTCGTGGGTACTAACCGCGAAGCGCCGAGGACCAAGAACTAGAGCTACCTGTCACATATGGCACAAAACAATCGCCAAGTCTCAACCCGCAATGAACGCTTCCTGACAGCCAGCCGAACCGGCCACCCCACCCGATTGCCGGTGCCCCAACCGACGCGCAGAATCGAGTGAGGCAATATGCCGTCGGAGAAACATCATGAAAACCTTGTCCCTTCTGCTCGCAGCCGTGCTGGGACTAACCCTGGCCGGCACCGGATACGCCCGCCAGCCGAGCGTGACCGACCCGGGGCTACCACGTGCGTTGCCCAGCGATAACAGCCCCGTCACCGTCTCCTGGACCGACCCCACGCAGTTCACCGAGCTGAAGTTCAGCGGCAACCGCTGGGAAGCTCAGCGCGGCACCTGGGTCACCGATCTGGCCAGGTATCTGCAAAGCCAAGCCGCTAAAAAACTCGCGCCGGGGCAGACGATGCAGATCACCATCACCGACATCGCCCGGGCCGGCCGCTACGAACCCACCGCCAATATCCGAATGAACGATATCCGTATCGTCAAGGACATCTATCCACCGCGGATGTCGCTGAATTTCACGGTGCTGGACTCGAACGGCCAAGTGGTGGTCGAAGGCGAGCGAAAGTTGGTGGACCACTCCTTTTTGTTGAATGCCGGCGTCACCAACACCGACCTGCTGCGTTATGAAAAGCGGATGATCGACGACTGGTTGCGCAACGAGTTCAAACCAGGCGTGTGATGGGCTGCTGAGCTGGGTCCGCCGCAATGCAGCGGACCTAGCGCTTACTTTTGCCCGGGTTGATGCGGGTACACAGCGGTCACTGCGCAACGTGTGGCCCTTGCGCGTCGCGGATTGAAGTTCGGCGTGATGCCATTGCCCTGCAAATAGGCGCGTTCCACGTCTTCGCGTTCGGTCTGGGCGAGCACCTGATCACCTGGGTTTCCGCATATCAAACCGATACCCACGCCCGATTGGAAGATGACGGCAGGTGCCGAATACAGATCAGGACAACTCTGCGACAGCTCCACGCGATAGTAACGGTTGCCGCCTGCGCGTCGGGGCGACATTTCCACCAGCAGGCCCTCGCTGTCTTCTGACCAGGCCCGCATGTAGCGGGGATTGAAGCAGTAACTGTAGGAGCCGGCAAACCCCTGCCGTCGCTCCGCGCGCACCTGCACTGCATCCAGCGTGGCGATACCGGCTTGATCGCGATCGCCCGCGCGCGCCAAGGCGGCGTATTCGCGGGCGTCGATTGTTTGCAGGCCACTGATGGGGCACAGCCGCTCGCCCGTACGGACGAACTCGCGCGCCCGTCCGCAGACCCATCCTTCTTGCGCCAGCAAAATGGCGTCGCCGGTTCCGACCGGGCAATCGCTCGCCAAGTCCACACGGAACCGCCGATCGTCCTGGGTCAGCACCGTCAGCGCCCGCGGTTCGACCTGCCGGACTTCCTGCATCCGGCGCGCATCCAGGCAATCGGGCGAAGGCGACGGGCTGCGGGTCTGCGCTGATACGGGAATTGTGGCGATCGCCAGTAGTAGAGAAGCCGCGGCGCGGGCATGCATCATGCAAAGTTCCTGTGGAATCCGTGTTTGGAGCATTCTGGTGTCAGCTCATGACAACCGCCCACCGGTGCCGGCCGCAAGCGTTCTTCAGCAATAAAGCGGATCGATGGCGGATCAGCTCCCCTTCCCGCCTTCCCCTCCCGCCCTAGCGCTGCCGGCAGCGTGTAGTCCAAATCATAATAATGCAGGCCGGCTTCGATGCGATGCCCAGCCTGCCGGCGACGCCCTCGTGCACCAGCTCCCACCTTGAACGGACTTGGGCTTGCTTACGGCGCACGGCGGCACTATGTAGCGATAACGGCAGTGTGGAATTCGCATTCGGTCATTTGTATCGCCGGCCGCACTTTATCTTCCGAACTGGAGTCCGCCATGAGCGCTTTCGACCTTACCCCGCCTACCGACGCGCAGCGCCAGGCGCTGACATCGGCGTTGAACGAAGCAGAACGCCGGGTACTTCTGCAGCATGGCACTGAAGCGCCTTTCTGCGGCGTGTTCCTGGATAACAAGCTGGAGGGTGTCTACACCTGCCGCTTCTGTGGGTTGCCGCTGTTCCGCTCCAGTGCCAAGTTCGATTCCGGCACGGGTTGGCCGAGCTTCTTCGCCCCCTACGACCCGGCCCATGTGCGTGAAATCCGCGACACCAGCCACGGCATGATTCGCACCGAAATCGTGTGCGCGCGTTGTGGCAGTCATCTGGGCCACGTATTTCCTGATGGTCCTCCGCCGACCGGCGAACGCCATTGCTTGAACTCGGTTTCGCTGGATTTCACCGAACGCGGCGAACCGCTTCCCGACCGTCTAGATCGCGGAGGCGCGGAAGCACAGCCGGCGGGTTAAAAGCTCCGAGGCACGGAGTCTTCGGATAGTTGAGCGCGTAGACGCCTCTGTTTCGTAGACCGCGTCTGTTTTTGTAGGAGCGCCGTCCCGGCGCGAGCTCTTTCTGTCAGATCGCGGATGCTTCGATCGCTACAACGCAAAAGGCAAAAGCTCGCGCCGGGACAGCGCTCCTACGTAGTACGGGTCGAGCGCAGCGACACCCATCGTCCGCGGTGATGGGTGTCGCTGCGCTCGACCCATCCTACGCAATCAACGCGCCCTGCCGCGGCGGAACAGGTTGACGATGGCCAGCAGGATGATGGCGCCGATCAGCGACACCACGACGCTCATGATGCTGAAACCTTCGTTGATGGATCCGGATCCCAACAGCGGACCAATGAGCCATCCGCCTATCAATGCGCCGACGATTCCGACCACGATGTTCAAGATGATGCCCTGCTGGGCATCGGTCTTCATGATGAGGCTGGCCAGCCAGCCGACGATGCCACCTACGATCAACCAAACGACAATACCCACGGTTCCCTCCTGCCTATGCAGCATATGTCAGGTGCCGGTACGTTATCCGGGGCAGTGTCGATAACGCGTACGGATCACGTGAGGGCAAAGTGAAGCCGCTTCGTAGGATGGGTCGAGCGCAGCGACACCCATCGCGGATGATGGGTGTCGCTGCACTCGACCCATCCTACGAATCAACACGTAATCAGCGCGGCGGCTTCGGCGCGGTTTCATCCGTTGGGATTTTTGATGCGGAGTCTTGCGCGGCGTCGCCCTCTTTGCTGATCAGGCCCCACTTTCCCCAGCGGTCGGATACGCCATGGCCAGCCGTGCGCCTTGCGCCTTGGTCGCCGGAATAGCGATAAAGCGGATGGCCGTTGTAGTTCACATGGCGGGCGCCTTGCCCGGTCGGCGAAACACCGAGTTTCTCGCCCGGCACACCCGGACCCGCGACAGGCTGCTGGCCCGTGGCCAGCATCGGCGGCCAGACTTCCTGGCAGGCGGGATCGCATTTACTCCCGTCATAGTTGCCTTCCAGGAAGTACAGCGCGTTGTCCGCCCCGTCGACCAGATGGCTGCCATCGGCATGCAACTTCACCATGACCTCGCCAGATGGCACGGTTTCCATGCCAGTACCTTCCACCGCATCGCTGCGGGCGGGCGCATCCTGCACCGCGGCGGTGCCCGATCCACCGGGTGCCGCCGGCTCAGTGGGCGAATCCTGGCGGCAGGCACTGACGGCGCCGCTCAGGAGAACGAGCAACAGGATCCGGGTGGACGTGGACATGATGATTTCTCCGGCTAAGCGAGGCGCGATGCCTCGGGTTGGCGATGGGTTTCCAGATCGCGAGGGTCCGGATCATTGCGGGCCGCGCTCCTCCTGCTTACCCACCCGGCGGTCCCTGAGCCAGGCGCTGATAACGATGCCAAGGCCCAGGCCGACCGCCAGTAGGAACAACAGCAGGGCGATGGTGGGATAACCCCATAGCCGGCTTTGGGTTTCGATGCGCATCATCTGCGCCGAGGCCAGGATCAACGCGGCGGTGACGACACCGGCGGAAATCCGGTTGGCGATCTTCTGCAGGTTTTCCATCAGACGGGATTCCTCCAACCCCATCATGCGCACCTGCAGACGATTGGAGGCGATCAGCGACAGGATGTCGGTCAGCTTGCGCGGCCCATCGCGCATCAGTGTCTGCAGTTCCATCAGCTCGCTGGCGATATTGGCCGACGACAGCGATTTGCGCAGCCGTGCGCGCATCACCCGCTGCAGGTGTTCCTCCAACAAGGGCTTGACCGGCAGCCCCGGAGATAGCGAACGCGATACCGTATCCAGGTTCAGCAACGTCTTGCCCAGCAAGCTAAGTTCCGGCGGAGTGCGCAGCCCGCAGGCGGTGGCTATCCGGACCAGCTCCGTCACTACGGTACCTTCGGAAGTGGAAGCCGCATGGGCGGCATAACGGCTGATCAGCTGCCCGATTTCGCGCAGGAAGCGCTGCTCGTCATAGTCATCCAAGCGCGTGCTCAAGGAGATGGCTTCCTCGGCCACTTGCTCGCCACGTCCGTCCACCGCTGCGAACAGCAGCTTGAGCAAGCGATCGCGCTGCCGCGGCGGCACATGCGCGATCATGCCCAGGTCGAAGATAGCCAACCGGTCATCGTGCGTCACGCGAAGATTGCCTGGATGCGGATCGGCGTGGATCTCGCCATGCACGAACACCTGGTCCAGATAGCCGCATATCAGCGCAGCGGCCAGTGGCTCCATCGATTCTTCGGTGCGGCGCACGCCGGAGATCTGGTTGACCTTGGTACCGACCACCAGCTCCATCGTCAGCACGCGTCGACTGGTCAGGTCCCAGATCGGCTGCGGCACCCACAGCTCGGGAAACGGCGCCAGATGATCGCCGAACCGTTCCAGATTTTCCGCTTCGGCGACGTAATCCAGTTCGGCCATCATGATCTTGCTGAATTCCGTCAACCAATCGGCGAAAAGCACATGGCGCCCCACCTTGGTAAGGCGGTCGGCGGCGTTGGCGATACCGCGCAGCACTTCCAGGTCCGACATCAGCTGCCGGCGGATGTCCGGCTTCTGTACCTTGACCGCAACTTCGGTGCCGTCATGCAATACGGCGCGATGCACTTGGGCGAGCGAAGCGGAGCCGAGCGGCGTGGTGTCGAACTCGACGAACGCCTTGCTCAAGCGGACACCAAGATCGCTCTCCACGACTTCTCTGACCCGTTCGTAATCGATCGGAGCCGCATGTTCCTGCATGCGTTCCAACGCACTTGCGTAGGCGGGAGGCACGATGTCGGGACGCGTGGACAACAACTGTCCAAGCTTGACGAACGTGGGGCCCAGCGCTTCGAGATCGCGCGCGAATTGATCGGGGCTGCCTTCGCCGATGTCTTCGCTGACCACGGTCGGATCCAGCGTCAAACCGGCGAAAACCCCAGAGTTCCGATAGCGGAATAAAAAGCGGAGGATGTTGGCCCTCCGGCTCAATCCCTGCGTAGCGGAGTTGGCCCGGCGATCTTCGTCCGCTCTATCCATAATCGAAAATTCCGACGGTAGGTCTGGATTCTCGGCATGAAAGAGTGAGAACTCGGTGAAACGTTTGTTTAGATCAAGACACAGGCCTTGGGGAGCAACGCAAACGCCACACCGCTAGAAGTTCTTTTCGATATCGCCGTTACTTGAAATCCCGGCTGCGCGAGTCCAGCCCCCCCAACCAGGGCGTCAAGTCCTGCAATCGCTGCGCAATCAGATGGCGAACGCCGTCCACCGCTTCCAGTCGTCCGCGGACTTCCATCAGCTGAGATTCGATCAGCACCCGCCGCTGGCGCTCGGCCAGGTGATGCCACACCACCACGTTGACCATGCCGTGCTCGTCTTCCAGCGTGACGAAGGTGATGCCGCTTGCGGTTTGCGGCCGCTGGCGACCGGTGACAATACCGGCAACCGCGACCTGCGTCCCATGCGCTATCTGCGCCAACTCGCGCGAATCACGCAGGCGCCGCGCGCGCAGGCGGCTACGCAGCAGCGACATCGGATGCCGTCCCAACGTGGTGCCGATCATGGCGTAATCGGTCAGCAGGTCTTCGCCCACGGAAGGCAGCGGCAAGCGCACCTGGACTTCCGAAGTGCCGGCCAGGCCGTCGAACAAAGGCCGCCGCGCTTCCACGCCAGCCACCTCCCAGCGGGCGCGGTGCCGGTGCCCCGCCAATCCTTTCAGTGCACCAGCATCGGCCAACAGATTGCGATCGCGCGCGTCCAGATCGGCGCGCTGGCAGAGATCGGTGACATCTGAAAGCGAACGCTGCGCCCGTGCCTGTTCGATGCGTTGTGCCGCTGCTTCGTCGAATCCGCGCACCATGCGAAGTCCCAGGCGAAGCGCGAGCTTCCGGCTGCGGCCGTCTTCTTCCAGTGTGCAATTCCAGTCGCTGTAGCGCACATCCACAGGCCGCACCGGGACGCCATTCCGGCGCGCGTCTTGCAACAGCTGGTCCGGGCTGTAGAAACCCATCGGCTGACTGTTGATGAGGGCGCAAGCGAAGGCCGCCGGTTCGTGCCGCTTGAGCCAACAGCTGGCATAGGTGATCAGCGCGAAACTGGCGGCGTGGCTTTCTGGAAATCCATAATCGCCGAAGCCTTTGATCTGTTCGAAGATGCGCTCGGCGAACTCAAGCTCATAGCCGTTGCCCAACATGCCATCGATGAGTTTGCTGCGGTGGTGTTCCAGCCCGCCATGGCGCTTCCATGCCGCCATCGAGCGGCGCAACTGATCGGCCTCACCCGGTTTGTAGCCGCCCGCGACGATGGCCAGTTCCATCACCTGTTCCTGGAACAGCGGCACGCCCAGCGTGCGCCCCAATACCTTGCGCAACTCCTCTTTCGGATAAGTCACCGGCTCCAGTCCGTCGCGCCGGCGCAGATACGGATGCACCATGTCGCCCTGGATAGGGCCAGGCCGCACGATGGCGACTTCGATGACCAGGTCGTAGAAATTCTTTGGCTTCAGGCGTGGCAGCATCGCCATCTGCGCACGCGATTCGATCTGGAACACGCCGATGGTGTCGGCAGCCTGGATCATCTTGTACGTTTCTTCATCTTCGGCCGGAATGGTCGCCAGCGTCAGTTCGCGACCGCGGTGCCGCTTGATCAGTTCCAACGTTTTGCTCACTGCCGTGAGCATGCCCAGCGCCAGCACGTCGACCTTGATCAGGCCCAGCATTTCCAGGTCGTCCTTGTCCCATTGGATCACCGTGCGGTTGTCCATGGCGGCGTTCTCCACCGGCACCAGCGTATGCAGCGGATGCTCGGAAATGACGAAGCCGCCCGGGTGTTGAGACAGGTAATGCGGAAAGCCGATCAGTTCGCTGGCCAGGATGAGTATCTTGCGCAGCAAAGGGCTTTCAGGATCGAAGCCCGCTTCGCGCAGACGCTCGGGCGCCGGAATGCTGTCGCTCCAATGGCCGACCGTGCCGGTCAGCTGCTTCACCGCATCCATCGGCAGCCCCAGCGTGCGCGCGACATCGCGCAGTGCGCCGCGTCCGCCATAAGTAGTGGCGACCGCCGCCAACGCCGCGCGGTCGCGTCCGTAGTGATCGAACACGTATTGCAGGACTTCTTCGCGGCGCTCATGTTCGAAATCCACATCGATGTCCGGTGGTTCCTTGCGTTCCACCGACAGGAACCGCTCGAACAGCAGATTCATTCGGGCCGGGTCGATCTTGGTAATGCCCAGCGCATAGCACACCGCCGAATTGGCCGCCGAACCGCGCCCCTGACACAGAATGCCCTGGCCGCGCGCAAAGCGAACCACATCGTGCACGGTGAGGAAAAAAGACTCGTAGTTGAGCTCGGCGATGATGCCAAGTTCTTTTTCGATCAGTACCTGCGCCTTGCCGATCAGTTCCTGGCGCTTCTCGGGCGGCTCATCGGGCCAGCGCGCATGGATGCCCTGCCTGGCCAGTTCGCGCAGCCAGGATGCCGGCGTATGTCCCGGCGCCACCAGTTCGCGCGGGTATTCGTACTTGATGTCTTCCTTCAGGTCGAACGTGCAGCGCTTCATGATGCGCAGCGTTTCCTGCATCAACTCCGATGGATAAAGCTTCGCCAATGTCTGTCGCGTGCGCAGGTGGCGTTCGCCGTTGGGGAACAGCCGATGCCCGCATTCGGCTACCGTGGCGCGGTGGCGAATGGCGGTCATCACGTCCTGCAGGGCGCGCCGGCCGCGTGCATGCATGTGCACGTCGCCGCTGGCGACGGCGGGAATTTCCAGCTGCGTAGCAAGCGACTGCAATTGCGTGGAGCGCGCTGCGTCATCCGGGCCAAGATGCAGTTCTATCGCCAGCCACAGGCGCTGCGGAAAGGTCGCCTTCAGCCATTCGCCGTGGTTCCTGTCCGGCACGGACTCGGGTATCCACAGGCACAGCAGTCCGGCATGCATATCATCGAAGTCCTCGCGCAGCAGGCGGTACTCGCCCTTCTTGGCGCGACGGCGCGCACGCGTGATGATCTGGCACAGCGCTTGATAGCCGGTGCGGTTTTCCACCAGCAGCACGACTTTGGGGCCGTTCTCGATCTGCATCTCGCTGCCGACGATCAGCTTCAAACCCGTTTCCCCAGCGGCCTGCCAGGCACGCACGATACCGGCCAGCGTGCATTCGTCGGTGATCGCCAGCGCCTGGTAACCATGGCGCTTGGCGCGTTCGAACAACTCCTGCGCACTGGAAGCTCCGCGCTGGAAACTGAAGGTGGACAGGCAATGCAGTTCGGCATAGTCGGGATTCATGCTGCGCAAGAACGCCTCCTCCCCGGTTTACGTGCATCGCGCGAACAGCAGCCGAATCTCCCAAGGGGATGCAACAAGCTCGGCGCTACGTAGAGCGGAGCTTGCTCCGCTGCTTTCGCTTTATGTGCACCCCACGAACAGCAGCCGAGCAAGCTCGGCTCTACGCAAAGCAGAACTCGCGCCGCAGCTTGTTCTTTACGTGCACCGCACAAACAACAGCCGAGCCCTTCAAAGGGATGCAACAAGCCCAGCCCCACGTAGAGCGGAGCTTGCTCCGCTGCCTTTGCTTTACGTAAGCCGTGCGAACAGCAGCCGAGCAAGCTCGGCTCTACATAAAGCGGAGCTCGCTCCGCTGCTTTTTCTCCATAGGAGAAAACTGAGGTGAGGGCATAAGACTTCATGCGAACCACCCATGCAGCATGAAGGGAGCATCGGCGCCTTCCTCGCCCGCCACGCGGAATGCCCAGGCACGCTGTCCCAGCCGCGTCTCCAACATGTAGTAGTCGCGGCGCACATCGCCGTCGTCCCACCAACCCGATTCCACGCGCTCCGGACCGGCGACGATGCGCGGTGCGACGTCGCGCAACGGCATAGGCCGTTCCAACAACCAGCCAGGACGCGGCGGCGATGGTGCGTCTTCCTGTCCCTTGCCTTCCTCGGCGCGCCAGGCGAACTCGGGACGATGGTCGGCATGCACGCGCAGGCCATGCACCGCATCATCGCCCAGGCGCGCGCGCAGGCGTTCGCGTAACTGTTCCCACGGCATCGCCTGCTGAGGACGTTCGTCGAACAACTCGCGATGCGCCGGCACGAACGGCGGCAACTCCTCGGCCACCAACCGCACGGCACGTACTGGTGCGGGTACCTGCGCCTGCTCCAAACGGCCACGCGCCAGTTCGAACAACATCCCCGGATCGCGCTCGGCCGATAGCAGTCCCACCGCAACGGCGGTGTCGGCATGGTCTTCGTGCTCCAATCGCAGCTCGAACCGCTGCACGCCGCCATCGCGGCCGGCCAGGAAGGCGGCCAGATCGGAGGTCAGCCGCTTAAGCGGGAACAACAGGGCCTGATGCGATTCGACTTCGTAACCGAGCTCGATGCGTGTATCGAAGCGATCCGGTGGCGCGTAGTAGTGCAACGGCACTTGGCGTTCGCCCAACAGTTCGTCGAGGTGCTGCGGCACGTCTTTCGGGAACCGCCGGACCAGTGTGTCTCGCGGCAGCGCCATGACCTGCCGCAGCTTGCGCAGGCCCATGCGCTCGAAGGCCACCGCTACTTCGCGCGCAAAGCCTGCACGTTCCACCGGCAGTTGGCCCAAGGCATTACGCAGGGCTTCGTCGCTCAATAGCGCGATGCCGTTATGCGCATTGGCCAGCACGCGTGCCGCTGCGGGATTCGGTGCCATCACGATGCGATGGCGGAAACCCAGTTCGCTCAATTCTTCGCGCAGGCGCGCTTCAAAGCGCGGCCACGGCCCGAACAGGCGCAGGCTGGCTTCGACTTCCAACACCAACGCGTGTGCGTACTGTGTACTGACCAGCGAACTGAAACGATAAGCCCAGGCAGCAAGCAAGACGTGTCCGCGTTGCGCTTCATCAGCGTCGTATTCCACCGTGGCGAAACCCGGTGCTATTACCTGCGCGGCGGTCAGCGACATGCCCGGACGCAGACCCAGTGCGCGCGCCGACGGATTGACCGCATGCAGCACGCGCCGCTGCGGCGTGCCTGCTATCAGCGCCAGCGGCGCGGACGGGTCGGACTGGCGGCGGAGGACACCGTCCAGCGCCAGTTGCGGCAGCAGAATACAAGCCCAGCGCACGGCGTCATCCTCACGCGGCGAAGGCAGTAAAGGGAATGGGGCGCGGCGGTGCCATGCCGCCCCGGCATTTCAGCACCCGCAGTTGTGGCGGATGCAGATCGAGCGCCAAACGCAGCGCTGCCGGCGAAGGATTCAATGAAGCCTTCAACGGCCGGAAGGCGAAGCCCAGCGCCTGGCCGGATTCGGCCGCCACTTGCAGGCGTCGCAGTGCACGATCGTCCACATTCTGCGGCCAGCACACCACCGCTGCGCAACTGCCCGAGCGCAGGCATTGTTCGCTCGCCCACAAGGCATCGCGGCCTTGCGCCTTGACGATCTGCAGCTGCCGCAGGTCCACGCCCGCGGTTCGCCAGGCCTGGGGATAAGGGATGTACGGCGGCGCCACCAGCACCACCCGCTGGCCGGCGCGGGTCAGCCGCGACAGGCTGGGCCAGAGCAGGCGCAGCTCGCCGATGCCATCGGCGGGGATCAGTAGTTCGGTCAATGCATGTTCGGGCCAACCCGTTGTGGGCAATGCCGCATCCAGCGCGGCGTAGCCGGTTGGCTGCGCGCTGGGCGGCAGCGCCGCCGGCTGGCCTTTCCATACCCGCCGCTCCTGCAGCAAGGTATCGATGGCAACAACGGCGCCCATCAGCCCCGGCGTACCAGGCCACAGTAGACGCCTTCGATGGCGAAGTCCTGATCCGGTTCTATCAGGATCGGCGCATGTTCGGGATTGCGCGGCAGCAGACGGATACGCTGGCGCCCGCGCTCCAGCCGCTTGATGGTGATCTCGCCATCCACCCGCGCCACTACTACTTGCCCGTTGCGCGCTTCCGCGGTGCGATGGACGCCGACCAAGTCGCCGTCCAGGATGCCGTCGCCAATCATCGAATCGCCCTGCACCTTCAGTAGGTAATCGGGCGTCAGCGAGAACAACCGGCGGTCCAGCACCCACTGCGGGTCCAACCCGCTGCCTAACCCAATATCCGCCCCGATGGGCGTACCCGCCGCCACCCGGCCCAGCACCGGCAGGGTCAACAGGTCGGCACGCCCCTGCCCACCCGCCAAGCGGATGCCGCGCTTCTGGTGCGGCGCCAGCTCGATCAGGCCAGCCTCGGCGAGCGCCTGCACATGCTTCTGCGCCGCATTGCGCGACGCGAAGCCGAACTCCCCGGCGATCTCCGCCAGACTGGGCGGCAGGCCAAGCACTTCCACCCGATGGCGGATGAAAGCCAGTACCGCGGCACGTTTAGGAGTGAGTTCTATCATGGGTGTACATTTGTACACCATGCGCCGGGACTTGGCGAGCTCTATCGAGAGCCGGTCGGAAGCCGGTTCGTTTCGCCGTTTTCGCTGCCCTTAACCCACCTGAGATGTCGCGGGCGCGGGCAACAGCCAGCAGCCGAACACCGGGCCGGCGCTATAGCCCTTCTCCGGCTCGATGCGGATGCGCAGGGTTTTGCCGGTCAACGCGGCGGCGGGAATCGGGTAGTCCACGTCGACGAACTTGCTGCCCCGGTTTCCATCCAGCACTTCGTTCGCCACTGATTGACCGTTGGCCAAGATCCGGAACCGGCGCCGGTATTCCGCACCCCAGTAGCGCAGCCGTAGAGACAGCGGGCCGGACGCGGAGCGCAGATCGAATTCAACGTAGCCGCCGGTGCGGGCATCGCGCCCACTGCGGCGACGATAGGACACGCTGTAGGAACTCTCGCTGCGCAGTCCATGCGCTTGCTCCGAAGGTTCATCGCCCAACTGGATGCGGTCCAGGGCCTGCGCGTTCAATCGTTCGAGCGCATCGGCTTCCGCCTGCCTTGCCGCCAGCGCTTCTTCCCATCCGGCTGGATCCAGCAACTTGAAATAGACCGCACTGCGGCGATCGTGTTGGGCATAGAACGGCGCGAAGGTCAGTGGTCCCGGCCGCGCCACCGCGGGTGCCGAGTAACGTCCCGTTTCATCCTGAAGCTGGAATCCCTCCAGCACGTCGCCGTCGGCGACCAGGACCGGATCCGGTGCGTCGTAGGGTTGCGCCGAAGCGCCCAGGTCGGCAGCCATCACCAACGGACCGCGCAGAATCGCGACGGTATGCGGATCGTCCGCCGTCGCTTCCAACCGCAACTCCACCGGTAGCTCCAGACTCAGCGTATCGCCAGTTCGCCAGCGTCGTTCAACGCTGACATAGCCGTCGGCAAGGTTTGCTTTTACGGCGCGACCATTGAGTTTCAACGTCCAGGCTGATGCCCACCCCGGGATCCGTAATGCGATGCGCGTCGGTACCCGTGCCGATGCCTCCATTACTCGTAGCCCGACCGCGCCGCCCAATGGCAGCGTGCTATCCAGCTCCAATATCAGGCCATGTTCGGCCCAATTAAGTCTTGAAGGGATATAGAGATTGACGAACAATGCGTCGTCGCCGTGCCAGTAGATCGAGTCGCCAAACTGCGCATGGCTTTCCATTCCGGAACCGACGCAGCACCAGAAATCGTCGAAGGGCTTGGAGAAGCTGCGCGCCTCGCCCGACATCAACGGCATCATGTAGGCGAACATGCCGGTTCCGGGATGCTGTTGCGCCATGACGTGGTTGAGCAGCGCGCGTTCGTAGTAGTCGAAGTAGGAAGCCTGCGGCGTCCATTGATACAAGTGCCGGGTGAGCTTCAGCATGTTGTAGCTGTTGCAGTGCTCGCAGGTTTGTTCGGTCACGAACTGGGAAATCGAATCCGGCGTCTGGAAATATTCCCGGTCGGAATTGCCACCGATCACATAGGTGTGATGCGCGACCACGGTATGCCAGAAGAATCGCGCCGCGGCGGCGGGTTCCGGATCGCCGGTCAGTTCGAACTGGCGGGCCATGCCGATCAGCTTGGGTATCTGGGTATTGGCATGCAGCCGTGCCAGGCGGTCTTGCTGGGCGACCAGAGGATCCAGCACCTCGCGGTGACGCAGGCGTTCCGCCAGTTTGAGCCAGCGAGCCTCGCCGGTGCGTGCGTGCAATTCGACGAAAGATTCGTTGAGCCCGCCGAATTCGCAACCGAGCACTTGCTGCACCTGATCGTCGTTCAACTGTGCGAAGACGCCGTCGACATAGCCTCCCAGTTTTTCGGCCACGGACAACGCCTGCACGTTGCCGCAATGGACGTGAGCGTCCAGCAGCCCGGCGAACAGCTTGTGCCAGGTGTACAACGGCGCCCAGCTGCCATTGAGATAGAACGGCGCGGCCTGGATGTCGCCGCGCATGATTTCTTCGAACAGCGCGCGACCGTCCTCGATTTCGCCCGCATCGGTCTTGCGGGTGAAGCCGGCCACGTAGCCATCGCCGCTGCGCGCCTGGCACAGCGCCAGCTCGCCGACGATGTAGTCGGCGCGGCGCCGGCATTCCGGGTCCCCGGTCTGCGCATGCATCAGCGACAAAGCGCTCAGATAGTGTCCCAGCGTATGCCCGGCGATGGTGTCCGCTTCCCATCCGCCGTATACCGGTGCCTTCGGTTCCAGGCCGGCGTGTTGGCGGAAGTTATGCAGCAGCCGGTCCGGCTCCAGCGCATGCAGATAGCGGCGATTGGTTTCCAGCGAGTCCAGGAACATCGATGGTTTCAAGCGTATGTCGCGCAACGGCAGCGGCTTGACGCGTTGCGGCGTCGATGCGGCGGCATCCACAGGAAATCTGGCGAATCCGGCGGCGGCGGTAAGCGCGCTCCAGGCCATGAAGCGGCGGCGCGAAAGATGAAGGTTCATCGCAATCTGTTCCCCAGCTAGAACGCCGTCCGCACGATACGCGCGGACGGCGGGTGAATCCGACATGGCCTGAAGCAAACGCCGGCCATAGACGCTAGAACGTCACGGTGACACGCGCCCATACAAAGCGGCCCAGCACGTCATAGGTCATCACATCGGTATTACCGTTGTTGGCGTTGTTGTTGTAGAACAAAGGCGGTTGCTTGTCGCTCAGATTATCCACGCCCACATCGACGCGGGTATGCCAGTCGCTGAAATCGTAACCTCCCTGCAGGCTGTGATAGACATGCGAGCCAACCGCGCGTTCGACAGCGGGCAGCGCGGAATCGGCTGAGAGATTCTGGCGTGCATCGGTACTGCCTATCGACGTATGCCCGACATAACGGGTGCGCCAGGCGGCGCTCCAGGGCCCCTGGCTCCAGTTCAAAGCGGCCAACGCGCGTATCCGCGGAAAGTTGCCGTAAGAGTAGGTGTACTTGCCGGCGCTGTGGATCACCACCGTGCCTGCGTCGGTCGGATCGGGATTGATGTCGTAACGGGCGACATAGGTCCCGTTGAAACTGGCGTTGAAATTGCCCCAAGCGGTTTCCGGCAGCCGGTAATGGACGCCGAAATCCACGCCCTTGGTCCACAGCTTGCCCAGGTTCACGGTCGGCTCGCTGATGTAGTAGATGGTGCCGTTGCCGTTGCGGTGGATCAGCGGGCAGAACGCGCTGGCGGAGTTCGCGTAGCACTGGTTGAGCACGGTCTGCGCCGACACCGTGGCGATGGTGTCCTCCAGATTGATGCGCCAAACGTCGGCGCTTAACGACAAGCCTTCCGCCCAGGAAGGATCGTAGACCACGCCGAAGTCGTAGGATTTTCCGGTTTCTGGCTTCAGGCCATCGTAGCCAGCCACCAACGCACCCGAAGTACGCCCTGATACCTGCGGATCGGCTTGCTGGTAGCTGCCGTCGGTCGGCACGTTCTCGCAGGCCACGTCGTTGCCACCGGTATAGCCGTTGCAGGGATCGATGGCCGAAGCCGCATCGCCGCCGATGCCCGCGTACAGCTCGTTGATGTTGGGCGCGCGGAACACTTCCGACACGGTGCCGCGCAGCAGCAGGTTCTCGATCGGGCGCCATTCCACCGCCAGCTTGCTGTTGGTGGTGCTGCCGACCGAATCGTAGTCGGAGAAGCGTGTGCCGACCGACAGGTTCAGCGAATGCACGAAGGGCATGTCGGCCAGCAGCGGGATCAGTGTTTCCGCATAGACCTCCTTCACTTCGAAACTACCCGTCAACACCGTGGTGCAGAATTCGACGATGCCACACAGCCCTTCCAGGTTGGCCACCGCCAGTTCGTCGGTCCGGGTCGATGTACTTTCCTTGCGATAGGACACACCTACCGCCAGATTGACGGTACCGGCGGGTAGCTCGAACAGATTGCCGTTGGCATTGGCCTCGAATTGCTTGACGGTGTAGGTACTGGTGCTGATTGGGTTGACCACGATGGCCTGCAACGCCTCCACCGTATCCGGGTCGTTGGTGTTGAAGATGTTGATGGGCGTGCAGCCGGCGATGGCATTGCCTGCCGTGCCGCATTTGACCACACCGTCACTGTCGAGGAACGACGGCCCCACCGCTTGATTGAACGCGGCATAGTTCAGGAAGCCGTTGTTGACCGATTTCTGCCGGACCCGCCCATAGTTGTAGTTGGCGTCCCACTGCCAGGAGCTGTCGCCGAAACTGCCACGCAGGCCGACATTGGTCTGGAGGTTGTAGGTGTTGTATTCGTATTGGCGATTTCCCAGCGACACCAGCCGGGTATTGAAGGTGTTGTAGGTTTGGCCGGTGGTCCGATCGGCGCCGAAGTTGATGCCGAACGGGTTGTAGTAGCTGTTCTCCGAGACCAGGAAATTGTCGCCGATGGCGAAGATCGGCACCGGCGCGATGATCGATGCCGACTGGGTCTTGGTGAAGTACGCGTTGGCGTAGGCCTCGATGTTGTCGGTCAACCGATAACTTCCCAGCACGAACGCGTTGGTGCGCTCCTGCGGCGTCTGCAGCAGGTTGAAGGGCTGGTAGTTGTAGGAATCGGCAGTGGCGTCGTAGCAGTGGTAGTCGCCTGGCGTTGTCGAGCCGGCACCGGTGGCGCTGTCCAGCGTGACCCGTGAACAACCCGCGGCCGCGGCCAGGGCAGCGGCTTCCGCGGAACCGTCATTGAAGCTGATGGTGCCGTAGGGTGTTGCCGAGGAGCCCTGCTTGACCGCCTCGCCGTTCACCAGGTTCAGCGCATCCCGGGAGAACGCGCGTTGCGCCGCTGATACCTCATCGATCTTGTGGTACGACACGCCGCCCACCAGGCTGGCGCGGTCCCAGGCGTGGCCGGCCGTCAATGAATAGTTGCGCCGAGCCCCATCGCCGCGCGTGGTCTGGCCGTAGTCGGCGCTGACCTGCACGCCTTCAAAGCGATCACGAAGAATGAAGTTGACCACGCCGCCGATGGCATCGGAACCATAGACGGCCGATGCGCCGTCGCCCAGCACTTCGACGCGTTCCACCATGGTGGCCGGAATGCTGTTGACATCGTTGTAAGCCAACCGGATGCCGTTGACCAATACCAACGTTCGCTTCTCACCCAGGCCGCGCAGCGAAATCGCCGATGCGCCGGTACCGCCGCCATTGTTGACGTTGGGGTTGGTGGCATTGCCGGCGATGGCGGGTAGCTCCTGGATCAGATCGCCCAGTGTCGCCTTGCCCGTGGCTTCGATCATTTCACGGTTGATGGTGGTCACCGGATTGGCCGTTTCGGTATCCACGCGGCGGATGCGCGAACCGGTGACCGTGACGCTGTCCAAGGTCTGGGTGGTATCGGCGCTGTCGGCCGGTGGCGTTTCCTGTGCTTGCGCCGCGCAGGCAGACGCCAGCGACAGAACAACTGTAATGGCCTTCATCAGCGGTGCGCGGGTGAGCGAAGCCGACCAGGAGGAGAATTCATCACTAAAGCACGCATCACTAAAGCACGTGGGGGAAGACGAAACTACTTCGGCGGACCGCATGGATATCTCCTCGACGACTCGGTTGTTTGGGATTTTTTTGGCAAAAGGCGCCCCTACCGGCTTGCGCCAGCACAAGAAAAAACGCCTGGAATTCCATCGCATCCTTCAATGGCGATGCGGGGAAAAACATCCTGTCGCCGGCCTGCCGCGTCTTTGCGCGCGAAGGCCGCATAGCCGATCACCAGCGTGGATACGCCACGACCGACTGCTCTCATATATCGAAGTTGCTATCGAAGTTGCCGCCGAACTATCGCCGACTACCGCTGGAATGATTCGCCGGCTACCTCGATGGTTGTTTCCCAACAGGCATTCGCTTTCGTATCGCACCTCCAGCTTAGGTGGGTGGCTTGGGCTACACGGTCCCGACAGCGCGTGAACGTCACGCGTGCGTCATGGGCTCACGTTAATCTCATCGTGCATGCACGATGGCCACGCGTCTTGTCGCAAATATCACCGTTGGATGCGGAATACGGCATGTTTTCCGGTCCGCGGCCACCACGGGCTAGCTCCCCACGGCGCATACCGGCACATTCACGCATAAAAAGCCTGCAACTCAATGCGCTTCCCAGGACGTCCGGCAATCGGCAGCGCATCGCCGTGCCGGCCACCCGGCGGCACTTCCACGCCGTTCACCAGCGCACGGACCAGGCGCTTTCCGATAGGAAGACGCAGACTAAGCCAGATGTCATCGGGCGCCGCCGCGGGCAGATCGACGTGGCCATCGATGCGGTGCGCTTGTGTATCGGCACGTAGATGAAAGCCGACCTTGCCCCACCGTGTCGGCGCATCGGCGATGGCGATGGCCTCGCCGCTGCCCAGCCATTCACGCGGCACCCCGCGCCCCAGATATAGTTGCCCGCCCGCGCTGTCTTCGAACACCAGCATCCAGCGCAGCAGCAGCGGAATCGTCATCTGCGCCGGCATGCAGAACAATGGCATGCCGCCTGTGATGCCGCTTACCTCGCCCGCAGTCCAACCACCGCGGGTGTGCACGTGGCAGCGATGCGCGTACAGGAACAGCAGATATTCCTCGATCCGGTCCAAGCGCAGCAGCTGTTGCGCATAGCCGTAGGAAATGAAGCCGAGCAGGTCGCGCGCGTCGGCGCTGGGCGGAGCGATGTTGGCGACCACGCCCAGGCTGGTGCCGCCATGGCCGCGCACGCAATCGATCACCAGGTTCGCCAGGTCGTCCGCCAGCACGTCGGCCTGCAGCAGTTCCGCATAGACACGGTGCGGCCATCCTTGCTCGCTCGGTTTTTCCCGCAGCAGGGACTGCCGGAAGGTCAGTTTCACGCCCGGCAGCGGGCCGATATATGGAGGCTTCAAATCGTGGCGAACGTTGGCACGTAGCGTGCGCTCGGTCTGAGCAGTCAGCTGTTGCGCACGCTCGCGCCAGCGTCTTGCGGTGGCCGCCGCGTCGGCGCCGCCAACGCGCGCCCATACCGGCGCGATGTCCGCCAGTCCGCGTGCCGCCATCGCGCTATTGGCGTAGTACGGTTTCCACCACAACGTTGGATCGGGGAAAAGACAGGCGTCCGATTCGTTCCAGCCATGGATCAGGCCGTGGCCGGGCGCACTGGGCGGCAACTTGAGACTTTGCTCGTGCAGTTCTTCGAGGATGTGCGCGGTAGCTTCGATCTTGTTGCGATGCTTGCGCAACAGCGCGACATCGCCGGTGTAGTGAAGATAGCGCGCCATCAGCGACAGGGTCAGGCCAAACTGTCCGGTCTCCGGCCCGCGCATGTTGGGCATGCCGTCCGGTTGCACGAAATCAGTGAAATATCCGTCCAGCACCGCCGCGGCTTGTTCGAAACGACCCCACTCAAGATTGGCGTACAGCGAACTGGTGAAGGTGTCCTGGAAGCCGTCGTACTCGTTGCCGTAATAGTCGCGATCCACCGCGCCGTACTTCGGATACGTGCCGCCCGGGCGCACCACCAGCTCGCGCGCGAAGGCGAAGCGAGCCATGTCGTTCCAGCTCGCATCCGGCACGCTGGCCTCGACGGTATCGCTCAGCAGATGTTGCCAATAGCCGGCGAATGCCAGCAGCCCGCGATAGAAATCCTCGGCGGTCGCGCCGCCGCGTCGCGGTGGATAGTCGGGATAGCTGTGGGTGTAAACCGTCTTCGTTGCCTTGCCGTTTTCCACCAGCACAGTGCGGTGCCAGGTTTGAACAATAAAGCGATCATCCGCATTCACATCGGCGAACACCAGCAGGTCGTAATGGCGGGTCGACGACACCGGCATCACCTTGTGCACCGCCGGCATCCATCCGCCCAGCAAGCCTTCATGCCGGCGCTTGATGAGCGGAACCTCGCCGAGTTCGGCGAACGCATGCTCCGGACGCCAGGTGCGGCTGCGGCCGTTGGGCAGGATCGGCATGGTATCGATGGCTTCCCGGGTGCCGACGAAGGTTGTCCATGGCCAACGTCCATCGTGGTCCTTGGGATCCAGCAACGAAGCCGGAGGAGGCGCGACGTCGCGGACCTCCTCGAAGGAGGGATCGCCGTTGCGCAGCAGACGGTCAGCCAGCAAATCGGCATCGGCCAACGCCACCTCAGCGAGCTTCATGTCGAAGTACGGCGGCTTGTCGCTGGGAAAAGCGGCTTCGGTCCGTTTGCCCAGCGTCAGCACGCCCTGCGAACACACAAAGCTGATGGCGCCTTCCGACGTGCGCAGGTCCTCGTACACGACCCAGTCGACGCCGTCTTCCTGGAATGCGCACAGACGTGTGTGGCCCTGGAGTGCGTTCTCCGTGGGCGTTTGCAACGTCGGCTTCGGAACTTTCGCGGCCGTGGCGGCGGTCGCGGCCACCGTCAGGCCGTCGGCACCGACAGCTGTTGCCGCGGTCGCAGCCAGTCCATGCTGCAGGAACTGTCGTCTATCCACTTGCCATGCTCCCGGACGTGGGTTGCGCTATGCGACCACGCGCACCCGACGATGTCTTGTCGGCGCAGCCGCGCATGAGTGTGGAATTCCGCATAGATGGCTCTGCTAGGCGGCGCCGGCACGCAGGAAAGGCCTTGACCACGGCGCCCATCTCCGCGTTTTGGTCATGACGGATTGCCGTGGACCACACGTAGTCGCTTCCGCAATGTTAATCGTGCGCTGCCTACTCGCCATCGTCTTCCTCCAACGCCAGTTCGTCAGAACGCAACCCGGTGCGCGCGCCCCAGTGATAGATGAAGAACGCGATCACCGCCACGCTCAGCGTGTCCCATGGGTGCGCGATCCAGCCGGTGCCGCCAAAGGTGCCCAGATAGGACACCACTAGCACCAGCGCGAAGAACACGATCAGCCACAGCGAGCAGTGCACCTGTCGCAACAGCCGCGCGCGCTCAGCGCGTGCGGGCAGTTTGTAAAGCACATAGAGCACGAATATGGCGATCTGCAGGCCGAGCAGCCATGACAGCGTCTTCCAGGTGGACCAGTAGACGATCAGCGCGGCAACGATGAAAGACAACGGACCGAGTACCGCCATGCCGCGCAGGTGGAATGGCCTAGGTAGTTCCGGTGCGCTGCGGCGCAGTGCGGCCACGGTGACCGGGGCCACCGCATAGCTCAGCACCAACGCCGCCGATACCACTTGTATCAGCGTCTCCCACGACGGAAATGGCAAGGTCCAGAACACCGACAATGCGAAGCTCAGCCACAGCGCCGGGCGCGGGATGCCGGATTTTGCGTCGACTCGCGTCAGCACCGGCAGGAAACCACCGCTGCGCGCCCAGCCATAGATCACGCGCGGCGTTGCGTTCATGTAGATATTGCCGGTGCCGCTGGGTGAGACCATCGCATCGCAGATCACCAGTGCCGCCAGCCAGCCCATGCCCAGCACCAGCGCGATGTCGTGGTATGGCAGCGAGTAGAGCTTGCTGATGCTCCCCCAGCCCTGCGCCAGCTGCTCGGTCGGGATGCCACCCAGGAACGCCAGCTGCAGCAGCAGGTAGATGATCGTCGACAGCACCACCGACAGGATCAGCGCTATCGGAATGTTTCGCTGCGGCTCGCGCACTTCGCTGGCCACCGACACGATGGGAGTCAGACCGAGGTAGGCGAAGATGATGCCGCCGGCCGAGATCGCCGCCGCCACGCCGGTCGCGCCCGAAGGTGCGAACCCCTGCACATGCAAGTTGTCCGTGTTGAAGTGCAGCATCAACATCACGATCACCAACACCGGTACCAGGAACTTGAACACGCTGATGATGTTGTTGGCGGTGGCGAAGGTCCTGACGCTGAAGTAGTTGAGCAGAAAGAACACCACCAGCAGCACGAACTGCAGCAACCAGCCACTCACGCTGGGATGCGTGCTGCCTGCCTGGTTGAGCGTTGGGAACCAGGCCGCGGCATATTGGCGGCAGGCCTCGACCTCGATCGCGATCAGGCTGGAAAACGCGATCAGGGTGATGAATCCCATCATCCAGCCGAGCAGGCTGCCATGCGAATACTCGGGGTAGCGCACCACGCCGCCCGCGCGCGGCAGCGCCGCACCCAGTTCGCAATAGACCAGCCCCAGAAGCAGCACGGCCACGCCGCCGACAATCCAGGAGATGATGCCGGCGGGACCGGCGATGGCCGAGACGTGGCTGGCCGCGAACAACCATCCCGAACCGAAAATCGAACCGAGCCCGATGAAAGTCAGGTCGGTCAGGCTGAGGCGCTTCTGGAACTTACCTTGTAGAGCCATGGTTCCTCCGGTGGAAAGGTCACGGTCAACAGCGCTGCAACCGGATGTTGCACGTCTGTAGTAATCGTTCGCGTCAGTCAGCGCCCGTCTGCGTTCGTCAGCGACTTGCGGTGCTCGTCAATGTAGCGGTCTATGCGTTCCTCCAATACCGGCAGCGGCACCGAGCCCAGCGCCAGCACGGCGTCATGGAAGCTGCGCAGGTCGAAGCGACTGCCCAGTTCGGTTTCGGCTTTGGCGCGTGCGCGTTCGATCGCGATCTGACCGAGGTAATACGACAGTGCCTGCCCCGGCCAGGCGATGTAGCGATCCACCTCGGTGCCGATTTCGTGTTCGCTCAACGCGGTGTTGTCGCGCATGAAGGCCACGGCCTGTTCGCGCGTCCAGCCTTGGTGATGGATGCCGGTGTCCACGACCAGCCGGCACGCACGCCACATCTGGTAGGTCAGATAGCCGAAGGTCTCGTACGGCGTGTCGTACAGGCCCATTTCAACGCCAAGTTTCTCGCTATACAACGCCCAGCCTTCGCCGTACGCGGAGATGTAGGTGTAGCGACGAAAATCCGGCAGGCCCTCGTGCTCGGCCGCCAGCGACATCTGCAACGAATGGCCGGGCGAGGATTCATGCAGCGTCAGCGCCGGCAGTGTGTACAGCGGCCGCGACGGCAGGTTGTAGGTGTTGAGCCAATAAGTATCCAGGCCACCGCGACCGCCGGTATAGAACGGCGCCAGATCGGGCGGCACCGGCTGGATCCCGAAACGCTGGCGCGGCAACAGACCAACGTAGCGCCCGATCTTGCTGTCAACGCGCTTGGCTATCCAGGCGGCGCGCATCAACAGTTCGTCCGCGCTCTTGGGATAGAACTGCGGATCGGTGCGCAGGAAATGCAGGAACTCGGCGAAGCTGCCCTTGAACCCGGTTTCGCGGATGGTCTGCTCCATCTGCGCGCGGATCTCGGCTACTTCTTCCAGGCCCAACGCATGGACTGCGTCCGGCTCCATGTCCAACGTGGTGAATTTACGGATCTGCGCCCGGTAGTAAGCGGCTCCATCCGGCATGGCTTTCGCGGCCAGGGTGCTGCGTGCTTGCGGCATGTATTCATTGCGGAAGAACACCAGCAGCTTGCGATAGGCAGGCTGCACCGAACCGGTAATGGCCTGGATCGCCTCCGCGCGCAACCGTGCTTGTTCGGTGGCCGGGATGGTGGCGGGCATTTGCTTGAATGGCGTGTAGAACAGGTTGTCTTCCGGCGCCGCATCAGCCACTTCCGCAATCGAGACATCACGGCCGGCCAGGGTTACTCGCGGCACGCTGAAGCCACGCGCCAGGCCCGCGCGCATGTTGGCGATCTGCTCGTCGAAGTAGCGCGGGACATCCGCCAGCTGAGCCAGGTAGCGGCGATAGCTGTCGGCATCGTTGAAGGGCCGGCGCGCGGTGAAACCCAGATCGGTCCAGAACGCGGTGTCGCTGTTGAAAGGCATCTCCCAATCGCGCAGGCGCTGGTCTGTCAGCAGGCTTTCCACCTGCTGGCGATAGACCGCGTAGTTGACCGGGTCTTCGCCGCTGAGCTCGGACGGCGATATCGCATCCAGCTCCGCCAGCACCTGGCTCCAGTAGCGTTCGCGCGCGGCTTGCGCATCAGGACCGACACGCGGCAGATGATCGGCCGGCTTTCCCTGGCTGTCCTCGTCGTCGGCGCCCGCGAACTCGTTGCGGCGCCACTCCCATTCGCGTTCGTAAAGGGCCTTGAAGCGAGCGCCGGCGGACGGCGTGCCGGTGGAAAGCTCGGCGGCGGAAACAGGGGCAAGGATAGTGGTCGCGGTCACTGTCATGATGGCCGCCAACAAGCAGCGGCCGACGAGATGCGTCATCGTGTCGTGATAGCGGCGGACGCAACGATGCATGTTCGGGTGTAGCGACGGGTTCATGGTGTGGACTCCCATAGACGCAACTCCATCACGCGAACGGCTGATCGATTGCTGGCGATGGCGGCGTGAACCATGCCGCGCCGTCTTCGGTGACATGGAAGTGATCCTCCAGGCGCACACCGAAACGTTCCGGCACGACGATCATCGGTTCATTGCTGCAACACATGCCCGGCGCCAACGCCGTCGTATTGCCGCGGACCAGGTACGGCGCTTCGTGGACGCTCATGCCGCAACCATGGCCCGTGCGATGCGGCAGCCCCGGCAAGCGGTAATCCGGCCCCAGGCCGGCGCGCTCCAGCACATCGCGCGCGGCGCGGTCGACCGATCCGCAGGTAGCGCCCGGACGCACGGCGACGAATGCTGCCTGTTGCGCGGCCTGTTCAAGCGACCATATCCGCTGCTGTTCGGCATCGGGCTTGCCGAAGATCCAGGTCCGCGTGATATCCGACTGATAGCCTTGCACACTGCAACCGGTGTCGATCAGCACCAATTCGCCGTCACGCAGGTGTTGTACGCCGGGAATCCCATGTGGGAACGCGGTGGCGTGGCCGTACTGGACGATGCAGAAGGTGGAACCATTGTCGGCGCCGAGTGCACGGTGCGCGGTATCGATGAAACGCACCAGCTCATCGGTACCTAGACCTTCGCGCGCAAGCCCTGCCGCCAGACGGTGCACATGCAGCGTCATGTCGCAGGCCTGTTGCATCAGCGCCAATTCGGCCGGCGACTTGCACATGCGGCAACCGTCGACGATGGCGCTTGCATCGGCGATGCTGGCGGTACCCAGATGGCCAGCGAGCCCGCTGGCGATCGCGAACGTGGCGACCGGATCCAGCGCCAGCGTGCGGGCGCGGCGCGCACTCATCGAATGCGCAACTGATGCGTAAGGATCCTCATGCTCTTCCCAAAGCATTTTTTCGACGGGAATTTTCAGTACCGCGTCCAGCGAACCTTCCTCGAATGCCGGGCAGATCAGCACCGGATCGCCGGTCCGTGTCAGCAGCATCGCGACCAGTCGCTCGCTCGCACCCCAGGGCACACCGGTGAAATAGCGCAGCGAGGTACCCGCGCCGATCAGCAACGCGTCCATGCCCTGCGCATGCAGCAAGCGTCGTGCTTTTTCCAAGCGCTGTTGATACTCGTCGGACTGGATCGGCGGCGCGTGATGCGACCAGGGCGTTAACTGCGCCAGCGCATGCTGTTGCGTCAGTCCGCCGATCTGCGAAGCGCTCACAGTGAATCTCCCACATCGGCGGTCGTCCATTCGCCATCGACAAGGCGCGGGACGCCACCAGGATTACGATCGTGAAGTTCCCGCGGCAGCAGCGCATCGGGCACCCCGTCGTAGCTGTGCAGCGCCGCGAAGCGATGGATCGCGGCCGGCATTCCGACGGCGGTAAAGCCAGGGTGACCAG
The DNA here is from genome assembly GCF_040948865.1 of Pseudoxanthomonas sp. UTMC 1351. Lineage (NCBI taxonomy): Bacteria > Pseudomonadati > Pseudomonadota > Gammaproteobacteria > Lysobacterales > Lysobacteraceae > Pseudoxanthomonas > Pseudoxanthomonas sp. UTMC 1351. The sequence continues at coordinate 42,519 of NZ_JAVGJT010000014.1, read as the reverse complement.
TGCTGGGGAAAGGGCCACCATGGTTCATCGCCGGACTGACGGCCACGCCGGTCGGCATCTTGTTGGCGATCAAACGGCCCACGCGCGGACGTAGCGCCGTGGCAATCAGCGACCATGCCGCATCGTCGCTGCCGTCGGCCGCGCGGTAGAGCGTGCCCGTCAGACTGCCTTCGAATGCGCGCGCCAACTGCGCCATTTCCTCGCTGCCCGACGCGCGCACCAGCAAGCTAACTGGGCCGAACACCTCGGTTTGCAGCGCGCGCGGATTCGCCAGGAAGGTCGCCGCGTCCACGCCGAGCAATGTCGGTGCGTGGCGATACCCTGCTGCTTCGCCTGCATCGCCTTCCGCTAGTACGCGAGCGCCTGCTTCGCGCAATATCGAAAGACCCTGATGCAAGTGATCGAGTACGCCTTGCGAGAACAACACACTGCTGCCAGCCGCCGCGATGTGCGCGCACGCCGCGGCGACGAATGCATCTCCCGCTGCGCCCTGGGGCACGATCACCACGCCGGGATGGGTGCAGAACTGTCCGCTGCCCATCGTGCATGAAGCAAAGAATTCCTGCGCCAGTGCTTCGCCGCGCTCGGCCAGTGCGCCCGGCAGCAGGAACACCGGATTGACGCTGGACAGTTCTGCGTAGCACAGCACGCCGGCGCGATCCGCCGCGGCCTTCAGCGCCAGCCCACCGCCGCGGCTGCCGGTGAAACCGATCGCGCCCAGGCGCGTGTCCCCGGCCAGCGCCAATCCCAATGCGTTGTCGAAGTGATAGAGCATCTGCACGGCGGCGGCCGGCAAGCCCGCGTCGATGAGTGCCTGGTGCGCCAGTTGCGCCAGCCGCTGGCTGGTGCCCGGATGGGAGGGATGCGCTTTAGCGATCACCGGATTGCGCGCGGCGATGGCCGAGGCGAAATCGCTACCGGCGATGGCGTTGAACGCAAACGGAAAATTGTTGGGCCCGAAGATCAGCACCGGTTTGGATAGCGGCGCCAGATGCGAGCGCAGTCCGGCGCCAGTGTCGATAACCGGTTGCGTCCATCGATAACCACGCACGGCTTTGGCTGCTTGCCGTAGTTGACCGCTGGTGCGCGGCAGTTCGTTGCCACGCAAACGCGTGGGCGCCGGCAACGCGGTTTCCGCATGCGCCAACGCCACCAGCTTGTCGGCATCGGCATCGATCGCATCGGCGTAAATTTCGAGGAAGGCTGCGATCCGCTCCGGGGCCGCGGCTGCCAACTCATCGGCGACGCTCGCCGCCGCGGACAACGCAGCTTCGACGTCGGCAGCGCCGCACACCGGGAACGATGGACCGATCTCATCGCCGGTGCCGGGTTCACGGGCACGAAATGCGCCGAGCGATTCCCGTGCAAGCTGCCATTGGCCGGCGATCAGCAGCGGCTCGGCGATGATGCTCATCTCAACGACCCGGATGAGCCGCGATGGCGCGGTCGATGATCTTCAACGCGGCTTCGCGCTCGCTGCCTTCCAGCACCAGTCGTGGGGCACGCACGCGTTCGCTGCCCATGCCCACCTTTTCCTGTACAAGCTTGATGAGTTGCACGAACTTCGGCACGGTGTCCAGGCGCAACAACGGCAGGAACCAGTCGTAGAGCTTCTTCGCCGCCGGATAGCCGCCGTCGCGCGCGAGTTCGAATAGCCGCACCGACTCCTTGGGATAGGCATTGACCAAGCCGGCGATCCAACCCACCGCGCCCATGCCCAGGCCTTCGACGATGGCGTCGTCCATGCCGACCAACAGTTCCAGTCGGTCGCCGATGAGTTCCTGGATGGCGGCGAAACGACGCACGTCGGCGGAAGATTCCTTGACCGCTTGGAGGTTCGGAAATTCAGCAGCCAACTCGGCGATGTTCGTCGCGCTGAAGTCGGTCTTGTAAGCAACGGGATTGTTGTACAGGATCACCGGCAAATCGGTGGCACCGATCACGGCACACACGTGCGCGCCCATCTCGCGCCAGTCGGTGGAGTACACATACGGTGGCAGCACCATCAATCCGCCGCAGCCGATTTCCTTGGCCGCCTTCGCCAGGCGCACAGCCTCGTCGGTGGAAAGCGCAGCGATACCCGGAACCACCGGCGCGCGGCCATCCAGCGCCTTCACCAGCGTCTTCAGGATCGCCGCTTTGTCGTCGAAGCTGAGCGTGGCCGCTTCGCCCAGGGAACCCAGCGGCACGATGGCAGTGCAGCCGACATCGATCATCGTGCGCGCATGCTGGGCAAGAAAGACGTGATCGATCTGGCCGTCGGCAGTGAAGGGAGTGGTGATGGCAGGCAGGACGCCGCGCCAGAAGGAAGCATTGCTCATGAATGTGCACCTTGCGAGTCGATGGGAAAAGATTCGGCCAGCGTCGCCAGCCGTAAGGGAAACAGCGGCGGTCGCCGACCGCCGTCGCGGCCGTCGTCGTCGTATTTGTCGTTGGAAGCGAACAAGCCCAGTTCGGCGAGCGCCGCACCGCAGATGCGGCCCTGGCACGCGCCCATGCCGCAACGCGTGGCCAGCTTGGCTGCGCGCAGGCTGGCGAAGCCGCGCAATGCCGACAGCGGCACGTCTTCGCACCGGCAAACCAATGTTTCCGGCGTTGCCAACGCATGCACGCGCGCTCCCAACACGAAACTACGGCTCAGGTGTTCGGAAAAATCACGCGCATGCTGCCGCCGGGATTGCAGCGCGGCTGCGGCAGCCGTGGCGCCCACCGCGTGAAGGCCCGCCATCTCGCCTTCGATCAGCGCGGTATCGCGGCCGCCGATGCCACAAACTTCACCGGCGGCGTAGATATGTTCGACGCTGGTGCGTAACGCCTCGTCCACCGCGACCTGTACATGCGCACCGTTGGCTTGCAGACGACAACCGAGCAGCTGCGCCAGTTCCACATTCGGTACCAGACCGTAGCCCACTGCCAAATGATCACAGTCGATCCGTTCAACACCACGCGCGCTTTCGATCTCTACGGCATGCAATTGCTCTTCGCCCAACGCGGCCCTCACCATCGCGCCGGTGCGATAGGGAATGCCGAGCAAGCGCGCGCGCAACGCCAGCGCTTGTACCGCCTTGCCGGGCCAGCGCCACAGGCCTGCGGCGAAACCAAGCACCGCACTGCGCGGTGCCTGTTCCAGGATGCCCAGCACCTGCGCGCCATGCGCGCGCAACGTTGCCGCCGCCGCCAACAGCAACGGCCCACTGCCTGCCACCAGCACGCGCCGGCCGGCCATCGGCCATCCCTGTTTGAGCAGTGCCTGCGCACCGCCGGCACCCGTGACGCCAAGCAGCGTCCAACCGGGAAACGGCAGCAGCAGTTCGCGCGCACCCGTCGCCAATATCAGCGATCGGTAGAAGAGCTGGCGAGCACCTTGTGGAGCTTCGACGAGCAGGCTGCGTTCCGCTGCCATCAGCACTTGGGTCTGTGCAAGGAATTCGGTCCCTTCCGGCAACGATTCGATCATCCTGCGCGCCGCACGCGGCGGCGGCGACGCGATGTCGTGGCGCCATACCTGACCGCCGGGCCGGGCTTGCGCATCAATCAATCCCACGCGTGCGCCATGGCTCGCCGCCGCGCGCGCCGCGGCAAGACCGGCCGGACCCGCACCGACGATCAGGACATCGTAGTGCGCGGAGGGCTCAGACATCGGTGTGCACCTGCATGCCTTCGCACGCTGGAATGACGCATGCGCGCAGCTGATCGATGCCATCAATAGCCACCCGGCATTCGAAACACACACCCATGCCGCACAACGGCGCACGCGGCTGACCCGTGCACGAGCGGCGAAAATGCGGCGCCACCCTTGCGATGGCCGCGGCGACGTTGCTGCCGACGGGCACTTCGACCGCGCGTCCGTCGACGTGCAGATGGATGACGCCGGTCGCACTCATGCCAGCACCCGCGCAGGTGCGTACGGGTTCGCATCAATGGCGGGCGCGCGGCCAAGCATCAGATCCATCAACAGGCGCGCGCTACCCAACGCCATGGTGATGCCGAGACCTTCATGGCCTGCGGCCACCCAGGTATGGCGGTGATGCGGTAACGCGCCCAGATAGGGGCGCCCATCCGGCGTGGTGGGGCGCAGGCCGGTCCACACGCGGATCGCCTGCAGGTCGCGCAGCATGGGCAGGAAAGCGAACGCGCGATCCAGCATGCTGCGTAGCAAGGCGCCCGATATGTTTCGGTCACCCTTATCGAATTCGCGCGATGAACCGATCAGGAGCTGCCCGGTCGGACGCGGCTGCACGTTGAAGGCCACGCTGCTGTCGGCATTGCCATGCGCACTGTCGGCATAACCGAGCTCCAACAACTGGTGGCGTACCAGCCCTGGATACCGGTCGGTGATCACGAGCTGGCCTTTGCGAGAACGCATCGGCAACTCAGGCACCAGTTCCTGCAGCGCGCACCCGGTAGCGACCAGCACCGGTCCGGCGAAGCGGCTGCTATCGTCCAACGTTACGCCGCCATCGGTAAGCGCCACTGCTCGCCGGCCGGCGAACAACTGCGCACCGTTTTCGCAGGCGCGCGCAACCAGATAGCGCGCCATTCGAGGCGGATAGACCACCGCTTCGGCAGGCGCCAGCATGCCTCCCGCCATGCCGGAAGCAAGTTCCGGTTCCCGCCGGTAAAGCTCTTTCGCATCGATTGCGTGCGCCTGCAATCCGGCCGCCGCCAGGCGCGCAATCTTTGCTGGAATACTCGCCATCTCGCGCTCGTCGCGCGCGACCCACAGCGTGCCGCAACGGCTGAACTCGGCTTCGGGAAGCTCCGCATAGGCGTCCCACAGCCGCAGCGAATAGGTCGATAGCGCCAGTTCCGCGGGGTCTTCGTCCATCGCCACCAGGTGCCCCATCGCCGCGGCGGTGGAACCTCCACCAATAACGCCTGACTCGATGATCGCCACCCGCAGACCTGCGCCGGCGGCCGCCTCGGCACAAGCTGCACCGATGATGCCGGCACCGATCACGGTCAGGTCGTAGGTCTTCATCCCGTGCGTTGCTCACCGGGATGATCGCCGGGACGGATACCCCAGGCGAAGGGATCGCCTGGTTCGATCAACAGCTGCGCACGCGCGGTGAGATAGGCTTGCCCGGTGATGCGTGGCGAAATGCCGCGAGCAGTTGCCGTATAGGTGCCTTCGAACACACTGCCCAGAATGCCTTCTTGCCGCCATACCTGCCCTTCGGCGAGCTTGCCGTCGGCGGCCAGGCAAGCGAGCTTGGCGCTGGTGCCGGTACCGCAAGGCGAGCGGTCGTAAGCCAAGCCGGGACATAGAACGAAGTTCCGTCCATCCGCATCGGCTGCCGGCGACGGACCGTTGATTTCGATGTGATCGATTTCGCCATCATCGGCGCCGGTAATGCCCGCGGCTTCCAGCGCCTGCCGGATCGCTTCCGTATAGGCGGTCAGTTCACGCTGCCGCGCCAGCGACAACGGCACCGGCGTCTGGTCGGTGATGAAGAACCAGTTTCCGCCCCAGGCGACATCGCCGCGCACGGCACCGTATCCGGGCACCTCGACGGATATCCCGGTAGCGTGGCGATAACTTTCCACATTGGCGACCGAGACCCGTCCATCGCCGTACAGTTCGACACCCACCGTGCCCACCGGAGTTTCGATGCGATGGGTGCCAGGTCCGATCCGGCCCAACTCCGCCAACGTGCGCACGACACCGATGGTGCCGTGGCCGCACATGCCCAGGTAGCCCACGTTGTTGAAGAAGATGACGCCTGTGCAAGCGGCCGGATCGTCGGCGGGCAGCAGCAGCGCGCCGACCATGGTGTCGGAACCGCGTGGCTCGCAGGCCAATGCGCTTCGCCAATCATCGAACTGCTGATGGAACTTGTGCCGGCGCTCGGCCAGCGTGCCGCCACCCAAATCAGGAAAGCCGGTCACGATGACCCGGGTCGGTTCGCCGCCGGTATGCGAGTCGATTACGTCTACGGTATGCATAGCGCATGCTCACCGTCGGACACCGTCGCGGTCTAGCAACGGATAGTCCACGCAAATGCGGAATTTTGCATAATCGGTCACGGCGCGGGAAAACGGACACGTCGCCGGCTGGCGTGTTTGTGCGAAGTACGCTAAGAGGAAAGCGGTGATCGCGATGCCGTCAGGGGCGTCCTGACCGGCCGGCGGAAAATCGGGAAAAATGCCGATTCGCCACATGCCGGGTCTGCACGCGGACGCTCGAACTCAAGGAGGACCTTCCCCATGAGCCACCGGCCGATGCAAGACATGGCCGCAGCAAGAGAGACACCGAATTATGGATGTAGCGATTTCCGCCGACGAACTACAGACGTTGTTCGATGCGTTGCCTGACGTGGTGTTCTTCGTCAAGGATTGGGAAGGGCGCTACACCCACGTCAATCTCACCCTGGTCACGCGCTTGGGCCTGAAGCATCGCGCCGACGTGGTGGGGCGCACGACACTGGAATTGTTTCCGCTGAAATTGGGCGGAAGCTACATGGTCCAGGATCGGCACGTGCTTTGCGGGGAAATCATCGAGAACCAGTTGGAAGTCCATCTGTTCCCGAATCGCAGTCCCGGATGGTGTCTGACGCTCAAGCGCCCGCTCTGCGTCGATGGCGAGGTGCGCGGATTAATCGGCATATCGCGCGATCTTGGTCAGCCCGACAGTCGCCATCCCACTTACGAACGTCTCAGTCGCGCTCTGGAACACATGCAGACGCACTATGGCGAAAGCCTGCGCGTGCAGACGCTGGCTGACCTGGCGGAAGTCTCGGTATCGCAGTTGGAGCGCCACTTCCGGCGGGTATTCCAGATCACGCCTCAGCAACTGTTGACCAAGCTGCGCATTGAGGCGGCGATGCGCCTGCTGCATGGCAGCGACTCCATCGCTTCCATCGGACTGACGTGCGGCTTCGCCGATCAGAGCGCGTTCGCGCGTCAGTTCAAAGCCATGGTGGGCATGACGCCGCGAGACTACCGGGCGTTGAACCGGAATAGCGCAATACCGTTACTGGAATAGGATTGGGGCTTGCTACGCGGTAACCACGGGCCGGAAGCCCGGGACCGCATCGGAAACCAGCGCTCGCTGTGTGGTCTGTTGTTCGCTTTCATTCAGCGCCACCAGAAACTCCACCTCTCCGCCGATATAAGTAGCGATGGGCACGCCATCGCGATAAAGCACGCGCGAGCCGGCTACGCGCGGCACTTTGGTGCCCGGGATCAGTGTGCCCAGCAGATTGGCCGGGTCGGATGCGGACAGGCGGACGAAACCGCCGTCGAGCGGTTGGCGCCGGACTTGCCGCATCAGCCCCACCGCGTCGGGCAGGGCGAACTGCTCGCCAGGAATGCCGGCGATGAAGCGGCCGCCACGGATTTCTCCGCGCGCTTCCAGGCGGTGATAGACGCGGACCAGTTCGCGCCAGGGCGGCAGCCATGTGGCTTCGCGCTCCAGAAGGCGCCAGCACACCACGCCATAGCGGCGCAGCAGGGTGCGGGCGATGTGTTCGATCGCCTCCGGGTTTTTGTTGCCATCGGCCGCGGTAGCAGCGACCACGGGCGGACGAATCAATGCCCAGCGTCCGGCATCCTGGATACCGAACAAGGCCACGCGACGACGATGACGCGAAGACGAAGGAGAACGTTTCGATGCCGGCACCAGCAACGCGCGCAGGCCGGCATAACTGTCGCAATGAACACGTCCGCGGATCACCAGTTCCGCCAGCGCATCTTCCAGCTCGGTGCGCAGCAGATGCGCGCCATCGGCGATTTCGTCGAAGAAGGACGCGCCGTGTTGTGCCAGGTAATCGGCCACGCGTTGAGCGCGGGAACTGACGCCGCCTTCCTCGCTGGAAGTCGGCGCCAATCGCGTCCATAACGAAGCGGTGCGACGCGGCAGCAGCAGGATGGGCGTGGAGCGCAGCGAACCTCCGCTACGCGCGCTGCTGTCGCCCACATTGGGCCGCAATCGCGTCCACATTGTGCGGCCGGCGGTGCACAGATCGTCCAGCCAGCTGATCGCGTAGTCCTTGACGCGCGTAGGCAGCAGTTCCATTTCCCAGGTGGCGGCCGGCGCTTCGAAACCTTCCAGTTGTGCCAGTACGCCAGACAAGGCTTCCGGTCCGCTGACGCGTGTCGATTCGCTGACGCGCTGCCAGTCGAACAGGAAGCGGGCGAAATCGCGCGGCTCCACCGGTTCGATTTCGCGCCGCAAACGTTTCAACGTGTAGCGGTGAATGCGCGCCAGCAGATGACGTTCGCACCACTCTTCGGCCGAGGCATCCGGCGTGAATCGCCCTTGCATCACATAGCCTTCGGTCTGCAACGCCAGCAGTGCGGCTTCCACTTCCGCGCTCGACAATCGCAGCGGATCCGACAGCTCGGCGACAGGCGTTGGTCCCAACGCGGTGAGCCGGGAACGCAACAACTCGCGCAGCGCATCTTCCCGCGTCCAAGCAACTTGCGCGAACTCGGCAGGCGCCGCGATGTCAGGCTGCCCTTTGGTCTCGGGATACAACACTGTGATCTGCGGAAGTTGCTCCGCCGTTACCCACAAGCTGTGGGTCGCATCAAGGATCAACCGGGTCGCGCGTCCACTTTCAGCCAGCGTGCCCAGCCAAGCGAGCCAATCGGGATGGCGGGCCGCTTCCTCTTCGGTGAGCACACCGATTCCGGTTAGCGCCTCGTGCATCTCGTCCGCGTTACGGGCCTCCGGCCAGGCTTCTTGACGCACGGCTTCGATCGCCTCCGGATCCAACCGGCCCAGATCATCGGCGTTTTCGGGATCGGTGTAGCGCCGGCTCTGCACGGCCTGGGTGCGGCGCTCTTCCAGCGGCGCGTCGTCCAGATAAGCGTAAGGCCGCGCATTCAATGCTTCGGCCGCCAACGGCGAAGGTGCGGGAAGGTCGCGCGCGATCACTTCCACTTCGCCGGCTTCCAGGCGTCGCAGCAATTGCAGCCAGCCTTCGGCGTCCATGGCTTCGTACAAGCAGTCGTGCAGCGTTTGCGCGACCAGCGGATGGTCCGGAACCTCGCGTTCGCCCACCAGATTCTCGGCGCAGGCGACCTGATCCGGGAATACCGTCGCCAGCAGATCTTCCGATTTCATGCGTTGCAACTGTGGCGGAACTTTCTTGCCGCCAACGAAACGCGGCAGCGCCAACGACGTGGTGGCGTTCCAGCGCCAACGCACACCGAACAGCGGTGCGTCCAGCAACGCCTGCACCAGTACATCCAGCGCCGATGACGAATGCAGATATCGCGAGACTTCGATCAGCGGGAAACTGTGGCTGGTCGAAAGCGACAGGACGATGGCATCTTCCGTTGCGGCAGCCTGCAGTTCGAAATTGAATTTTCGGCAGAAGCGCTTGCGCAGCGCCAAACCCCAGGCGCGATTTAGACGGCTCCCGTATGGCGAATGGATTACCAGTTGGGTGCCGCCGGATTCGTCGAAGAAGCGCTCCATCACGATGCGCTGCTGTGTGGGCAGCGCGCCCAACGCCGCTACCGTCTTGGCCAGATAGTCGACGATCTGGCGTGCGGCTTCTTCGTCCAGGCCCACTTCGGCAGTCAGCCATTGAATCGCGGTGTCGGTTCCGTGCGCAGATATTTGTGATGCGATGTCCGCGCGCAGGCGCGATACGCCGCTGGAGAGTTCGTCGCTGCGTCCTGGTGCCTCGCCCAGCCAGAACGGAATATTCGGCGGTGCGCCTTTGGCGTCTTCCACCCGCACCCGTCCAGGCTCCACGCGCAGGATGCGGTAACTCGCATTGCCGAGCTGGAAGATATCGCCGGCCAGGCTCTCCACCGCGAAGTCTTCATTTACGGTGCCGATCTTCTGCGCTTCCGGTTCCAGCACCACGGTGTAGTCGCCGGTCTCCGGAATGGTGCCGCCGGACATCAGCGCGGTCATGCGCGCGCCCTTGCGTTCACGCAAGCGATGATGGACGGCATCGCGGTGCACATAGCCGGCACGCGGGCCGCGGCGTGTGGTGAAACCTTCGGCCAGCATCTTCACCACCGCCGCATAGTCTTCGCGCGACAGCTGTGCGTATGGCCAAGCACGACGCACCAGCGCGAAGAGTTCGTCTTCGTCCCATTCGCGGCTGGCGGTTTCGGCGACGATCTGCTGCGCCAGCACGTCGAGCGGTGCAGGCGGAATATGCAGCGCGTCCAGTTCACCGCGGCGCACGCAGTCCAGCAACGCGGCGCATTCGATCAGTTCGTCGCGCGATTGCGGGAACAGGCGCGCCTTGGGAATGCCGCCCACCGCATGTCCGGAGCGGCCCGCGCGTTGCAGGAGCGTCGCGATGGAACGTGGCGACCCCAGCTGGCACACCAGATCCACGTCGCCAATGTCCAGGCCCAGCTCTAGCGACGCCGTTGCCACCAGCACCTCCAGTTCGCCACGCTTCAATCGTTGTTCGGCGTCCAGGCGCGCCTCGCGTGCCAGGCTGCCGTGATGCGCGGCCACAGCTTCCTTGCCCAGCAATTCGCCCAGGTGACGCGCGGCGCGTTCGGCCATGCGCCGGGTGTTGACGAACACCAGCGTGGTGCGGTGCTCCCGCACCAATGCCGCGACGCGTGCGTAGACCTGTTCCCACTGGTCATTGGACATCACCGCGCTCAAGGGCGTGGGTGGAAGCTCCAGGTCCAGATCGCGTTGTTTGCCGTAGCCGATGTCCACGATCTCGCAATCGGGAGCTCCCTCGGCAAGCCCGCCCGCGCCGACCAGGAATCGCGCGACTTCATCGATTGGTTTCTGCGTGGCGGACAAACCGATCCGGGTCAGCGACCGTCCCGCCAGCGCCTGCAGCCGTTCCAACGACAGCGCCAAGTGGCTGCCGCGCTTGCTGCCGGCGACTGCGTGGATTTCGTCGACGATGACGGTGCGCACCGGCGACAACATGGCGCGCCCGGACGCGGACCCCAACAGCACATACAGCGACTCCGGCGTAGTGACCAGAATGTTTGGCGGCTTGCGCAGATTCTGCTGGCGCTCCTTGGGCAGCGTATCGCCGGTGCGCACGGCGGTACGGATTTCCACATCGGGTAGTCCGAGGCGCGCGAGTTCGGCGCGAATGCCGGCCAACGGCGCTTCCAGGTTGAGATGAATATCGTTGGACAGCGCTTTCAGCGGCGATACGTAGATCACCGTGGTTTCATCGGGCAAGCCGCCGGGCTCCAGTCCCTGCCGCACCAGCTCGTCCAACGCCGCCAGGAACGCGGTCAGGGTTTTGCCTGAACCCGTCGGCGCGGCCACCAACGTGTTGCGGCCAGCACGGATCGCAGGCCACGCTGCCGCCTGCGCCGGTGTCGGTGCGGGAAAGGTGCGCTGGAACCAGTTGGCGACAGCAGGATGGAAAGTAGTTAGTGGCATCGTAGGAAGATGAGGGTAATACGCGTCAAGCCAATTTATGGAATGTAAACACCTGCCTTTTTTCATTCACCTTCGTTAGCGCGGCCCCGACCTACGTGTGAAAACCTGCGACGCGTGCGTACCAGTCGGAAACCGTGGGTGGCAGCGCATCTTCCAGAGGTATCCCTAGCGCGGCATAACCGTCCAGTGCGTCGCGCAGCATCCGATGCGGCAGCGGCGGTTCTGCGCCAGCAGGCTGGGCGTCGCCGGGTTCGCTGTCCGCTGCGGACAGCATCCGTTCCGTCCACACATACAGGTCGCTGCGCCGGGCTTCCAATCGGGACCGTAGCCAGTTCTCCAGCGGCTTATGAACGGTATATCCCTGGCTGGCGAACTCTTCCCGTGCTTGCTCCAGCAACGATGAAGCGCCGCGGTACCACTCGGTCGCGCCGGCGGCACGTCCCGGCACCAGGAGAGGCGCAGGCGCATTGAGCAGGCGCAATGATCTTCTCAGTCGGGTTTCCTGTCCCTGCGCTTCGCGCACGCTGTCGGTTTCCAGCAGCCAGCCGCGCTGTAGATCGAAGAACTCGAAGTATCGACGCGAAAACGCCTGGATCCTGTCCAGCGGATCGCGCGAAATCCCTAATTTCAGCAAGTCTTCGTAAGCGCATGGGAAAATGTACAGGTAGCACCTGCCCACGCTGGGAGAGTGAAGCGGCTCGTGTGTCGACACTCGGCTGGGCATAGTCAGAACGATGGTGGACGTGCACCGCACTTGGTGCGACAGCCAGTTTAAAAAAAGCGGGCCCCAGAAGGGCCCGCCGGTCACAGGGCTCAGCAAACCGCAGAGCGGCTACTACTTATCCGCCATGTGTTTCTTATGAGCCGCTTTCATTTCGTCGGCAGTGAGGCTGCCGTCCTTGTTGGCGTCGGACTGCGCAAACATGGATTGCGACCCTGTTGCGTGCTCGGATGCACTGAGCTTGCCATCACCATTGGTGTCCATCTTCTTGATCTTGTCGGCCGACGACATCTTCATGCCCCCGGCTTTGCCGGCGTGTGCAGCATCCATCTCCGCGGTGGTGACCGACCCATCTTTATTGGTATCCATGGACTGGAACTTCGTGCTGGCGCCCGACGAATGTTCCGATGCGGTGATCTTGCCATCACCGTTGGTGTCCATCTTGGCGAACTTGTCGTCCGCGCCCGCGCCTTTGTTGCCGCCGGCAGCGAATGTATCCACCGCGCCGCACAGACCGAACGCAATGGCGGCGGCGCCAATTACTTTCATCTTCATAGCGATTTCTCCGGTGTTTTCGGGTATGGGAAGGCTGCGCTCAGGCTGGTGATACAAGAGTGAATTTGTGCGCCGCGCCAGGATGGGTGCTCTTCACTTTCTACGCACTTTCTGCCGGCATTAATCATGCAGGACGAACCACATCGCGCTGGGATCGCGCCGGGTATGCGAAGAGCATCTCTGCCACATTAACCGGCACTTCACCGGTGTTTAATCGCGGTCGCGCCATCATTACGGCGGCGACGCATATTCGCCTGCTCAGGTTTGGTGTTGGCACGGCGCCGGTCATCGATTTATCGATCCCCTCCGGCAGCACTCCAGCCGAGACATGCACGGCTTTGCCATGTCGTCCTTGCCGTGCCGTCACTGCCCGGTGACCACTCCGATATCGCGGAGGCCGAATGCCCCAACCCATTCGCAAGCCCATCGTGCTGATCACCGGCATTGCCGGGAACGTAGGTTCTGCATTGTCGGCGGCACTGAGCGCCGACTATCACGTGGTAGGCATGGATGTTTCGGAGCCGGCTGATGGCGGCGACTGGATCAAGATAGACCTGACCTCGGATACGTCCGTGTCGAATGCGATGCGCGAATTCCGCTATCGTTTTGGCGACCATATCGCTGCCGTGGTGCACTTGGCGGCGTATTTTGATTTCACTGGCGAGCGCAAATCGCTGTACGAACAAGTCAACGTGGAAGGCACCCAGCGCTTGCTGCGGGCGCTGCACGGATTGAAGGTGGAACAGTTCGTCTACTCCGGCACCATGCTGGTCCATCAGGCGACGGCACCGGGTGCGCGCATCGACGAAAGCGCGCCGATCCGACCGCGCTGGGCCTATCCCGAGTCCAAAGCTGCTGCCGAGCGCGTCATCGCCGTGCACGGCGACATCCCGTACGTGCTGTTGCACCTGGCCGGGCTTTACGACGAGCAAGTGGCCGTCCCTACGCTGGCGCAGCAGATAGCCCGGATCTACGAGCGCGATTTCAAAAGTTATTTATATGCGGGAGACCTGGACGCCGGTCAGTCGATGATCCACAAGGACGACATGGTGGATGCCTTCCGCCGTACCATCGACCGCCGCGCACAACTTTCCGGCGATCTGACCGTGCTGGTCGGCGAACCGGACGCCATGAGCTATCAGGAGCTGCAGGAAGCGTTGGGCGAACTGATCCATGGCGAGGAGTGGAAGACGCTAAGCCTGCCCCCGCCGCTGGCAAAGGCCGGCGCGTGGCTGCAAAGCGCGGCCGAGCCACTGGTGCCGGATGCCATCGATCACGGCGAGAAACCCTTTATCCAACCCTTCATGATCGAAATCGCCAGCGATCATTACGCGCTGGACATCCGTCGTGCGCGCGAACTGCTGGGCTGGGAGCCGAAACACAATATCGCCGACGTGCTGCCGCAGCTGGTGGCTGCACTCAAGCGCGATCCGCCTGCATGGTATCGGGCCAACGGCATCACCCCGCCCGCGTGGCTGAGCGCCGCCGAGGAGGAGGATACGCGGCCGGAAAAGTTACGGCGACAGGCCGAAGCGGAGTTCCGCCTGTCGCATCGGAGTAACCTGGCAGGTCCTTGGTCGATCGCCGCTCTGGGCGCGTGGCTGATCGCCTCCCCGCCGACACTGGGAACGATGTCCACTGCACTGGTCTGGAGCGATCTCATCTCCGGCGCGTGTCTGTTGCTGTTCGGTTTGTTGACGCTGTCCTGGCGCCTGGCCTGGTTGCGCTGGCTTACGGCCATCGTCGGCTTATGGGTACTGTTCGCACCACTGGTGTTCTGGACCAACAACGCCGCCGCGTATCTCAACGACACCTTGGTAGGCACCGCCGCCATCGCGCTGGCGGTAGCGCTGCCTCCCACGCCCGGTATTTCGCCGGTAGCCGAATCGATGGGACCGACCATACCGCCTGGGTGGGAGTATTCACCTTCGGCTTGGTCCGAACGAATACCCATCATGCTGCTGGCACTGGTTGGCTTGCTGGTATCGCGCTACATGGCCGCGTATCAACTGGGTCACGCCAACACGGTTTGGGAGCCGTTCTTCGACGTACCCGGACCCAAGAACGGCACAGAAACCATCATCACCTCCAGCGTGTCAGAAGCCTGGCCAGTGCCCGATGCCGGACTGGGTGCGCTGGTCTACATCCTGGAAATCATCACCGGCGCCATCGGCTCGACACGGCGCTGGCGCACGATGCCGTGGCTGGTGACGTTGTTTGGCATCCTGATCGTGCCGCTGGGCGTAGTCTCCATCACCTTCATCATTATTCAGCCCATCGTGATCGGCACGTGGTGCACGCTGTGCCTGATCGGCGCGGCAGCCATGGTGATGCAGATCCCCTACTCGCTGGACGAACTGGTCGCGACCGGACAGTTCCTGCTGCGGCGGAAGCGCGCCGGGAAGAACCTGCTCTGGATCTTCTTCACTGGCGATACCGATGAGGATTCGGACGCGGATCGTGCCGCGCCAGACGCGAAACAAGCCGAGAAACTCAAAGGTGGCGTCAACTATCCGTGGACGCTGCTGGTCTGCATCGCCATCGGCTTATGGCTGATGACAACGCGTCTGACGGTCGGCGCGGAAGGCAGCATGGCCAATGCCGACCATCTGATCGGTTCGCTGGCCATCACGGTGGCGGTCACCGCGTTGGCGGAAGTGGGGCGACCGGTTCGGTTGTTGAACATCTTGCTTGGCGTTGCGTTGCTGATCACGCCGTTCGTCTATGACGCTGGTGCGCTGTCGCTGTGGTCGAGTTTGGTCTGTGGGGTTGGGTTGATTGGGTTTAGTTTGCCGCGGGGGGTGGTGCGGTTGCGGTATGGGGACTGGAATAGGTGGTTGGTTTGAGGTTGGAAGTATTGATATGCGCTTACGCGGATAGCTCACGGGCAGTGATGGTTCACGCGCTTGCAGCGGGCGTCACTGTTCTTTGCTTGTGCAAAGAAAGTAACCAAAGAAAGCACACCCCTGGCGGCGCGCCCTTCGGGTGCGTGTCGCCGGTGGGAATTTTCGGAAGGCACATCCATGTGCCTGCCGAAAACGCCGCGCGTCCTGCGCGGCGCCCCAAGGGGTTGTACCCACCGGCGCCACCGCGCCTTAAAGGGGACCCCTGAAAGCAAAAGCAACGGCAAAAGCAGAAGCAGAAGCAGAAGCAGAAGCAGAAGCAAAGATACAGCGACGTCCAGCTATGTTCGCTGTGGCTGTGGCTGTGGCTGTGGCTTTGGCGTTCCGCTTTTGATCTTCGGGGCCCCGTTTAGGCGCGGCGAGCGGGCCGGGTAAAACCCCGCAGGGGCGGCGCACAGGATGTGCGGCGTTTTCGGCAGGCACATGGGTGAGCCGGATAAAGGCAAAGCACTGCTTTGCCCCGGCGAACGGGCAAGCGCCGAAGGCGTGCGCCCCGGCCTTGGGAGCGAAGCGAGCAAGTGCCTTCCGAAAATCCCGGCCCGATTGCGAACCCCGAAGGGGCGCGCCGCCTGGGGCGTGTTGACCAGCCATTCGGCTGTTGAAGAGCGCCTCTTTGCCTACTTTCTTTGCACGAGCAAAGCAAAGTAGGGCCCCGCGGCAGGCGCGTAGATCATCTGCTCCGATGGATTGTCCGCGCCACCGCCCATGAAGCATCAGATGAACAGCTTTAATACTGAAAACTTGCGGCTTACTTACACCACCATTACCCAGCAATCACACAACCTCCTCCGCAAATCCACCAACACGCCATCCTCACACCCCTCAGCCCCACCCCTTGGCAGAATCCCCCCGGAACCTCCAACAGGGCCGCCATCAGCCGCAATGCCTGCGCTAAACGTCCTCACCGTGAATGTGCATATGGGTTTCAACCTGCTCAATCGGCGCTTCATACTGCCGGAGCTACGCGATGCTATCTGCGAAGTCTCCGCGGACATGGTGTTCCTGCAGGAAGTGCTGGGCGAGCACGCGCGGCATGCCAAGCGTCATCTGAACTGGCCGGACGGACCGCAGTACGAGTTCCTGGCCAATACGATCTGGACCCAGTTCGCGTATGGCCGCAACGCGGTCTATCCGCACGGGCACCACGGCAACGCGTTGCTGTCCAAGTTCCCGATCCTCCGCTATGAGAACCGCGATGTATCGATGGATGGGCACGAAGAACGCGGCCTGCTGCATTCGGTCGTCAGCTTACCCGGCCACACTGACGAACTGCACACCATTTGCGTCCATCTGGGCCTGCGTGAGGGACACCGCCAACGGCAATTGGGCTTGCTGTGCGGCATCATCGATACGTTGCCGGCCGATGCGCCACTGATCGTCGCCGGTGATTTCAACGATTGGCGGGCACGCGGCCACTCGACGATGCTGGCGTGCGGTCTGCATGAGGTCTTCGAACGAGCGCACGGCCGGTTGGCGCGCACGTTTCCGGCAAGCTGGCCGTTACTCCCGGTGGACCGCATCTACCTGCGCAATGCCACCGCCCGTGAACCGCGCGTGCTCTCGGCACGCCCATGGTCGCACCTGTCCGATCATGCGCCGCTGATCGCGGAGATCACACTGTGAAGAACGTATCGGTTTCGGGTGGCTTGTGGCGAGAGGGCAACCGTGCTCGCTTGCTGGAAAATGGCGAGGAATTCTTCGCGCGCACCTTCGAGGCGATCTCCGCCGCGCAGCAAGAAGTACTGCTGGAAACCTTCATCCTGTTCGAGGACAAGGTGGGCCTGGAACTTCACCAGCGGCTTCTGGAGGCGGCAAACCGCGGCGTGCGCGTCGAGTTGGTGGTGGACGGCTACGGTTCGCCGAGCTTCACCGAGGATTTCCTGGCGAAGTTGATATCCGCCGGCGTGAAGTTCCGCGTGTACGATCAGCATCGGCCATGGCTGGGCATGCGCCTGCATGTGTTCCGCCGCATGCACAGGAAGCTGCTGGTTATCGATGAGCGCCTGGCCTTTGTCGGTGGTATCAACTATTCGGCCGATCATCTGGCTGATTTCGGACCAACGGCAAAGCAGGACTATGCCGTGGAGCTGGAAGGACCGGTGGTAGCGGATATCCATAGCTTTCTCAAAGCGGCCATCGCCTCAAAAGGCACCGGTGAATCGTGGCGTCCCGCCAAGACCGTGGAAGCACCTCCGGATGCATCTTTGGTGGGAGATACGCAGGCGCTGTTCGTGCCGCGCGACAATGCGCACCGTACCGACACCATCGAGCGCGAATACCGCAATGCGATCCGCAATGCTCAACGCGAGGTACTGATCGCCAATGCTTATTTCTTCCCCGGCTACGGCTTCCTGCGCGATCTTCATCATGCGGCGCAACGCGGCGTCAAGGTTTCCCTGATCTTCCAAGGCGAGCCGGATAAGCAAATCGCATTGACCGCCGCCCGTACGCTATACCGGCACATGCTGGATGCGGGCGTGTGCATCTATGAATATTGCGAGCGGCCTTTCCACGGCAAGGTGGCACTGATCGATGACGATTGGACCACCGTCGGGTCCAGCAACCTGGATCCCTTGAGCCTGTCGCTGAATCTTGAGGCCAATGTCTTCATCCGCGACCCGGTCTTCGCACGTGATCTGCGCGAACGCCTGAGTAATCTCATGCAGCAGCACTGCTACGTGGTGGATCCGGCGACGGTACCGCAGAGCCGCTTCTGGCAGTCCGTCACGCGGCCGGTGGTATTCCACTGTCTGCGGCATTTCCCCGATTGGGCGGGCTGGCTGCCGGCACATACGCCGAAGACCGCGTTGGTGGCCCCGCCTGCGGTGCAGGAGGCGCAGACACAGCAAGCAGGAAAAGCGCCGTGAAGAAGCCGCGCCATCCGCATCTTCGGCGTGCTTTGAAGTGGCTGTTCGTCGTGTTCCTCATCTTCGTTACCGCGTTGCTGGTCCGCTACGCGCGCTCTGTGGATTGGGCCCATGTCGGCGACGCCATCGCCAGCTATCGCATCACCACACTGATGATCGCGGCGGCACTGACACTGACCAGCTATCTGCTCTACTGCGGATACGACCTGGCGGCTCGGGTTTACGCCCATCATTCGCTTTCGACAAGGCGAGTGATGGTGATCACCCTGATCAGCTACGCTTTCAGTCTCAATCTTGGTGCGATGATTGGAAGCGCCGGCTTCCGCTATCGCCTGTACTCGCGCTCGGGACTGAACGTCGGCACCATCAATCGCATCGTCGCTTTCAGTATTTCAACCAACTGGCTCGGCTACGCCGCCGTGGCCGGGACGGTGTTCGCCGCACACGTGCTGTCGCCACCACCAGACTGGGAAATCGACACCTCCGGCTTGCGGCTGCTGGGATTCACGCTACTGGCCATCGTGGTGGCCTATCTGATCGCGTGCCGGCTATCGCACGGCCGCGTGTTCCACGTGCGCGGTCGCCACTTTCGCCTGCCGTCGTTGCGTCTGGCTTTGTTGCAATTGATATTGGCCAGCGCCAACTGGTCGGTCATGGCCGCCCTCTTGTTCGTCCTGCTGGGGCAACAGGTTGCCTACCCGGTGGTGTTGGGCGTGATGATGCTTTCAGCGGTCGCTACTGCCATCGCGCATATCCCTGCTGGCATTGGCGTGTTGGAAGCGGTTTTTCTGGCACTGCTGGGTCACTTGGTACCGCAACCGCAATTGTTCGCCGCATTGTTGGTCTATCGCGCGTTTTATTACCTGGTGCCGTTGTTGCTAGGCGTGGTGTTGTATGCGGCGTTCGAGGCGAAGGGGAAGCGGGGGGCGGTCTCTTAAGGCGCTAGGAAGTGGAAAAGCTCTCGTATTGCCGTTCTCCCTCCGGGGTGAGGGCATGCGGCTTACGAGCCATGGCTCGTGCATGCCTGAACGCCCTGCGCGCTGCGCAGGGCCGGGGCGCAGAGCGACGTGGCGCGCAGCGACGGATGAGGGAATGAGATATCAGTTTGTAGCGAAGTGCCGCTAGCAAGTCATTCCCATTCCCTCATCCGCCCTTTGGGCACCTTCTCCCGGAGGGAGAAGGACGAGACACCCGTCAATCCACTGTTTCACCCGACAAAGGTGTCGCCAACATCGAGGCGCGCTGTTCGAACTCATCGAACCAGGCAGCGAGCTTGGGCCGGTTGGCACGAAAATCAGGAAGTTCGCGGAACTCGATCCACGCCAATGCCGTGGCCACCGCGATATGCCCCACGTGCACCGGCGCCGCAGTATCCAACTCCTGCTCCAGCCAGTCGTAGCTCGCGATCAGCTTGTCCACGTAGCCGTCCCTCAGCGGCGGATACCGCAGCGGTTCGGGCCGCCGGACGGTTTCCCAGCGCACTGCAATACCGGCGTCGGCAATGCCCTGGGTGACCGATTGCACACGCAGGGCCTGCCAACGCGCCTCGCCTTCCACAGGAATCAACCGGCGGCCGTCGTGCAACCGGCCCCTGTGCAATGTATCCAGGTAGGCGCAGATCACGTCCGAGTCGAACAGCGATGGCAGTCCTGGCCGCACCAGCACGGGGACCTTGCCGAGTGGGTTCTCCGCGAACACTTCCGGGTTCCTGCGTGTCGGGCTGGTTTCGTGATGGACGACCTGCAGGCGGTCCGCCAAACCCGCCTCGTGGGCGAAGACCAGGACCTTGCGGGCGTAAGGCGAGTGGGTTTGATAGAGAAGTTTCATGCGGTTCCAAGCGAAGGACGCCGGTGAGAATGGCCAAGTAGGAATGGTACGAGCGCCACCATCGCTTTTAGCCGCAACATTGCTACTGTGTTCGCTTAAATTCCGCGTTGTAGACGCTCTAACATGCGCAGGCCATGGAACTCGACCGATTCGATCGTCAGCTGCTGAACCTTGTCCAGGAAGACGCTGGCCAGACCGCCGAGCGCTTGGCCGAGCTGGTGCCATTGTCGCCGTCAGCTATCCAGCGCCGGCTCAGGCGTCTGAGGGAGAAAGGGGTGATCGCTCGCGACGTCGCGGTGGTCGACGCCAAGAAAGTGGGTAACCCGACGTTCTTCGTGGTCTCGCTGCACGTGGAACGCGAACGACCCGAACTTCTGGCACAGCTGCGAACGTGGTTGGCCGCGCAGGCGCACGTCCAGCAAGCCTTCTATGTCACCGGCGAAACCGATTTCGTCTTGATCGTCACCGCACCTGACACCGAAACCTATGATGGCCTGATGTACCGGCTGATGAGCGAGAACCCGAACGTAAAGCGGTTCACGACCAACGTGGCGCTGGGCGTACTCAAGCGCGGATTGATGGTGCCGGTTCCCTTGGACGTGGAAGAATAATCCGCGCAGGCGCATCTTCACCGCAGCAAGCTGGCGTCCTCCGCGGTTTCGCCGCATAAGCGCGGTTGAAATCGACGCTTGGCATCGCCTCGCTCCGCCACACTGGCGGGATGACAAAGACACCTCTTCACGATTTCGATATCACCCATATCTGGGAGGACTATCGCCCGACCCGCCTGATCGGGCTGCCTTCTCTGGCCAAGCTGACCGGGGTAGCCCGCGTGTTCGCAAAACTCGAAAGCGAGCGACCGCTCGGCAATTTCAAACTCCTGGGCGGCATGGTGGCGGGGCTATGGGCTCTTGCTCGCGCGGCCGGCGTATCGACACCTCTGAAGCTACGTTTGCGGCCAAAACGCGCCCGTTTGCTGCCGAAGCTGGTGTGTGCCAGCGACGGCAATCACGGCTTGGCCGTCGCGGCCGCCGCGCGATGGGCGGGAACCACGGCGACCATTCACCTGCCGGTGAGTGTCAGCCGGTTTCGCGTCGATCGGATCCGCTCGCTGGGCGGAGCCGTTGTTACGGTAGATGGCAGCTATGACGATGCGGTACGACAGGCGGCCGCAGCGGCGGCCGACGGTCAGGGCATCCTGGTTTCGGACACCACTACCGACCTTAACGACATCGTGGTTGCCGATGTGATGCGAGGTTATTCGATCATCACTCGGGAACTGGCGATTCAACTCGATGAAGCGCGCGTGCGGCCCAGTCATCTGTTCGTGCAAGCCGGCGTCGGGGGGTTGGCGGCGGCGATGGCCGAAGGCTTGCATATGCGAATGCGTCCTCCCGGCAGGATTCTCGTCGTCGAACCGGAACGCGCCGCTTGCGTCGCGCGCGGCCTGGAAGCCGGGCAACCGGTTTCTTTAACCGGCGACCTGGAAACCGTCGCCGAGATGCTTTCCTGCGGCACCGCTTCAGCGCCGGCGCTGGCTATTTTGCAACGGCACCACGCGCAGTCGGTCGTCGTCACCGACGACCAGTTGCGGTTCGCCGTCGATGCGCTGCGCAGAGCCGATGGGCCGGAGACGACCGCATCCGGTGCGGCGGGGCTTGCTGGTTTTTTGAAAGCTGCCGCCGATGCGCAGTTGCACGCGTTGCATGGCTTGGACTCTTCCAGCGATGTACTGCTGGTGGTGACGGAAGGTCCGGACTGAAGGCGGTTATTTCTGTTAGGAGTTTCCTCAGCCTTCGCGGGGCACCAGAATGAGTTAACCGAGCCAGCTTTTCTTTACCGTACTGACGATGAAGAGCTCGCAGCTGGAGGCGACTCTTACAAAGGCAAAAACCTTTTTTGTAGGAGCGCCGTCTCGGCGCGAGCTCTTCGCTTTATCGCGACCTGATGGAAAGAGCTCGCGGCGGGACGCCGCTCCGCGCCCCGGCGGCCTTCCGGTATGCGCGATCATGAGCACGCCGCAGCGCGCCCAGATGGCGAACGACAGGGCTTCAATTACTCTTTGCTTTTATCGCGACCTGATGGAAAGAGCTCGCGGCGGGACGCCGCTCCTACATAGACAAAAGCCGATCCTACATAGACAGAGGCCACTCCTACAGCGGCGGTCGTGGTTGAGGATTCTTGTTGACGCTACGTAACGGCCGTTTGGCAGAGGATGCAACTCCCTCCTCTGCGATTCCGACCTCTATGGCCAAGCGGTCATCCCCCCAGCCCACCGATACCCGCGGCCAACATGGCGCCATACAACTGCCGGGGCTGTCGATCGACAGCTACAACCTGGTTATCCACGACCCGGAGGGTGATGGATTCATTGGCGACCGCGCCAGCCAGACGGCATTTCGCGATCTGTTGGATGCGGCACGCAAGCAGCGCACCGGCAAGGATCCGTTCGGCAAAGAGCCGAGTAATGAGATCGGCAAGAAGGCCATCGATCTGGTGCTGGTAGGAGGCGATCCCGACGCCGCGCACTTGGTACATATCGCGATGGAAGAGTACGCACAGCGGTTGGCTCACGTGGTGCGCTGCTTTCTCGCACAGAAAGAATGGGAAGGCGTGGAGCGGATCGTGCTGGGCGGCGGTCTTCCGGAAAGCAAGACCGGGGGTTTGGCGATCCGGCGGGCGATGCGCCTGCTCAAGCAATCGCGCGCCGGCGTGGACCTGCACATCCTGCGGCACGACGCCGACGAAGGCGGCCTGCTGGGGTGGGTGCACTTGCTACCCGGCGAGGCCAGCAAACATCACGATGCTTTTCTAGCGGTGGATGTGGGTGGCACCAACCTGCGCTGTGGGATCGTCGAACACCGGCTCGGCCGCGAAGACGACGGATCGAAGGCGCGCGTCATCGAGCACATGCAGTGGCGGCACGCCGATGACGAACCCAACCGTGGGGAAGCGGTTACCCGCCTGGCCGGCATGCTCAACGGGCTGGCGGCCCAGGCTCGCACGTTGGGCGTGAAGCTCGCGCCCTTCGTCGGCATTGCCTGCCCGGGCCAGATCCAGGAGGACGGCAGCATTCTGCATGGCGCACAGAATCTGCCCGGTGACTGGGAAGCGCCGTTCAATCTGCCGCAAGCGCTGAGCGAGCACCTGGACCACATCGGCGATAGCCAGCCCGCCGTGGTGATGCACAACGATGCGGTGGTGCAAGGCTTGAGCGAACGCGTCCGCATGCGCAAGGCGCGTCGCTGGGGTGTGCTGACGATCGGTACTGGCTTGGGGAATGCCAGCTACACCAATGCGTGAAGGGCCTCATCGCGTTGGACTTTTGTAGAGCGGAACTCGCTCCGCTGCTTTCCGTGCCACCGCGTAAGAGCAGCGGAGCAAGCTCCGCTCTACGAGGGGTGTCGAATGCTTCATGAGCGATCGAAGCACCGCGCGCGTCGGCCGCGTGGAGCCGACCCAGGTCCGACAAACCTAGGTAGGAGCGCCGTCCCCGGCGCGAGCTTTTGATTTGTTCGCCTCGCCGGTGAAAGAGCTCGCGGCGGGGACGCCGCTCCTACAACAGCGGCCACATCAGCCATACATCTTTCCCGGCGGGTCGCCATGCAAACAGCAGCGGAGCTTGCTCCGCTCTACGAGGACGGACGCGTCCTGAGGCTTCGGAGTATTGAAAATAGAAACAGCTGCCCCTAGTCATCTGCTCAGTCACGTTCAGCACATAGAAGCCGAAAAGGAGACGGCCATGCGTCTGAAGCAGTTGAGAGTCCGTTCGTTGGTGCTGCTCGCTGTGAGCGCACTGCTACTTATCTTGGTAGGGGTGGTTATGTGTTTTGAGTTATTGGGTACCGGTGCTCCGGCATTCTCCTAGCGGCTTCACGGCTCTGGTTAACTTCATTAATCGTTTTTTAATGCCGGATAATCCCGCCATTTTTGTTCTCTTGAAATGCTCCGCTGCTGCCTTATCTGCAGCGTCGGACGGAATCATCGTCCTTTAGCCAACTGGAGACCTCGCCATGAACAGAATGGTTCGTCACCCCCAATAGCCCGGCCAAGGCTTGACGCAGGATCCGATCAAGCAAGTCTTTGACCGCCTGTTTGAGGGGAGTTTGTTCCAGAATGAATCCACGGATGAATCCTCGGTGGTTACCCGCCAATGGATACCGCGCGTGGACATCAAGGAGGAGACCGACCGCTTCGTGCTCTACGCCGACATTCCTGGCGTCGATCCTCAGGACATCGACGTACAGATGGAGAAAGGCACGTTGACCATCAAGGGCGAACGGCGCTTGGAGGAAAATAGGGAAGGCGAAACCTTCTCGCGGATCGAGCGCCGCCACGGCAGCTTCCATCGCCGCTTCGCGCTGCCGGACAGTGCCGACCCGGATGGCATCACCGCATCGGGCCATAACGGTGTCTTGCAGATGATCATTCCGAAGCGGCCGGAAACGACACCACGCCGTATACAAGTCGGCTCCGTGTTGAATTCGTAATCGCTGGTTATTGTCTATCGGCAGTCCTTAGCTTTGCCGGGCGGCCGATTTTCTTAGCGCCGGGCTTTTATCGTAGGAGCGCTGTCTCGGCGCGAGCTTCTCGCTTCTATCGCGATCTGATGGGAAGAGCTCGCGGCGGAACGCCGATCCGCGCCCGATAGCCGCTCCGTGCGCGCAGCCAAGAGCGCGTCGCAGCACGTCCAGGTGGCGAACAGTAAGCGTGTGTGGGGTCTCCGGCCTACCTACGTTCCGCGAACTCTTGTAGGAGCGCCGTCTCGGCGCGAGCTTTGACCAGCTTCGCTGTTGAAGAGCTTGACCAGCTTCGCTGTTGAAGAGCTTTGACCAGCTTCGCTGTTGAAGAGCTTTTCGCTTCTGGCGCGATCTGGCAGGAAGAGTTCGCGGCGAGACGCCGCTCCTACAAAAGCAGCGGCACCTTCAGCACGGCCACAGGCCTTACCGGGGAATACGCGCTGGGGTCGATCCGAGGACTAGACGACCGGTCTAATCGAAGTTAGGATGCGCGCCATGAACACCGCCAGCCCTGATGTCCGACAGCCCGATGTCCGGCAGCACATCCTCGATGCCGCCAAACCCCTGATGGTCGGCAAGGGCTTTACCGCGGTCGGCCTGACGGAACTGTTGGCGGCCGCGCGGATCCCGAAGGGCTCGTTCTATCACTACTTCCCTTCCAAGGAAGCATTCGGCGATGCGCTGCTGAATTCGTATTTCTCCGGCCAACTGGCCCACCTGGATGACCTGTTGGGGCGCCCCGGCACGGCGGCGGAACGGCTGATGAGCTATTGGCAGTATTGGTTGGTCACCCAAACCAGCGACGATCCGAATGCCAAGTGCCTGGCGGTCAAGCTAAGCGCCGAAGTCTGCGATCTGTCCGAAGGCATGCGCACGACCTTGCAACGGGGCATCCAAGGGATCATCCAGCGTTTGGCGCGTTGCATTGATGACGGCCAAGCCGACGGGTCGCTACCGGTGGTTCAGGACGCAAACGTACTGGCGGCGACGTTGTATCAGACGTGGCTGGGCGCGAGTCTGCTTGCCAAGATCAACCGCAATCGCGAGCCGTTGGATATGGCGATGACCGGCACGCGGCAGTTGCTGAATCTTCCTGTTTTGTCTTGAAGCGCGATCGATCGTCCACGTGATTATTTCGTTTGATCATTCGTTTGCCCCAGACCTAGACGACCGGTCTAATTACATCTCGCGATTGCCGACGGTGGACGTTCGTCTCAATGGCCGTCATCCCGGCGTAGGCCGGGACCCAGAGC
This sequence comes from Pseudoxanthomonas sp. UTMC 1351, assembly GCF_040948865.1. Classification (NCBI taxonomy): domain Bacteria; kingdom Pseudomonadati; phylum Pseudomonadota; class Gammaproteobacteria; order Lysobacterales; family Lysobacteraceae; genus Pseudoxanthomonas; species Pseudoxanthomonas sp. UTMC 1351. The sequence continues at coordinate 16,532 of NZ_JAVGJT010000014.1, read as the reverse complement.
CTTGCACTTCATCCAGCAAAGTCGCTGGGCCCCGGCCTTCGCCGGGGTGACGCTCCTTCATTACCTCGGACGAGGATGCTTCACCGCCGATCCACCCGATCTCCTGCAATCCGCTGCCGTTGTTCGACCCACGCTCCGCTTCTTCTCAACTCCATCCTGACAAGAGAAACGACATGCCACAGAGCCCCAGCACCAACCGCCGCATCGTCCTGGCAGCGCGCCCGCAGGGTGCACCAACACTGCAGGATTTCCGTCTTGAAGAGGCTCCCGTGCCCACGCCTTCGGAAGGCCAAGTGCTGTTGCGCACGGTGTATCTGTCGCTGGACCCCTACATGCGCGGCCGCATGAGCGACCGCCCATCCTACGCACCGCCACTGGCGCTGGGCGAGGTAATGGTCGGCGGTACGGTAAGTCGCGTGGTCGCCTCCAAGCATCCTAATTTCCGCGAAGGCGATTTGGTGTCGGGCACTGCGGGCTGGCAGGATTACACGCTGTCGGACGGCCAGGAGCTGATGGCGCTCGGCGACACCGCACATCCCTCTTACGCACTGAGCGTGCTCGGCATGCCGGGCTTCACCGCGTACCACGGGCTGTTGAACATCGGCGAACCCAAGCCGGGCGAAACGGTAGTCGTGGCTTCCGCCAGTGGTGCCGTTGGCGCGGTGGTCGGGCAGGTAGCCAAGCTCAAGGGCGCGCGCGTGGCCGGCATCGCCGGCGGTGCCGACAAGTGCCGCTACGTGGTCGAGAAGCTCGGCTTCGACATCTGCCTGGATCGCTACGATCCGCAGTTCGCCCAACAGCTCGCCAACGCATGCCCGGGCGGCATCGATGTCTATTACGAAAATGTCGGCGGCGCGGTGTTCGATGCCGTGTTGCCATTGCTGAACATCGGCGCGCGCGTTCCCGTGTGCGGAATCATCGCGCATTACAACGATAAGGCACTGCCCCCTGGTCCGGATCGCCTGCCGATGCTGATGAACATATTGCTCTACAAGCGCATCCGCGCGCAGGGCTTCATCATTTTGGATCACTACGCCGATGGCTTCGCGCCGTTCTATCGGGACATGAGCGCATGGGTCGCCGAAGGCAAGGTAAAGCTGCGCGAAGACATAGCGGATGGCCTGGAGAATGCACCCGCCGCGTTGATCGGACTGCTGGAAGGAAAGAACTTCGGCAAGGTGGTGGTTCGCGTCGCGGAGTAAATCCGCTGGAAGTTCCGATGCATCATGAGTCTTGCTTTCCCGAACATCTACCGTTTATCGGATCGCTTCAGCAGTGTTCGACGAGCACCTCAAGTAAATGCATTACGTGATTCGAACCGAGAACACTCTGCTGCTTCGCGATTCCACTCGTAAACGGATTTACTACACTCCGATGCACTTATCCCCATTCTTACAGGATGATCACCGCACCCGACGAACGGCGTACCCGGAACGAGGGTACTGAATAAACTGCGGCAGCGCGTGACTTCCCTCCTCAATGTAGTCACTCGCACGCCCGGCCGGGCCGGCAAGGATGCCGGCCCGACCGGATACCGCTACGCAAGGAAGTTCCCCCCCTCAACAGGAAGTTCGCCATGACTACTCGGTATGCCCGCCTTGTTTCCTCGCCGTTGATTTCCGCTGTTCTTGCCCTTTCTTTACTGCTGGTTTCGGCCAGCGCACTGGCCACCCTCAATCCGTGCGTCGAGGGTTATCACCAGCTCACTATCGTCGTCACCACCAACGCCGAGAACGTCGTGGATGGAGATGATCTGTGGGATGACCATCACGCCTATATAAAGAGCAGCCACCGATTCGTGGCCGGCGAACCCGCGCCATTTGTCGTCACCTATAGCCTCACCAAGGGCGTTGAACGGGAGAATCCTCTTGACCCCGCCTCCAACGTGACGGGCAGAACCACATACGTCCTCAACGAGTGCTACAGAACCAGCGAGGACATTCTGCTGCATTGGAGCAAGACCTCTGCGGAGTGGGATCGATTCGTCGAAATCATTGCCTGGATGCAGCGGCCCGGAACCCAGGTAGTGACGTTGCACGATGGAGTGGTCAGGAACTCCCTCTGGCAGCTCGGCGATATTCTTTGACTGTCCCGCGCAATCGCCGGTCCGCGGTTCGCTGGTATCGCAAGATCGCAGGAGCGGCGTCCTCGCCGCGAGCCTTGCTGGACGGTGTGGCAAAAAAGCAAGAGCTCGGGCCGGGACGGCGCTCCTACAGGGACGGTTATACGTGCCGATAGGCCCCAGGAGATAAAAGTCTCATCTGGCAATCTTCGGTGGCGCTGGCGTGATTACGGCCGTACCCTTGCCCGCCTCGCTTGAAACTAGATGAGGCCTCCGGTTTTGGTATTTCGATTTTCCATCTTCATCATATTCATCCTTGTCCTGAGCGCTGGCATTGCGCCGGACCTGTTCAACCACGTGGTTCAAACCACGCTTCATCACGTCACTTCCGGTGCCGGCTGGCTGTATCTGCTGATCGTCTTCGTAACGCTGGTGTTCCTGCTGACACTGGCGTTTGGACGTTTCGCCAATCTGCGCATTGGCGGCGAGGACGCCGAGCCGGAATTTTCGAATGGTAGCTGGCTGGCATTGCTGTTCGCCGCCGGAATGGGCATCGGTTTGGTTTTCTGGGGAGCGGCCGAGCCGATCTCACACTACGCCAAACCGCCGGAAGCTTTGTCGCCATTGAGCGTGCAGGCTTCGCGCGCCTCGATGCGTTACGTATTCTTTCACTGGGGCCTGCATCCTTGGGCGATCTACGCGCTGATCGGACTGGCGATGGCGTGGTTCCAGTTCAATCGCAACGGATGCGGGCAGATCAGCGATCTTCTGCAGCCGGTGATCGGCAAGCATCACCGCGGCTGGATTGGCGGGGTGGTCAACGTGGCCGCGGTCGTGGCGACCGCCATTGGCGTGGCGACCACGCTGGGCTTGGGCACGATCCAGATCGCCGCCGGCCTGCAACGGGTGACGGGTGTCGCCGACTCCATATCCTTGCAGATGGGCATCATCAGCGTGGCTTTCCTGCTGTACATGGCATCGACTCTCAGCGGCGTCAATCGCGGCGTCAAATGGCTGTCGACGATCAATCTGGGACTGGCAGTACTGCTGCTCGCCCTCATGTTGCTCCTGGGCCCGACCGGCTTCATCTTCGACACGTTCACCACCACGCTTGGCAGCTATCTCTCCCGATTGGTGGAGATGAGTCTGCGGATGTCGCCATTTTCCGGTGATCAGTGGGTCGCCAACTGGACCATCTTTTACTGGGCCTGGTGGATCGCCTGGGCGCCTTTCGTTGGCTCCTTCATCGCACGGGTCTCACGCGGACGCACGGTACGCGAGTTCGTGCTTGGCGTGGTGGTAGCGCCTACTTTGCTTGGCTTCGTGTGGTTTTCGGTATTCGGCGGGACTGCCTTGTGGGCGCAAACCTTCGGCCATGTCGATCTCACCGGCATTCTGAACACGGGCTATGAAAATGTATTGTTCGCGCTGTTCGACAGCCTGCCGATGCCGGGACTACTGACGACGATCGCTCTCCTGCTGCTGATGATATTTTTCGTTACCTCAGCCGATTCAGCGGTGTTGGTGCTTTCGAGCATGTCGACCAGCGAGGTTGGCGACCCGCCGATCAGCAGACGCGTGATCTGGGGCGTCGCGGTGGCGCTCATTTCGGTGGCGTTGCTGCTGGCAGGCGGACTGGTGGCGCTGCAGAACATGATCATCATCGCGGCGCTTCCGTTCGCATTGCTGATGCTGCTGGTGATCGTTTCGCTGTATCGCGCCTTGAACCAGGAGCACCTGCTACAGAAGCGCAAGATTCAGCGCGAACGCCACGCTATTGAGCAGTGGATCAGGCAAGAGCAGGCAGCTCAGTCGGTATCCAGCGTGGAGCCAGAAGAAAGCGAACGTCACTGAAGTCGTTCGCATCAGTTTCCGGGTCACCGTCGTCCGGCGCTGCTACAGGGCGCCGGAATGACGGACGACCCTCGTGTTCTCTCAAGAGCGCTCCCTTCCACCAAGCTCAATACAACTACTCCGAAAAATTTCGCAGACATTCACCGGAACAGCCGACTGTCGCTGGAAACAAGATGAAGCCTTCCCGACAGCGACTCAGCGAGTGATTAACTTCGGCTTCGCAGCAAGGGAGTGCTGTTAAACTCCCCCGCATGGCATCGATTAATCCTATTGCGCGTGCGCGCAACTTACTGAGCGAGTTCTTCCGTCTGCAGGCGGCGGCCGGCATTGTACTGATGAGCGCGGCGGCGCTGGCCATGATCGCAGCCAATTCGCCATGGCATGAGATGTACGAACAGTTCCGCCAGATGCCGGTTGGGTTTTCCATTGGCGGTTTTGGCCTGATGAAAGCCGCCGAACTATGGATCAACGACGCCTTGATGGCGGTGTTTTTTCTGCTGGTTGCGCTGGAGATCAAGCGCGAAGCTTTGAGTGGCCAGCTGTCCAGCCGCGATCAGATGATGCTGCCGGTGCTGTGCGCCATTGGCGGCGTGGTAGCGCCGGCGCTTTTGTTCTGGGGTGTCAATCAGGGCGACGTCACCGCAATGCGTGGCTGGGCGATTCCTACCGCTACCGACATTGCGTTCGCGCTCGGCATTCTGGCGCTACTGGGCCCACGCGTGCCGCTGGGCATGAAGCTGCTTCTGTCGACCATAGCCGTGGTCGACGATTTGGTTGCCATTCTGATCATCGCGATTTTCTACACTCACGAACTTTCCATCGGCATGCTGGCTTGGGCAGGTGCTGGCATTGGTCTGATGCTGTTGCTTAATCGCCGGGGCGTTACCCGACTTTGGCCTTACCTGCTGTTGGGCGCATTGGTCTGGTTTTTCGTGCTGAAGTCGGGCGTGCATGCAACGCTTGCCGGCGTGGTGACCGGGTTGATGATTCCGCTCAAAGGCAAGGACAACCTCGCCGGATCATCGTCGGAAGCTCATTCTTCAGATTCTCATTCAAAGACATCTCCACTGGAGACGCTGGAGCACGCGCTGCATCCATGGGTGGCCTATCTCATCTTGCCGCTGTTTGCTTTCACCAACGCGGGCCTTGCGCTCAGTGGGCTGAGCATCGGCGACGCCGTGGCACCGGTGCCGTTGGGTATCTTGCTAGGCCTGGTACTGGGCAAGCCGATAGGTATCGTCGTCACAGCCGTTGTCGCGAGGGCTGTCGGTCTGGCGCAGTATCCGGCCGGCATGGATTTCAAGGCCATGCTTGGCGTGGGCATGTTGTGCGGTGTTGGTTTCACCATGAGCCTTTTCATTACCAATTTGGCATTCGGCCCAGTCGGTGATCATTTGATCGATGCCGCGGTGTTGGGCGTTCTATGTGCTTCGGTGGTTTCGGCTTTGGTGGGTTGGGTTTGGCTACGGCTGACGCTGAAAACGCCGGCCCTGTAGCAGCTGCCTACAGCCGGTAGGAGCGCCTACGTTGGCGCGAGCTCTTCTTATCAGATCGTACGTTTGCCGTTGTAGGAGCGGCGTCTCGCCGCGAGCCTTTCCGGAAGGTGCGGACAGAAGAAAAGCTCGCGCCGGGGACGGCGCTCCTACAAAAAGGGCTGTGTAGAGCCGCGCCCTCGCCGCGAGCCTTTAGTGGTGGGCGCTTTTCCATTCGGCGCCGATCAAGAAGGTACGATCTGGCCCGGGTTCGTAGAAGCGGCTGTTGCCTTCGTTGACGATGACTGAGCCGATGTAGCGCTGATCCAGCGCATTGTCGATGCGGGCGAATCCACGAAGCGACCCTGCGCCCAATCGCCAGCGGCGCGACACCTCCATATGCAGTAGTGCGTAGCCTGGTGACGATTCACTGCCGATGTCGTTGACGGACACATCGCTCATCGCCACCGCCTCCATGGCCGCCTCCCAGTCGCGCACCTGCCACTGCAGGCGGCCGAAGAACTGGTCACGGGCAGTGCCAGGAATGCGCGTGCCGGCAGCGACCAGCGTATCCGGCACCGTGCAGCCAGCGCGGTTGCAGATCAGGAAGTCGTCGCGGAACTCGGCCATCAGGCGCGTGTACGCCAACTGCAGCCGCCAGTCTTCGCCCAAGGCCGTTTCGTACGACGTCTCGAAGCCTTGGCGTCGCGCGCGGCCGACGTTGCGATACGTGCTGCGCCCGCCCACATTGCGAGCCACCGCCAGCTCGTCATCGGTATCGGCGCGAAACAGCGCAGCTTCCCAAACGGCGCCGGTACTGTTGCGCCACTTCATGCCCAGCTCGACATTGCGGCTGACGGCCGGCGTGAGGTCGAACGCCAACCCGGCGCCACCATCGGTGCGGTAACTGAGTTCGTTGAAAGTGGGCGTTTCGAAACCGCGGCCGGCGGACAGATAAAGCCGCAGCTGATCATTAGCGCGAAACATCAAGCCTGCGACCGGCGTGGTTTCGGTGTAGCGCACGCGACCGCTGTCATCGGGGTTCGGCGCACTTGTGTAGTTATCGTCGGATCGGAAACGCACCTCGCTGTGACGCACGCCGGCCAGCAACGACCAATGCGGCGCAAGCTGCCACCATGCCTGCGCGAACTGGTCCACGTTTTCGACTTGGTTGCGCTCGTCGCGACGCAATGCCCCGCGCACGCCCAGCGCTGTGCCGACGAAGTTTTCATAGCCTCGTCGGTGTTGCCGCATTCGCTCGGCGTTGCCGCCGAGCGTCCATTCGAACGGACGTCCTGCCAGCTGCCCCTGCCACGACCAGCGCGCATCCAGACCGCCGTAATCGCTGTCCAAGTCGATCACGCCGCCTGAATTCAGTGGATTGGCTTGGGCGCCAACCGGCAATGCGAGGAATTGCTCGACTTCGCGTCGACCGGCATAGCCCACCAGCTTCAGCTCATGTCCGCCACCGAAGCCTTGCGTGTAGACCGCACCGCCCTGGTCCTGGCGTACAGTCTTGCGAGTATTGAACTGTTCCGCGACCGCGGTCGCCTGACGCGGATCCTGCCGCACCTGCGCGCGGGTTAATCCCAAAGGGTCCTGCGCCTTTGGCAGGTCCAGATGATTGAGAACCAGGGTCAGGTTTGCATCGCCACCCAGATCGATGTCGAAGCGCGCGTTAGCCGACGCGCGCCGCGCCGCGCTGTGCTCTCGGTAGCCGCCAGTATCAAAGATGGAAGCTGCCAGATTGAATCCTACCCGCCCCTGCCGGCCCAGCCAGCGCGCGGCGGCGGCATAAGTGTCGTCACTAGCCGCTGTCGCACGGAAGGTCAGCTCATCGGGCTCCTGTCCGGCTGCGCTGAACAACTGCACCACGCCACCGGATGAATTCCCGTACAAAGCAGAAAACGGGCCGCGAATGATTTCAACGCGATCGCTGGCCGCCAAACTGAAATGCGACAGCTGCCCCTGCCCATCCGGCATGGTGGCGGGGATGCCGTCGGCGTACAGGCGCACGCCGCGCACGCCAAAGGTGGAACGCGCGCCGAAGCCGCGAATGGAAAGCTGCGTGTCCTGCGCATAATTCTGCCGATCGCGCGCAAGCAGACCGGGTACCCGGGCCAGCCGTTCGGAGAGATTGGTCCCAGCCGTGGCGCTTTCCTCACGCAGATCGATTACGTCGAGGGAAGCGGGTGTATCGAAAGCGGAGACACCGCGCAAACGCGGCGTTTCCACCATCACACGGTCAAGCGTCACCGCGCTCTCGGAGCCCGCGCTCACCACCGTGGGCATATTGGAGTTCTGCGCCAGCAGCCTGTCGTATCTGGTCACGTGCGGCGGCGGCCGATCGGCGGATTCCGAGGTGTCGTGGGGCGGCGTGCAGTTTCCCAGCGCGCAAACGGCTCCTTGGTTCGCGGCCATGGATTCATTGCCGGTGAACACTTGCGCGCGGACTTGGGAACAGAGGGCCAGCGTCAGCGGCAACCCCAGCAACGGCAGGAGACGTGATGGCATATGGATGTCGACTTCGCCTGAAGATGCGACAGCTTACCTTCAAGGTCGCGAAGGCAGGTATGCGCATGTACCTGCGGACGACAGTTTGTTGCAGCAGCGGCGTGGCGCGTATCCGTTCGAACGAGAGTGCGAGCACTTCGGCTTCGCGCGGTGCTTGTGAAGCTTTCTTCCCGCAGATCGGCTCCGAACATAACCGCTGGATTTGGAGCTTGGTCGCCCCGCGGCCGGGCACATGGACGTCTCCGCTCAGCTGCAGCAGCTGCCTACTGCCGCATATCCTCAAAGGACGAGTCGTTTCCCTTGGGGATTTTGCGCGCGCGACGCGACGCCATGTAGGAAGCCACACGCCGCTGAAGCCGTGCGGCGCTGTCCTGGTCATCCATTACCGTGGCCAGTTGATCCCAGGTGCAAGCGAGCGCCCAGCGACCGAAGCGCACATAGACGGTGTGCCATTTTCCGTATCTGGCAGGCACATGATTCCAGCAGAGCTCGTTGTCGGTCACCCATAGCACCACCTCGATGAAACGGCGGGTTTCCACGCTTTTCAACGCTCGTGATCTGGTCTTGCCGCGGAGCCGTTTGGCTATTTTTTCCCAGGAGGCATCATCCATCGGCCTGATCGCAGGCAGAGTCAGCACTGCTTCATTCAACTGAAGCTGCGGCTCCAATGCGTCGTGAACAATTTCTTGGCGGGTCATTTCCATGCGGCACCTCTTGCGAGTTCGTTGGATGTTGATGGAGTCCGGAATCACGCGCCTCCTCTTCAGGCGAAAGACGTGACTTAGCTCTCGGCCATTCTTCTCCGCACGGCTATCGGATCAATACAAGAAATACGAAACGTGAGTACCGCTGCCGGCGCGCGCATGGTTCGTCGCACTTCTGCCCGGCTGTCCGCCGGAGGTTGCGGAACATGCAAGAGCGTCGTCGTGCGCAACGCGGGTTGGCGAGCGGTAGCTCGTTGAATGGCGGAGCAGTGGAGTAAGCGGCTACGTTTTGCATGCGTAACGTGGTCGCACTTTGACTTCGGGACGAAAAACAGCGGAGCAAGCTCCGCTCTACGCGCGAAGAGCTCGTTGCACTAGGCAGCGCCCGGAATGTGCCGAAAGTTCCTCAACCGATGGCCTAATTTATGTACTGGTCAGTTTGGTATTCAGGGCGCATTGCAGTTGAAAACGGATACTTCACCCCACGGCGGCGCTTCGTTAATGGCGCCGCCCAGACCAGAAAAACACACAACAAGAAAGAGGTTCATTCATGAAGAAGTCTTTGCTTGCCCTGACGTTGCTTGCTGCTGCTCCTTTCGCCGCGTCCGCGGCCGAGGGCCTGTCGTACAACTATGTGGAAGGTGGTTACACCGCCACCAATATCGACGGTCCGGATGCCGATGGTTGGGCGCTGAAAGGCTCAGTGGCGATTGCTCCGAACTTTCACGTTTTTGCTGACTACAGCAGCCAGGAAGTCGAGGACGTCAACGTCGATTTCGATCAATGGCGCGTGGGCTTGGGCTACAACCACGAACTGTCGCAGCGCGTGGATCTGCTGACCCGCGTCGCTTATGAAAAGGCCAAGACCGACAGCTTCAACGTGGGTACCGTGCGCGTCCCCAGTTTCAGCGCGGACGGCTATAGCGTCGAGGTAGGAGTCAACAGCGCGCTGACCAATCGCTTGAATGGTTACGCACTGGCCGGCTATGAAGACGGCGACGACTACGATGGCGAGTTCTACGGCCGCTTGGGCGCACAGGTGAAGTTCACCCCGAACTGGAGCGCATCAGCCGACGTGAAGCTGGTCGATGGCGACACCCAGTATTTCGTGGGTCCGCGCTTCAGCTGGTAACAAGATTTGTAGTACGCAACAACGGTGTTCCGCGACGTGTCCCTCTCTCCCCACGTTGCGATCCAAAGCCCGGCGCCATGCGCCGGGCTTTTCTTTTTTGGAGGACTCTCAGCGCTTGAGTGACGAACAGGACAGCTGGAAGGCAAAGGGAGCGCGAAGATCAAGGCGAGCTTTCATTCCCTGTTCCCCGTTCCCGCTCCACCGTTCCCCGCTTTACTTGAACAACGTCTCCGGATATTCCGGTTTCTGCTCGCGGGCCAGCAATTGCTGCAGGCCATCGGATGGTGCGAGTTCGCCGTGCAATACCGCGCGCACGGCGCTGGAGATAGGCAGGTCGATGTCGTGGCGCTCGGCTTGCCGCATCACTTCGTCGGCCGTCTGCACGGATTCGACTACTTGGCCGATCTCGCGCACGGCATCACTCAGGTTCTGTCCGCGGCCCAGCGCCAGGCCAAGACGCCGGTTGCGCGAGAGATCACCCGTGCACGTCAGCACCAGGTCGCCTAATCCGGCCAGGCCCATCAATGTCTCTGGCTTGCCGCCAATGGCGGCGGACAGGCGCAGCATTTCGTTCAAGCCACGTGTGATCAGGCCAGCGCGCGCATTCAATCCCAGCTGCATGCCATCGGCGACGCCGGTGGCCACGGCCAGCACATTCTTCATTGCGCCGCCAAGTTCGGCACCCACCATGTCGTCGCCGGTGTAAGCGCGGAAAGCGGGTCCGTGCAGTGCATCGGCAACGGACTGGGCGAAGCCCACGTCGCTGCCATGCACGGTCACCGCGGTTGGCAGGCCCAACGCAACTTCCTTGGCGAACGAAGGACCGGTGACGACTGCCAACGGAACGTCAGCGCCAAGAATGTCTTCGGCGACTTCATGAAGAAAGCGGCCGGAGCCCGTCTCGAAGCCTTTGGTCGCCCACGCCACACCCGCTTTTGCAGGGCGCAGCGGGGCCAGCATGTGCAGTGTCTGGGTGAAAGCATGCGATGGCACCACCACCAGCACTTGGTCCGCATCGGCGAGCGCCGCAACCAAGTCGGTCGTGGCGCGGAGATTTTCCGGCAGTGGAATGTCCGGCAGGTAGCGGGAGTTCTCGTGCTGCTGGTCGATCGCCGCGGCGATCTTAGGGTCTCTTCCCCACAATACGATCTGATGGCCGTGCCGCGCCATCAGTGCCGCCAGCGCGGTGCCCCAGGAGCCCGCGCCAAGTACTGCGATTTTCAGCGAATCGGCCATCCGTCAGCCCTTTTGACTCACGGATGCCATGGCAGGATCGCGCCGCACGGATCAGGCGTTGCCGGCTGGTTCCGTGGTGGCGAGGCCACCGTTGTCGGTCTGGGAAGCACGCTGACGCAGCGTTTCGGCGTAGAGCGCTTCGAAATTGATCGGCTGCAGGAAGAACGGCGGGAAACCACCGGCCTGGACCAGATCGCTGACCAGCTGACGAATGTAGGGGAACAGGATGTTGGGGCACTGGGTGCCCAATAGCACGTCGACTGCCTGCGCTTCCAACCCGACCAGACCAAAGATGCCGGCCTGCTGCACTTCCGCCACGTAGGCGGTCTTGTCGCCGGCCTTGCAGGTCAGGGTCACGCCCAGCACCACTTCAAATACGTTCTCGTTCAAGCGCTGTACGCGCTGGTTGAGATTGAGCTGCAGCTCCGGCTGCACGTTTTCGCTGAAGATCGCGGGTGCGCCGGGGACTTCGAAGGAAACGTCCTTGACGTAGATCTTTTCGACGGTGAAAGCGGGACCCGCGGCTTCGGCGGCCGGCGCAGCCGCGCCGTTGGTGGTTTCGTCGGACATTTCTTACTCCGGAATTAGATATAAAAATGAAACGGTGAATGATCGATTATCGCATGTCATGGCGGCGAACCCGTTGCAGTTCAAGGCCCGCGCCGAAGACGGAACAGCCGTGATCAGCGCCCTTTGACCAGCGGCAGGTCGGCCTGTTGCCAAGCGGCGATGCCGCCGTCCAGCCAGTAGACCTGTTCGAAGCCAGCTTTCTTCAAGCGCTTGGCAGCGCCGGCGGAAGCCTGGCCTGTCCGGCAGACCAGCACCACGGGCAATGCCTTGGCCGAAGCGACCAGCTTGCTTTCCGGGTCGAACTGGCTGGGCAGCACGTTCTTGCTGCCGGCGATGTGGCCTTTTTCGAAATCGTTGATGGCGGACAAGTCCACCACCAGCGCGTTCTCACGATTGATGAGACTTGTCAGTTCGGCCGGGCGCAGTGCCTTGTAGCCGCGAAACAGACGGGAGATCTCGGTGTAGATGATCGCCAGCGTCAGGCCCACGAGCGCCAGCGAGAGAATCAGGGTGAATTGGCTACCGCTGGCGAAGGCCAGCAATTCTTCGAAGTTCACAGGGAATGTAGGGCGATGGAACGGGCGGCGATTGTCGCATAGGACGCGGCGACCTGTAGAAAGCACCTAGCGCTCCTGCGGAGCAGGGCGCTACCCGCGCTTGCTTATTCTCCGGCCCACAAGTCCGGCAGCCCGACGACCAGCCACCAGCGTTTGGCCTCCGGGTCCCAGCGCCAGCGCTCGCGGTAGCGCATCGTGCGTTCGGCCATGGTGTGCTTGTTGATCACCCGCAATTCGACGGTGCGGAACACGGTCTCGTCCGGTTCCACACCGGCGCTGATGTCGCGGTAGCCGGAAACCTGCACTTGCTGGTAGCGCTCGAGCTCCAGATCGGTCATCGGATGTTCTTCGCGGTAGGCCGGGTCGACCGCCTGCCAGGCGTTTTCGAAATCGCCCCAGCGAATCGCCGCGGCATAGGCGTTCTGGACCTGTTCCAGCTTGCTGCTTTGCTTGGCAGCCACCGCACTAGTGGACGTCACGGCCGTTACCAGCATCGCCAGCAGCACTACCCGAAAGAATCTACCCATGCCCCGCCCCTGTTACGAAGATCAGATCGAATGCTACCGCTTTACGATGGCGACGAACCGGCCGGTCAGCGTCGTGGCAATGCCGCCGTCCGGAAGTGGGACTTGCGCCTCCACCTGAATCCGGGCACGACCGCGCTGCTTCAGCGTCTGCAGGAACATTTCCCACGATTCGCCGGGCGCAAAAGCGGCTTGCGCTTCCAGGTCCGCGTGCAACGGGGCCAGATAACGTATTGCGCTGTCGGCCACATAGACCTCGGCCTTCAGACCGGCCAGCTGCAACCGCAAGGTCACCAAGCCCCAGCCTGTCACCGTCATCAGCGATGTCAGGCTGCCGCCGAAGGCGTTCCCTTTGTCGTTCACGTTGACGGACAAAGGCGCGGTAAGCCGAAGGCGCTCGCCGTCGTAACTGGCCACATCGACCTGCATTGCTGCCACCGGCGGCATGCTGCGACAGTAATCGCGCAAGGTTTGCAGCGCGGCGTCAACACTCATCGAACATAATCCGTCTATGGCTCTTCAGCGACCGCCGGCATGGTACGTCATCTCGCTTCGCCCACAAGGCGAGCACGCGGGCATGCGACAGGCCGCACGTCGTCATGGCGCGACGTTGCTGGCGCTGTCTCCTTGGCGGCTGCAAGCGCTGGACGATCCCGGTACCCGCACCCGCCTGCGGCAGACACTGCGGACCAAGTTTGTGTTGTTCACCAGTCCGGCCGCCGTTCGTTTTGCTCACGATCTACAGCCTTTGAAAGCCGACGCTGGGCAAACATGGCTGGCCGTAGGCGGCGGCACCGCAGCGGCATTGCGGCGCTGTGGTATCGCGGATGTGCGTGCGCCGGCTCGAATGGACAGCGAAGGCTTGCTCGATTTGCCCGAGCTACAGCAGCTTCGCGAACAAGAACTGGGCCTGGTCACTGCGCCGGAGGGGCGCGATCTGCTGGCATCCACCTTGGCTGAACGCGGCGCCCGACTGCTGCGCGCCGAGGTGTATCGGCGCGAACCTATCGCGCTGGCGCCTGCGGCGGTGGAAACCCTGTGCGCCATGTCGGCACCGGCCTGCCTGCTGCTCAGCAGCAGCGGCGCGCTGGCGCACGTCCTGGATCGGCTTCCCGCCGATCTGGCGGTACGGCTCAGGAAAACCACCGTTATCGCTGCCAGTGCCCGCCTGATGCAGTACGCGCAAGAAGCAGGTTTCACCGACACTGTACTGGCAGCCGGCCCACGGCCAGCGCAAATGCTATCCGCCGCCGAGGACGCGATCTTGCGCCGCTTCCGTTAGCATTTGAATAACCGGCCTGACGATTCAAGGACGCAGTGTGAACGACGACGACACTTCCACTCCCCGCCGGCGCAGCTATGGCGGTTTGATCTTGTTGCTTCTGGCGCTGGGCCTGCTTGGCTTTGGCGCTTGGCGCGGCTGGGTCTGGTGGCAGGTGCGCGATGCACAAGCTCAGGCGGAGGCGGAAGCGGTGCAACGTATCGGTGCGCTGGAGGCACGCATGGAAGCGTTGCGCCGCGACCAGCGCGCGCAAACGCAGCGCATCCAAGATGCGGCCGCTACCAACCGCGTGCTGCGCGATGAAGTGCTCGGACTGAGTCAGCGCGGCGCATTGCTGGAAGAAAGCATCGCCAAGCTGACCGATCCCAACCGCCATGGTCCGCAGGCACTGCGCTTGGACGAGGCGGAGTTTCTGCTTTCGCAGGCCTCGCAACGTCTGAACATTGCCGGTGATCTGAAGGGTGCCCGGCACGCGTATGAACTGGCAGCCGGCGCGCTCGATGGCGTGGACGATCATCGGCTGCTGAACCTCAAACAGGTGCTGGCGCAGGAGCGGGCAGCCATCGATGAGCTTTCCGCGTTGCCGAAGACGGCACTATCGATGGACCTCGACCGCCTCGCCGCCGCCTTGACCAAGCTGCCGCGTGAAGCGACGTCACCGGACACTCAGCATCGTCCGGCTTGGCAGCGATTGCTCGCGCCGCTGGTGGATGTCCGCCCTTCGCAGGCAGGCGCGATCGTCGCGCCTTCTGATCGCACCGCGGGCGAGGCCGCCCTGCAGATTGAAATCAGCCTGGCGCGTGCCGCGTTGGAACATAACGATGCGGAAGGCTTTCGTACGGCGCTGAATCGCGTGGACACTTGGCTGCCGCGGTTGTGGCCCGAATCGCCGCCGTTGCGGCAGATTCGCCTGCAACTGGAAAAAATACGCACCGCGCCGTTGCAACCCGACCTGCCGGTACTTGGCAGCACATTGGAACAGTTGCGCGCTGCGCGCAACGCGACACCGCTGACTTTTCCGTCTACGCCTTCTATTTCCGTCAACGCCGGTCCGGAGCTGCAACCATGAAACTGTTCCGTAGCGTGGTGTTTCTGCTGGTGCTGTTGCTGGCTGGGGTCGCGGCCGCGGAATGGTTGTCGCAGGATTCCGCACGCGATCTTGGGAAAGTCTTCGTCCAATTCGGCGGCTACGATTGGACAACGAACGTCCCCCGTGCGTTGTTGGCGCTATTGCTGGCCGGATTTGCGCTTTGGCTGTTGTGGCAGATCGTCACGCTGCCGTTCCGCGCTTGGGGACGTTATCGCCGCAAGCAGGCGCGTGCGCGTTTGATCGAAGGATTGGAAGCGCTGCACGGCGGCCATTGGCAGCGCGCTGAGCGGCTGCTGGAGCGCGCCGCCGAAGACGACGAAGTCAGTGTGATCGCTCGCATCGCCGCGGTCCGTGCCGCCGACGCTCGCGGCGACGAAGCAGCCGCTGCTCAACATCTGCAGGTGCTAGCGGAGCGCAATGCCGGCGCCCACGCCGTTGCAGCTGCGGATCGCGCGTTGACGCAATCGCGCCCAGTTGACGCCTTGGCCGCATTGGACGCGGCCGGCGTGCAGCCATTGCCGCCGCGCGGTCTCGCACTGCGAACCGAAGCCTTGGCCGCCGTTGGCCGCGCCGGCGAAGCGTACGGGCTGCTGGGTCCCCTCCGGCAACAGCGCACATTGACGACGCCGGCGCTCGCCAGCCTGGAAGCGCGCTTGGCGACGCAATCATTGCGAGAAGCCGCCGATGCGAATGTCCTGGCGGAACGTTGGGAAGTTCTGCCCAAAAGTCTGCGCAGCGAACCCAGCGTGGTCGCAGCTTACGCCGAGCGCGCCGCCGCTCTGCGCTGGGATGATGCCGCCGCTCGCAGCCTGGAGCAGGCGCTGGATACCCAATGGGATGAGTCGTTGATCACGCTGTACGGGCGCCTGCCGATCGGCAAGTTGGACTCGCGCCGCGCCAGCGCCCAACGCTGGCTGCAATCCCATCCGGCCAGTCCCGGCTTGCTGGTAGCGCTGGCGCGTTTGGCCCGCCAGCAAGGCCAATGGGGGCAGGCGCAGGAATTCCTGCACCGCGCGTTGGCGCAGGGCGCAGGCGCCGAGGCGTGGGAGGAAATGGGCGATGGGTTTTCCGCGGCAGGCGAAGATGCCTTGGCGCGCCTCAGCTATGCCAATGCACTGAAAGCTGCGCGCGGCGAGCCGGGAATGCCGCTGCCAGGGCGTGACCTCAAACAGAAGATATTCGACGAAGCTGTGATCGAAGAACGTGATGAGCACGGCGTGCCGCGGTTGCGTTCGTAAGGTGCCGGGATTGTGCTTTTAATGTAGAGCCGAGCTTGCTCGGCTGCTCTTCGATGAAAACAGAGCAATAGAAGCAAGAGCAGCGGAGCAAGCTCCGCTCTACGCCTGATGCCAGACAGCAGATCTTCGGCGGAGGCATAGTCGAAGAATGCGACGATGGCGTGCCACGATTGCGCTCTTAAGGTGGAACGCGAGGATGCATCTCTTGTGGGAGCGACGGCTTTCAACAGCCGAATGGCTGGTCAAGTCGCGACCGGAAACATCAACGTCGCGACTTGACCAGCCATTCGGCTGTTG
>NZ_JAVGJT010000013.1:0-265752 GCF_040948865.1 Pseudoxanthomonas sp. UTMC 1351 | reverse complement strand
ATGGGGCCTTAATGGTAAAGCCCCATCGCGACTCACGCCGCTCCTACATAAGGGGACGTCCCTTTCAATTGCCAATCCTTGATCCCGTTATGTCGAATCCCGCGTCTCCCGTTCGACGCTTTTCCAGGGAGGCGCGAATGGTCGTGCCGTTCCGGTACACAACAGGAGCTAGACATGCGATTCCTTTCGATGATCCGGGTGAACGAGAACACGGACTTGGTTCCCAGCGAGCAGCTCATGGCCGATATGGGCAAGCTGATGGAGGAAATGACCCAGGCAGGGGTGCTGCTGGATACCGCCGGTTTGCGGCCTACTTCCGAGGGCGCACGCATTCGCCTTAACCGGGGCAAGCTGAGCGTGATCGATGGTCCGTTCAGCGAGAGCAAGGAAGTGGTCGGCGGATTCGCGCTGATCCAGGTCGAGACCCGGGAAGAGGCGATCAAGTGGGGCCGGCGCTTCCTGGAGGTCCACGGCGACGAATGGGATATCGAATGCGAGGTGCGCGAGGTCGACGACGGCGCTTGCCGGTCTTTGTTAGAGACGGAACAGACCGCGCATTGCGCTTAGTTCACTGTTCAGCACTAGCGACGTTGCCGTCGACCGGTTCGCCGCTTATCGCTGTCAGGGCCGCGGATACTCAGTAGCGTTGGCCTTGGCCGGAACACACCCGGCGCCTCGCCGGTCCGCGTACGTATGTAGTTAAACCAGTCCGTTGCGGAAGACGAGCATCAAGGCGGTTACACCGGTGCCGATGGCCCGCGCTTGTGCTTATAAGGACATCAGCCCGTCAGGTGCTGCCAGGAGACGGAGGCTTCGGAGCGGAATCCGCAGCCGCCTTGGCAGCATCGCGGGCCTCGCGCTTGCGGGCGTCTTTTTCGTCCTGTTGCTTCTTCTTAGCAATCTCGCGCTGGCGCTTTTCGAAGGAGTAGTTGGGCTTTGCCAAGCGGATATCTCGGTCATTTGGGGCCCACCAGTGTACGCCCCCGGGCCGCCGCCGCGCCTCACGCGGGTTTTATGAACAGAAATCGAGGGTTGAGTGGGGGTCGAAGTGCTTGGTTTCGAGCCCATGCCGGCGCGTTCACGTAGAGCGGAGCTTGCTCCGCTGCTCTTAATTCGGAGGCGCATTGAACGGGTGCGGATCGAAGAGCAGCCGAGCAAGCTCGGCTCTACGAGAAGCGCGCTGTCCTCGGGGAAATCCACCCTGGGCGTTTCTCGTTACGGCTTACCAGCCTTTTCACCATGGGGCAGAACGTAGTCGAATTGGTAGAAGTGCTTGCCTTCGGTGATTTCGATACGCATCGATCCGCTGATGCCTCGCAAAGCACCCGTCCCGGAATCCGGAACCACCACCACTGTCCATTCCTGCGGCGTGCCCTGGACCATCAGCGCCCGGTGCACCAGCGCGAAACTGCCGCTGTGCCCATGCAGTGATCCGGTGATCTTTTCTATCGCCACATAGGCGCCGGATTGTGTTCCGTCGCCAGCCGCCAGCATTTCACCCTGGCTGGTGGCCTCCAGATCGCCGTGGAATTGTTTGTCCAGCGATAGTCGAGCTACCCCGGAGGCCTGCGCGGGAGCGTTGTCGGGACTTTGCGGTACTACCTTGACGTCAAAGGTGCCAATGGCTTGCATGGAAAAGGACTCCTTGGGGGTTTGCGCGGCCGTGCCATCCGGGTAAACGGCAAATGCGAGCAGCAAGATGGCATAGGCTTTCATGTGGAACTCGGGTGCGCGGGTTGGGTGGCGGGATATGAACACAGAGGGAGGGAGCGTGATTGTAAAAACACGACAGCGAGCGGCCGCCGGAAGCACGTCCGATGAATGAGCGCAGCGTGGGCAAGGCGCGGGGTCTATTGCGTCATCCACCGGCATCCGGTGCGTTCCATCATGCGCGGCTCGCGCCGCCAGCGGTGTTGGCGGATGTCGTGCAGCATTTCTGGATCGTGCGCTGGGACCTGCAGGGTGGGCCGCCGCAGGTCCGCGAGACGCTGCCGCACCCGAACGTACATGTGGTCATCGAACCCGGGAACTCGCGCGTGCAGGGATTGCATACGGGCCGGTTCACCCGGGTGCTGGAGGGCAGTGGTGGGGTATTCGGCATCAAGTTCCGGCCAGGCGGCTTTCATCCTTTCTTGGGCGGGCCGGTATCGACATTGCGCAACCGCTCGTTGGCGCTTTGCGATGTGTTTGGCGCCAGCGGCGCGACTCTGGAGTCGGCGGTATTGTCGCAGTCCAGCGACGCTGGCCAAGTGGAGGCTGCCAGTGCATTTCTTGGCTCGTGCCTGCCGCCCATGGAAGAACCGGTGAGACGTGTCGGCGAAATCGTGGATAGCATTTCCGACGACCGCGGCATCCGCACGCTTGACGATGCCGCGACACGCTGGAGTATCAGCGTTCGGTCATTGCAAAGGTTGTTCAACGATTACGTGGGCATTGGCCCCAAATGGGTCATCAACCGCTACCGCATGCACGAAGCACTGGCGCGCCTGGATGAGGGCGACACGGTGGATTGGGTGGCGCTGGCATTGGAGCTGGGTTACTTCGACCAGGCGCATTTCATCCGCGACTTCAAATCGCTGGTGGGGTGTTCACCGGCTCAGTACACCCGCTGCTACCCGCCGATATGAAGCTTTGCGCGAATCCGAAATGGAAGCGGTAAACATGCGGTGTTGTCGACCTCGTAGCGGATTCCAGCTTCCTGGATCGCATTGTTCAAGGCCCAGGCTATTGAGATTGGCTCTCTGGGAATTAGAAGCACCGGATCAATTGGTTCTGTGTAACTGTCCGCGCGGCCGATATTCTCGACAGGATTACCAAGCTAGATCGCAAAGCGATTCCAGACCAAAGGAACTGTCATGCCCACATCCACGAAGTTTTCCACTTGCGTCCTAGTAATGGGCTTGCTTGCCGGCGCAGTGCCTTTGACAGGCTTCTCGCAGACACAGGCGGATGCGTCCAAAACGAAATCTTCAGCGACGGCGCAGCACGATGGGCAGCGGGATTTCGATTTCGAGATCGGCACCTGGAAGACCAAGCTGTCGCGCCGTCTGCGCCCGCTGACGGGTTCCAATACCTGGGTGGAGTACGAGGGTACGACAGTGGTACGAAAGGTCTGGGACGGCCGCGCCAATCTGGTGGAGCTGGAGGTCGAGGGACCATCCGGCCGCATCGAAGGTTTGTCGCTACGCCTCTACAACCCGGACGCCAAACAATGGAGCCTTAATTTCTCCAACAGTGCCGGTGGCACGCTGAGCCCGCCGGTATATGGCGAATTCAAGAACGGGCGGGGTGAGTTCTACGGCCAGGAGACGCTCAACGGCCGCGCCATCCTGGTTCGGTTCGTCATTTCCGATATCACCCAGGATTCATGCCGGTTCGAGCAGGCGTTCTCCGATGATGGCGGCAAGACGTGGGAGGTGAATTGGGTGGCCACCGATACACGGATGCGGGACTGATTCGGCCCTCTGGTTGGCTGCGTTTTTCTACTTCCAGAGCTGACGCAGGTTATCCAGTTTTGCTTGGTAGAGCGCTTGCGTGGCGCCATTGCTGAGTGCTTGTGCGCGGGCCAGGGCACGGCCTGCGCGGCGGGCTTGGCCTAATTGCAGATATGCGCGGGCCAACCCGAAATAGAAGCGGTGTTCGGTATCGTGCAGGGCAATGGCACGGCGGTAGTGCTCCGCGGCGCGAGCGTAATCGCCGTGGCGCTCGTAATCCGATGCCAACAGGAATTGATGGAACGGATCCCTGAGCCGGGCTTTTTCCAGTCGCTGCTGGTATTCATCGGCGAGTTCCTGATCGCCTGTACGCCGATAGAAGCCCACCATGTTGAACAATGCTCCGGGATGCTTCGGCTCCAGCTCCAATGCCCGGCGGTAATAGCGCTCGGCTACAGCCTGGCGGCCCGCGCGCATGTGCAGTACGCCGGCATTGCTCCAGCTGGTCGCGTAACCGGGGTCCAACTGCAACGATAGCGCTGCGTACGCGACAGCAGCTTCCAGCTGTTCCTGGGCCATCAGTTCGGCAACGCGGTTGTTGTAGAAGTGAGCCAGGAGCCGTTGATCAGGAATACGCTCGGGCGGGTTGCGTGCGATCACCGAATCCCACGCCACGTCCACGCTGTAACGCTGCCGCTTGATCTGTATGCCCGCGTTGACATGAGTGGTGCGGTAAATCGTGTTTTGTTCCTGGCGCCATACCAAAGTGTCTTCGATGTCTTGACCATACGCCTCAAGTTCCGCTTCGCGGGCCAATGCGATGGCCAGCAAGGTGAACGTCAGGCAGTTGGCTTTGCGGGTGCGATACGCTTGTTCGACGGTATACGTGGCGTCGTGTTCGTACTCCATGGCCAAGCCGTCATCTTCGAACAAAAAATCGACCAGCAGATTCAGTCGCCGCGTCGGCGAGCGACTTTGATCCAACACTTGATGCTGGAATTTGGAGCGTAGCTCGGCGGGTATGGCCAGCACCTGTTCGGGGCTGGGGGGCGGAGCGACGGGAGGCGAGACCGGTACTGGCACCACCGGCGAGAGTGCCAATGCGGCAGCGAATGCCCAGGTCATCATATAGGTACCCTCCGCGGTGAAGGGCGTAACGTCGACGGAAAGAGTCTAGACCTTTTTCAGCGTTCCGCCATGTGCCGAAACTGCAAAAAAGCGACCGTTTTGGGGCCTTGTAGGAGCGGCGTCCCGCCGCGAGCGCGCCACCGTAGCTGCTCAGTGCGCGCGGTCTAGAACGCGCCGCAGCGCGCACGGATGGCGAACAGCCAGGCTTCAGTTGCTTTTGGCTTCTATCGCGATCTGACAGGAAGAGCTCGCGGCGGGACGCCGCTCCTACAAGTGTCCTGAGGTCCAACCGCCAACGAATCACTTCGCTGAACTGGGGTCCGGCCGCGATAGCCGCTTATGGCTTGGGTCGCCCTAGACGACCGCATCGCGCTTATGCGCCGGCAACAGAGATCTGATGGATACATTCAGCCGTTCGGCCAGTACCGCAAAGCCTTCTTCCGTGGGGTGAATTTCGTCGTTCCAGAAGGTTGTTGCCTGTGCCTGTTCCACGTCCGAGAAATCCGCGACGCTGAAAAAGCTGCCGTATTGCTCCGGCGATGCAAGAGGATGCAAGACCGATTCAAGAAGGCCGTCCACCAGCAGTTTGTCGGCGAATTCCCGCGCGGCTTGTTCGTCGCGCAGGACGTGCCGCATGACTTTCCACAGCCACGGCCCGGCTTCGCCCTTCAACAAGGCGATAAGGCCGATGTTGCCGACGGTCAGGTCCGCTTTGGCGCCAATGCGGGTGATCCGTGCATAGGAATGCGCCAGCACGCGCAGGTTGGGTCTGTCTTCCCGCACCCGTTTGATCGCTTCCAGAACACGCACGTGGGCCTGGCGGATGGTGGGAAATACGCTGGATTCCAACAATATTTCGTAAGCCTGTTCGGGCGTTAGTTTGTCGCTGCGGGCGCCTTCCACCCAATCCTTGAACACCGCCTCCAGCCTCTCCGACAACGCATCGTTGCCACCGGCGCTCAGGCACACCAAGTCGAACGGCCACCGCTTCAGGCGGCCGCTTTTTTCTTTTACCTCCGACGGCGCGAACAGCCGCTCAGCCGTTGCCCCCGGCTTGCCAATCAGGATGCCCATGCCGTCGATGCGGCGGATGCTCTGCCGCGCCAGGTTGAGATACAGCATGGTGCTGAACCACGAATCTCCCCAATAGAGAATGGACGGATGAGTTTCCAGGAACTTGTCCACCTGCTTGCGCTGGCGGCTGCTGGGCGTGCCCATAGCCGCCCGCCAGGCTTCCCAAGTGGTCACCCAGGTCATCTTGTCCATGGTCTTGCCAACTCCCCTGCGTAGTACAAAAACCCCTTTGTAGGAGGTAACGCGAAGAGGCGGCGCTTACGGCCAGTTGAAGAAGGTGGGATTTACTTCTGAGAGCCGGCCGATCCAAGCCGGGGTGCTTCGAGCCCGCGCGTTTTCACAGGCCGAACGTGCCAACGCGGAAGGGCGCAGTATCGATGCAAATCATCAGCGGACGCGGGGAAAATCAGGAGGCTTGTGGCCGACGTTGCATCGGCGCGTGGGCAGAGAGCGTCCGGAAAATGCGCAGCGTGAGCGGCGCATGGACTGTCGGAATGCGGCGCGACTACCACCGCATTCCGATCAGGTTACTTCTTGGCGTTTTTCTTTTCCTGCTTGGCCGCGCGCTTTTCCTGCGGCGTCTTGGCAGGCTGTTTCTTCTGGTTCTTCTTCTGGTCCATGCCTTTGCTCATAGCAACGTCTCCAATGGTGATCGATAAGGATGCCCAACGCACAAGGAACAGGCGATGGCGTTTCGCCAACAGTGTAGCGCTTGGCGACTAGGTCCGCGCTCGACGCTGGACCTATTGGAGCCCTTGTAGGAGCGGCGTCTCGCCGCGAGCTCCTCCTGTCAGACCGCGATAAAAGCGAAGAGCTCGCGGCGGGACGCCGCTCCTACAGGAAATGAAGTCCGCCAGGCCTTAGCACTCAGGGCAGATATTCCACCCGCAGCTTGGCGCTGGCGCCTTTATCGATCCAGAGGTAATTCGTGGCCGTGGGTTGAGCGCTGAAGCGCAAGCGCAGCTGGGTCCGTCCGGTACGATTGATGGCGCCCAGACCGGCGCCCGAGAAAAGATTGCTGATCTGACTGCCGCCGGTGAACCGCTGCAGCTGCGCGACACCGTTGGCGGTCATGGAGCCGGCGTAGTCACCGGTCTCGATGGTGCAGGCGCTGCGGCATCCCAAGTGGGCATCTATCGTGAG
This sequence comes from Pseudoxanthomonas sp. UTMC 1351, assembly GCF_040948865.1. Taxonomy (NCBI): domain Bacteria; kingdom Pseudomonadati; phylum Pseudomonadota; class Gammaproteobacteria; order Lysobacterales; family Lysobacteraceae; genus Pseudoxanthomonas; species Pseudoxanthomonas sp. UTMC 1351. The sequence goes on along the minus strand of NZ_JAVGJT010000013.1, from coordinate 258,973 downwards.
CGTGTTGCCCGCCGGGCTGGACCAGGGATCGCCGTAAGCGCTGCGGTAGGTGACGGTCACGGTAGCGGAAACGACGGTGGCGCTGTCCGGCAACGACGACGTATCGAACGACAGCAGCGCCCGGTTGTATTTGCCGTCGGTGCCGCGACCCAGCGCCAGTCCCGAATACGCCTCCAATGTGCCGACCGCCGGTGCGCTGCCGTTGGCATTGGCTTTCACGTAACCATCGTTGGCGTCTTCGTTGCTGAATTCGGCAACCAAGGGCGTGCCACCCCCGCCACCATCCACCACATTGACCGTGATGACGGCGGAAGTACCCACGTTATCCACCAGATCGAAAGCACGGGCTTGCAGGGTGTGCGTGCCGCTGGTGGCAGTGGCGGTATTCCAATTCAGGGAATAAGGCGCGGTGGAATCGCTGCCCAGCAGGGCGCCGTCCAGCAGGAACTCCACCCGGTCCACACCGATGTTGTCGCTGGCCGTCGCGCTGACGGCCACGGTGCCGCTGACGTTGGCACCGTTTGCCGGCGCGGTCAGCGTAGTCGTGGGTGGTGTCCCGTCCAGGTTATCCAGGCCCCAGAAGTGGCCAATGTAGTAACTGGAGCAGATGTTGGCGTCCAGGATGTAGGCGCCTGCGGTGCCACACTGGCTTTCGCCGGTGCCGGGATCTACCGGCGTGCCGTGGCCCATGCCAGTGATCAGATAGGTTTCCACCTTGGGCTGGCCTGCTGCGTTCTTGTAGACCGCGTGCGGATAACCGGCCACCGTGTCGCTGACATCGGCGGTCTGGTCGATGCCATGCACGTTGGTCCATTGCTGCATGCTCTCGGTCAGGTTGGCCGGGCGCACCACATAGTCCGCGTCGCCATGCCAGATGGAGACGATCGGCCAGGGACCACTGTGGCTGCTGGCGGCACGGACCTTGTCGCCCCACTGCGCCGGGCTGAGGTCGCTACCTGGGTTCATGCAGCTGAAAGCGGTGCTTTGGCTGGTGGCGCAGCGGTAGGGCAGCCCGGCAACGATGGCACCGCCGGCAAAGACGTCCGGGTAGGTCGCCAGCATCACCGCTGCCATCGCACCGCCAGCGGACAAGCCGGTGACGTAGACCCGGGCGGCATTGCTGCCGTGATCGGCCTTCATGCGGTCGACCATTTGCTTGATCGACAGCGCCTCGCCCTGGCCGCGTGCTGTGTCCCCGCTCTCGAACCAGTTGAAGCAGGTGCTGGAATTGTTGGTGCTCTGCTGCTGAGGCAACACCAAAGCGAACTGCCAACGGTCGGCCAGCATCTGCCAGCCGGTTTCGGCGTCGTAGCTGGCGGCGCTTTGCGAACAGCCGTGCAGAGCGACGACCAAGGGCGAATTCGCCGGCAGCCCAGCGGGAACGTGCTTGAACATGCGCAGATTGCCGGGGTTGCTGCCAAAGCCGGTGACCTCGGTCTGCGCCCAGGCCGGCGCTGCCAGGCTCATTGCGAACAGGCAGAGCCCGACGGCGACCGTTCGCCACCGGGGCGTCGGGCGAGCGGACGAAGAGAAGATCGTTGCGCCGCGGGTGGCGTGGACGGCAGCTGGAGAGGAAGAGAGAGAAAAGTAGATCACGCAGGCAGCTCCTCATGGTGATGGACCAGATGGCTGACGCGGACCAGCAAGTGACGGGCTGGGGAGGGGCGCGTCGAATGACCGTCGCAGTAGGCCACCGTGGGGCAGCCGCGAACATCGGCCATTAGGGAAAGCTGCGGTGCAGCAAGGTGCGTCTGCCCTCCCTGGGTTTACCAGGTATCCAATCGGTAACCGTAGGCCACTATCATCGGCAGCACCGGCACGGATAATTCGTCGTTGCCGGAGTCCCAGGCTTGGGGCACTCTTGCTTAGTTGGGATTTCGATTCGGAAGGGACCGTGGGCGTAAAAAAGGGGGCGCTGGCTTGTGTTGGCTTGGGGATGACGCTGGGTGCGCATCTAGCGCCGCGTTCTCGCAATTACATAGAGCAGGCAGACGTAGTTTTTGTCGCGGCATCGGACCCGCTGGTGGAGTTGTGGGTGCAGGACATGCACGCTGATGTGCGCAGCTTGCAGCCGTTTTATCGGGAAGGTAAGCCGCGCAGCGAGACCTACAGGCAAATGGTGAATGCGATGCTGGCGGAGGTCCGTGCTGGCCAGCAGGTCTGCGGTGCCTTCTACGGCCATCCGGGTGTGTTTGCGTTGGTGCCGCACACGGCAATTACGCAGGCGCGTTCGGAAGGTTTTGACGCGGTGATGGAAGCTGCTGTGTCGGCGGAGGATTGCCTATACGCCGACCTGGGTATCGATCCGGGAACCTTCGGTTGCCAGCACTACGAGGCTAGCCAGTTCATGTTCTATCAGCGCCGCATCGATCCCTCGGCCTATCTGATTCTTTGGCAGGTAGGGGTGGCTGGCGACCGGACCCTAGCCCGCTTTTCAACAGGGGCAGCTTTTCGTCAATTGCTTGTAGAGCTATTGGCTCAGGATTACCCACGAGATCATGAAGTGATCGCCTATGAGGCCGCTACCTTGCCCATTGCGTCGCCCCGCACAGAGCGCTTGCGACTTTCCGACTTGACGGCGATCAAGCTAACGCAGGAAACAACGTTGGTAGTACCTCCGGCCCAGGCCATGCAGATCAATCAGGCAATAATGGACCGGCTGGCAGGACTGCAGGAGAACGGCTGATCTGAAGGTCCAACTGCCTTGTTCATTGACTACAGGACTGAGGTAACCCGCCCGGAGGTCCAGTAAGCTGGTAAGGGGATGGGCAGGCGAAGCACATCATCGCCTTTCTAGTGCCGTTCGGTGATCATGGGGCCATTACTATCAATGGTTTTCGGCTGCTAAGGCCATGTGTCCCAGGGGGAGTAAACCCGGCATAATGGCTGGAAGCTCCTGGCAGGATAGGCTAGAAGCAAGGGGGCTGGACCGTCAGGTTAGTTGGCTGTAGATCAATTGCTGTTTGTAGGCAAACGATATAAGGGTGTAGAACCTTGTCCTAGCCATAATTTCGTAGGCTATTTGAATTGGTAGGGGGAATTGATGTCGCAGACTATTCGATTTATGGAATCGCTTGGCAGCAAACCGGCGTTCGGCAAAGTATCTGCCGCAGATTACGCGAACGCTGTGGGCTCTCTCGAGGTTGGAGATGAAGAAAGGCAAGCCTTGTTGGATAGGAATGTTGCTGCACTAGGCGATTTGCTAGGCGGACGTCCAGCAATGGCCTGCATGGTGTGGGCTCCCGATCAAGAGCCTATGCGGAAAGAGGATGACCAATCAGACACGGAACAGCCCGTGGAAGAAGAATCGCCCGCAACGGAATAGTGCCGTACGCCGCGAGAGCGGCAAGGAGCGGATATGTTTGTGCGCAGTCTCGTGATCGGCTTGGTTATAGTTTTGGGGGCGGCATTGCTGCCCCTCGAAGCTAAAGGTTCGGATTGGTTCGAAAAGCGCCTTCGCCAAGCAGAATCCGCTCGTAGTTCCGACCCGAAAGCATTTCAGGAAATCCTGGGGCAGCTCAATGCGAGGGAAGAAAAGGCAAGTCTTCCTCAAAAAGAGCACCTGCAATACCTAAATGCTTACGCGCGCGTTTTTCAAGGGCGGCCAGAGCAGGCGATTCCGGAAGCTCGTCAACTGATCGCTGCGTCGGCGAACATTGATATGAAGTTCCGCGCGGGTGCATTAATAGTAAACGCACATGCGCTTAATAGACAGTTCGTCGAAGGCCTTCGCCAGTTGGAAGAAACGCTGGCGCTTATAAATCGTGTCCAGTCAAGTGAGCTGCGGCACCAGGGCTTAGGCGTTGCAGCGCTTATACATAGCCAGATAGGGCAGCATAAGCTGGCGCTGAACTATGCTGAGCGAATATTGGGCGATAGACCAAGTGGCCGTACGTTTTGTCTGGCGAGGCAGGTGAAACTGCAGGCATTGCAGAATCTAGCCATTTTGCCTGGCGATGAGACTGTCTTCAACGAGGCGATTGATCAATGCTTGCAGCTTCGAGAGTATGCCGCTGCCAACTTCATCCGGATTACATTGGCTAGAAAATGGGCAGCCGAGGGTCAGCGGGAGATGGCCATCTCACTGCTAGAAAGGCGCTTGCCGGAGATTGAAGCAACGCGCTATCAACATCTGATTGGTGAAGTAAAGGCGTTGTTGGCCGAGCTTATGCTCGAAAAAGGTGACGCGGCCGCTGCCGAGAAATATGCGCTCGACGCCATTGCATTGAATACAAGTATTCACAGCTCCCTGACTTTGGCGAGCGCAAATAAAACCATGTACGAAATCGCGCAGCGCCGCGGCGATGCACAAGCAGCTCTGTTGGCCTACAAAAGTTACGCCGAAGCGGATAAGGCCTACCTCAACGAAGTTAAGGCCAGGGAGATGGCCTATCAGATCGTACGCCAGGAAATGCTGCAAAAGAGTCAGCAGATCAGTCTCCTGGACAAGCAAAACCAAGTTCTCCAGCTACAAAGCAAGCTCGACCAGAAGTCCGCGCAGAACACCCGGTTGATCGTTATGTTGCTGGTGATGCTGGTGGCTTCGATCGGTTATTGGGCCTACAAGATCAAGCGGGTGCAGTTGTCGCTGAAGCAGATGGCGGAAACCGACGCGTTGACGGGTGTGTGCAATCGCCACCATTTCACCCTACAGGCGGAGCGCGCGCTGGCGCAGTGCGCACGTGCGGGGGAGGAAGTGTCGCTGATCATGTTCGATCTGGACCACTTCAAGCTGGTCAACGACCGCTACGGTCACCAGACTGGCGACTGGGTGCTCAAGGAAGTCGCCGATGCCTGCAAGAGCTTCTGCCGGCGCATCGACGTGCTGGGTCGGCTGGGCGGGGAAGAGTTCGCCATCCTGATGTACGGCTGCGACCTGCGCGGAGCGACGCGTGTCGCGGAAGATTGTCGCGTGCGCCTGGCGCAGATCGATACCCGCGAGACTGGCCATACCTTTGCCGTGACTGCCAGTTTCGGCGTTACCTCCAGCGTATTGTCCGGCTACAGCCTGGCCAAGCTGCTGTCGCATGCCGACAAGATGCTGTACCGCGCCAAGCACATGGGCCGCAACCGTGTTTGCATGTTCGAGGGCGCAGTCGCGCCGTTGCACGATGGTGCCAGCAACGTGCTGGAACTGCCGCACCGCCACGAAGAGCGCCTGGAAAGCCTCCGCTCGTAGTCGTTTTTGGCTCCAGCGCTGCCGTCAGATTCCGTGTTGCTGATTGCCGAGGTTTCCCAGGAAGGAGCAGCCGAGCAAGCTCGGCTCTACAAGAAGCGCCTTCACGGCTATTTGCTGTCTCCTGCCGTTGCGACGGCCTCGTTGCTACTGACTCGGAGCTATCGCGAGGCGCAGCTCGGCTCTACGAGAAGCAGTCCGCCTGGATCCTTCGCCTCAGCGCGTGGCGTTTTCTACCCGCGGTCCATCTAACCCGGTGGGCTGGCAGACCACCCGGTTGCGGCCTTCGGCCTTGGCCCGATACAGGGCGCCACCGGCTGATTCCAACCAATCAAGCATGTCCGTGTCGCTCTCCGCCGCCTCGGCTATTCCCATGCTGACGGTGCAGCGCAACTCGGGAATGCCGGGCGTGGCGATCGCTTCCACCCCATGGCGAATGCGCTCGGCAACGATCTGCGCAGCCTGCGCACCGGTGCCCTGCAGCACCAGTCCAAACTCATCTCCGCCGAAACGGCCCGCCTTGTCGAGGTTGCGGATGCTGCCACGGATGACCGTTGCCACGGCCCGCAACACCTCATCGCCAACCGCGGGGCCATACGCCTGGTTGATGGATTTGAAGTGGTCCACATCGATCATCAGCAGCGTTGCGGTTTCACCGCTGTCATGCCGGTGCTGGAGTATGTGTTCGGCTTGTGCCAGCCAGTACCGGCGGCTATCCAGGCCGGTCAGCACATCAACACGGCTCAACTCGTCCTGCATGCGGTTTTGCCGTTTGACCTCGCGGACCAGCCGATGGCTGGCGTGGCTGACGGCGATGGAATGGATCAGCAACATGGGCAAGCAAGCGAGCAGCACCTGCATGCTGGTCGCCGGCCGGAACGCGAAGTCGGTAAACAACCCGGCGCTGACGCAGCCCAACGCCATTGCACCGAGCGACCATAGCCACAGCCTCTGAATGCCGGTGCTGATCTTGTCCACCGTTGCCAGGGTGATCAGCAGAACACTGGGCAGCAGGTTGAACTGCATCAGCGCCACCCACATCCCGACCAGGGTGGAGTCGAACAGCAGGTTGCGGATTTCCGTGTGATAGGGCGTTTCGCTGCGGGTGGCTACCAGCAGTGCCAGCTGCGGCCAGACCAGGCCGGTGAACAGCAACCACAGCCAGATAGGCAGGGGTGCCTGGTTGTCGTGCAGCACCGCCGCCACGCAGAGCGAAGCCAGCGCCATTCCAAGCACGCGCAGCCGGTAGATCCGGCGGGGCAGGCGATGAGTTTCGCCGTTCTCGTCGGTGGGGTATTGGGCGGACGAGGTCATGGGTGTAGTTGACTCTCCATCAAACGTCAGCCTCCCAGGCTGAGAGCATCATATAGAAAACCTACGTATCGCAATGGGCAAGGTATCAGCCCGGAGAACGGAAACGTCGAGTCCCGTTCCCTGCGATGCTGGCAGATGCAATCCTTGGGCCAGTACGCCGACCGGCTTGAAAAGAAGGTCTCCGGAAAGGCAATCACACTTTGGCAGCGCGTTATCGGTTTGTAGCAAACATAGCTTGCCGCCGCTCTCCATCAAAGCCGATTTGGGACAGTGGGCCACTGCTTTTGTGCACGGTTGCACGGTTCTATTACCAGGCTCCCTTTCATCAACCGCAGCCCAACATGAGGAAGCTTGCCATCGCGGCTTCGCTGTTCGCCGACCATATGGGTAGCCGTAGGATGGGTCGAGCGCAGCGACACCCATCTCTCATCACGGTATCCGAGCTGATGGGTGTCGCTGCGCTCGACCCATCCTACGAGACTTGTTTTTAGGACAAACTTCCTTTCAAAAGACCGGGCATAACAAAGAATGAGTGATAGCTTGCGGGCCGACCATGGCTCTTTTCGTATCACCCAGCGCATGGGAGGCGTGGCGCTGTTGTGCAGCGCCGCCTTCCTGGTCACGGCCATCACCTTGCAGTTTTTGCGCGTGGACCTGGATTGGCAACGCGCCACGCTTAGTCGGTATCTGCTAGGTCCTTATGGGCTGTGGCTGCGAATCATGTACTGCGTACTGTCGCTGGCCATCGCGGTTCTGGCGGCGGGGCTGTACGCCGATCTGGAACGGCGCGCCCGCAGCGCGGCGCCGTTGTTGTTGCTGGCGGGCGGCGCGGTGGCGCTAAGCGCCGTATCGATCGGCGACTCCTGGTTGCCGGAACGGGCACCGGATTTGCACCGCTTCATCCACGGCCTTGCGGCTTCTTCCGCGTTCCTTTTGGTCAGTACCGGCATGGTGTTGCAGGCCTGGCGGTTCCGCGGTGACGCGTACTGGCGCCGATGCTTCCCGTTGGCATTCCTATGGGCCTTGGCTTGCTATGCGGTGTTGTGGCTGCATGTGCTCTGGCCGCCGGCGTCCGGAGCCAAGGTGCAGAAGACGCTCATTCTGATGATCGTCCTGGCGATGTCGGCGGCTGCCGCTCGCTTGTGGCTTCGTCCTGGTAGAGCGGACGTTGTTTAGTCCCCTTGGGGCGCTTCGTTGCCTGATCGTTTCCCTAAAGGGCAGCCGAGCGAGCTCGGCTCTACAAAAGCGCGGATGAATTCCTTGTGGGAGCGACGTAAGTCGCGATGAGGCTTTACCAGTAAAGCTTCATCGCGACTTACGTCGCTCCCACAAGGATGCTTTGCCGAGGACTTAGGCTCTATGAGGCATTAGGCGGCGCGGGAAAGATGGCCATTGCAGCCACTGGTGTAAAAGCCTCTACCTGATCGTGCGTTCCCGGCGTTAAGCTGACCGCAACAACCAAAGAGGTGACGCCATGATTCAGCGATTCGACGTTGGCAAAAGATTGTCCGAAATGGCGGTCCATAACGGTGTGGTCTATCTGGCCGGGCAAGTTGCCGAGGATCCCACACAAGGCATCCGTAGTCAGACCGAGCAAGTGCTGGCGGCTATCGATGCGCTGCTGGCACGGGCGGGCACCGACAAGACCAAGATACTGCGCGCGGAAATCTTCCTGAAGAACTTGATAGATTTCGAGCCGATGAACGAAGTCTGGGAAGCCTGGGTGCCCGAAGGCAACGCTCCGCCGCGTGCCACGTTGCAAGCGGCATTGGCGAACGAGCATTGGCTGGTCGAGATATTGGTGACCGCGGCGGTATAAAGGCAAGAAAGACTTCGTAGGAGCGGCGTCCCGCCGCGAGCTCTTCCTGTCCAATCGCGATAAAGGCGGAAGAGCTCGCGCCGAGACGGCGCTCCTACCGGCGACCGCGTGTAACAAAACTGCTGTCGAACGATAACCTAAACACAACAGTGGCGACGCTATCTTATTTACACGCCCCGCATCGCTGCGAGCATGGATCTTCCGGTCCTGCCGCAGCCACTGCGGGCGACCAGTCAAGGTAGCCGCAGTCGCCAGATTACCGCCGTGGCTGCGCCGCCAGCCACGTCACTGCACCCAGACCCGCACGACGACCGCTGGCGAAGCAGGCGGTAAGCAGATAGCCGCCGGTAGGCGCTTCCCAGTCCAGCATTTCGCCCGCGGCGAATACGCCCGGCAGAGCAGTGACCATCAGATTCTCGTCCAACGCTTCAAGGCGTACACCGCCGGCGCTACTGATGGCTTCTTCCATCGGTCGAGGGCCTTTCAGCACCAACGGCAGACGCTTGATGGTCTTCACCACGGTGGCCGTGTCGTTAAGCTGACGCTTGTCCAGCACCTCATACAGCAACGCCGCCTTGGCGCCCGTCAGACCGGCTTCCCGACGCAGGTGTTCGCTGAAGCTTCGCGATCCGCGTGGCTTGCCCAAGCCGTCCAGCAGTCGGCGTTCGTCGTGCCCCGGAACCAGGTCCAGATGAAGGTTCGTTTGTCCGTCGCGCGCGATGGCATCACGCAGTACCGGAGAAAGCGCGTAGATCAAGCTTCCCTCGATGCCGGTGGCGGTGATGACGCATTCGCCTTGCTGGTTATGCTCGACGCCGTGCTGGTCGCGCCAGTAGGCCACGACCGGTTTGAGTGGCGCGCCGGCGTGGCGGCTGGCCAGGTGCTCGCTCCAACCCACATCGAACCCGCAGTTGGAAGGTAACAATGGCGCGATCTCCACGCCGCGTTCGCGTAGCACCGGTTGCCAAGCGCCATCGGAACCCAGCTGCGGCCAGCTACCGCCGCCTAGCGCCAGTACCACCGCCTCGGCCCGAACGATCAGTTCGCCGTCGGCCGTTGCGAAGCGCAGATGGCCGTCTGCGGTCCAACCCAGCCAGCGGTGCTGTACATGGAAACGCACGCCTTGCTCGCGCAGGCGGCGCACCCAGCCACGCAGCAATGGTGCGGCCTTGAGGTCCTGCGGGAAGACGCGCCCGGAACTGCCTACGAATGTGTTCACGCCCAAACCGGCCGCCCATTCCCGTAAAGCATCCGCATCGAAATCGCGCAGCCAGGCGGCGACTTGCCCGCTGCGTTCGCCATAACGGCGGACGAAAACGTCGAAGGGATCGGAATGGGTGAGGTTCAAACCGCCTTTGCCGGCGATTAGAAGCTTGCGGCCCACTGAGCCTTTGGCTTCGTAGATGTCCACCGACAGCCCGGCAGCGCGAGCGGTTTCCGCGGCCATCAGTCCGGCGGGTCCACCGCCGATGATGGCCAAGCGTGAAGCAGTATTGGTTTCAGGCATCTCGACATTATGCCGATGACTGCCGGCAGATGCCGCCGCTAGCAGGATGACGTATCGTCGCCGGCTGGTTCTCCACGACTTTGGGCCCCGATGATCTCCCAGACTTTTTCCGCATGCCGCGCCGCTGCCGTCCTGTTTTTGTTTGCATTTTGGTCTGCGAGTGCCGCTGCCCAAGCGGTGCCATCGCCGTTGCCGGAGTCGCTGCAAGATTTCGATACCTATGTGGAATCGGTGCGAAAGACGTTCGATGTGCCAGGCATCGCGGTAGCCATCGTCAAGGATGGACAGGTGGTGCTGGAGCGCGGCTACGGTGTCCGCGAGTTGGATAAACCGGACAAGGTGGATGCGCATACGTTGTTCGCCATTGCGTCCAACACCAAGGCGTTTACGTCGGCCTCGCTGTCGATCCTGGCCGACGAGGGCAAGTTGAACCTGGATGATCGCGTCATTGATCATCTGCCCTGGTTCCGCATGGCCGACCCGTACGTCACCCGCGAGATGCGGCTGCGCGACCTGTTGGCTCACCGCAGTGGGCTGGGGTTGGGCGCGGGCGATCTGTTGTTCTGGCCCACCACCACGTACAGCAATGAGGAAGTGGCGCGCCGGCTGCGCGATGTACCGCTGACCCGCGGTTTTCGTGGCCAGTATGCCTACGACAATATCTTGTACGGCGTGGCGCAGCAGGTGATCGAGCAGGTCAGCGGACTAAGCTACCAGCAGTTTCTGCAGGCACGCATTCTGCAGCCGTTGGGCATGGACGAGACGCTTTACAACAGCGATGCGTTGAAAGCTGGCGACAACGCGGCCACCGGTTACGCCAAGGCCGACTTCAAGGATCTGCAACCGGCACCGCGAATGACCTGGTCGAATGTCGCCGGTGCCGGTGGGCTCTATTCCAGCGTGCACGACATGGCCAGATGGATGCGAGTGCAGTTGGACGAAGGCGTGTACACCGGCGAGGACCGGCAGGAAAGCCGTTTGTTCAGCGCCGCGCGGCACAAGGCGATGTGGTCGATGGTGACGCCGATGCCTATCACCGAACCCAAGGTGGAAGCCTTGAAAGCCGCACGGCCCAACTTTCTTGGTTACGGCGAAGGCTGGGTGCTGTCGGACTACCGCGGCCGGAAACTGGTGTGGCATACCGGCGGTTGGCCGGGCATGGTGTCGCGAGTGACGTTGGTGCCGGAGCAGGAGCTGGGCATCGTGGTGTTGACCAACCAGGAAGTAGGGGCGGCATTCAACGCCGTGACCCTGCGGATATTGGATGCCTTTCTGGAAGCGCCACCCACTGACTGGCTGAGCGCCTATGCGGCCGCGGTAGCGCAGCAACGAGGCGATGCCGATGAAAAGTGGAAGAAACTGCTGGCAGCGCGAGACACCGCTTCCAAGCCTTCGCTGCCGTTAGTTGCTTATGCCGGAAAACTACAGGACCCGTGGTACGGCGATGTGGATATCGCGCGTGAAGGAGGCAAGTTGGTGATGCGCTTCAGCCGCACGCCTCAACTCGTGGGCGACATATCGCATTGGCAACAGGACACCTTCATCGTGCGCTGGCGGGAACGCTGGTTGAACGCGGACGCGTTCCTGACGTTCGCCCTAAAGCCGGACGGCACTATTCGCGAAGCACGGATGGAAGCCATATCGCCGTTGACCGACTTCAGTTTTGATTTCCATGATTTGCGGTTGACGCCGGTGGGGAAGTCGAAGGAACACTAAGGAATGTTTCGTGTGGGAGCGACGTGAGTCGCGACCGTAAGCTCAAAAGAGCAATGGACACGGATCCATGCGAATAGAAGCTGATCAAAGCACACGGATTTATCCGTATCTATCTGCATTGATCCGTGTCTAATGCCTTTCACGGTCGCGACTCACCGGCGCCAGCATGCCGGCGCCACTCCCACAGTAGAAATTGCCGCGCTCAGTGCGGCTTCACATCCAGCAGTTCCACTTCGAACACCAGTGAAGCGCCAGGCGGGATGACGCCGCCCGCGCCTTCGCGGCCGTAGCCGTAGTCGGACGGGATCAACAGCACGCGCTTGCCGCCGACTTTCATGCCGGCTACGCCGTCGTCCCAGCCGCGGATCACTTGGCCGGCTCCCAGCAGGAAGGTGAACGGCTCGCCGCGGTCCACGGAGCTGTCGAACTTCTGGCCGCGCTTTTCCGGCGCGTTTTCGTCGTATAGCCAGCCGGTGTAATGGACGGTGACGTCATTGCCGGCGACCGCGACGGCGCCAGTGCCCGTGTGTTGGTCGATACGTTGCAGTTCCGCCACGCTGCCTGTCGGTGGTGGAGCGGATGGCGTGCAAGCGGAAAGTAGGACGATGAGGGACAACAGCAGAGCGCGCATGGGAGAGGCCGGATTTCGGGAGCGCGAAGGGTAACCGATCGTGTTGATGGGGGGTGGTTCGTCGTAGTTTTCTTGGGGCAGAGATGGACGACGGGGACTCTAAGAGCTCGCGGCGGGACGCCGCTCCTACCAGGGCGGGTCAGATCTCGGCACCCATGATCTCCGCCGGTTACCATGCACCCATGTCAAAACTGCTTCTAAATCTGCGCAATGTGCCCGATGACGAGGCTGCTGAAGTCCGCGCTTTGCTGGATCAGCACCGCATCGCCTATTACGAAACCACTCCCAGCCCTTGGGGAATTTCCGCCGGTGGCATCTGGATTTCCCAGCCGGAGCAGGTGGCGCGGGCCAAGGCACTGATGAGCGAGTATCAAGCGCAGCGCGGTGCGCGGATGCGAGCCGAACGCGAAGCTGCCCTGCGCGAGGGCAGGGGGGAAACCTTCGGCAGCCTGCTGCGGGAGCGTCCGGGATACGTCATCGGCATGTTGGCGGCGATATTGCTGGTGCTGGGGCTGACGTTGGCCTTGCCGTATATGTTGCTCTGAGTAGCTGTTGTAGAGCCGGGCAAGCTCGGCTCTACAAAAAACACGAATAGATTCCTTGTGGGAGCGACGTAAGTCGCGACCGGAAATCAACGTCGCGACTTACGTCGCTCCCACAGGGGGCTATGCCGACCCGTCACTATGTCGGGTTAACAATCGACATAGAAACTCGGCTCTACCAACGGTAGCCCAGTGCTGGTTCACGCCACCGGCAAACGTTTCTCGTACTCGGTTTCCAGCCCTTCGTGGATGACCCAGAAGTTGGGCGGTTCGCGGCCTTGCAGTCGGTCGACCAGAATCTGGAGGTGCGCATGCCAGCCACCGGCAACGCTTACCAAGTCGTCGCGGTTGCGCAGTCGGCTATGGGTGACCGTCAACAGGACGTGTTCGTCCTGCTCGGTCAGATCGAAACGGACTTCCGACTCGCTGCCATCGGATTCGCCCCAGGTGTAGCTGAGCAGGCGCGGTGGTTCGCAGGCGGTGATGCGGCCGCTCATGGCATGGCCGTTTTCCATCTCGCCATAGCGTTCCGGCGTCGGTGCCTTTTGCGGGGACAGATCGGCGTGGCGGAAGAACAGACCGACCTTGCCACCAACGCGCAGATCCATGTCGCCTGTGGCCAGCCACTGGCCGCGTTTATCCGATTCGGTCAGATAGGCCCAGATCCGTTCGATGGGACCCGGCAAGGAGCGCTGCAGGCGCAGCGTGTCAGAGGCGACTAGAGTGCCGTAACTGTCGTTCATAGGTGAAACCTCCTTTAGGTTTTCTCAGGGGCGGCGAACAATCGCAGCAGCGCATCCAGCATGGTGTTCCAGCCGAGTTCGGTGCGTTGTGCGTATTCCGCCCAATCCGGATGCAGGGAGTGGATCAAGGTAAGTTCGCAGCCGCCTTCCGTCGGCGCGATGTCAATGGCGACGCGGCTGTCGTCCGGGTTCGATAGGCCGCGGATGCCCCAGGTGAACACCAGGCGGTGCGGACGATCTACTTCCAGATAGGTGCCGAGATGGTCGATCGTTTCGCCTTGACGTTCGACCAGCATCGAAAACGTGCCGCCTACACGTGGATCGATATCCAGGCGCAGGATTTTTTCCTCGCGCACCGCAGGTCCGAACATCCATTGGCCCAACAAACGGGGTGTCAGCCAGGCGTCGAAGACGCGTTCGGCGGATGCGGTGAAGCGGCGGGAGACACGGACATTCACGGTGGCGGCATCATTCATGGGTTTCATCCCCGTCTTTCACATGTGCATCGGGGTTGTGATCGTCAACCAGGTTGAGTTCAAGGCCGTGCTCCAGAAACGCTTTGCAGCCGGCAAGCGCAAAGCTGAAACCGCCCATGGAATCGATCGCCTGCGCGACCTTTTCATCGTCGCTTCCGGTGAATCCGGATGCTGTGATGCTCACGAAGGTGGTGTCTTCGCTTCGCGGAGTGAATCGCCACTCAACCGGTGTCGGCCATTCGATAAGTATTCGACGGTTGCGCTCGACGGTCTTTACCGCGACCTCGGCGGCAACGCCGTACCTGTCCCAGTGCCAAGTGACGACTTCACCTTCCTTCAGTTTCTTGTTCCCGCGGCTAAACCAGAACCGGCTGGTGATGGCGGGGTCGACGAATGCCTCGAAGACCTCCGCAACCGGTCTACGGATGAGCATCTCTGCGCGCGCGGTGGGTTCGTCTTTCAGCGTCATACATCACTCCTTATGGCTTATTGTTATTTGAAGGGGTGTTTTCTTTGCGTTGGGGTTTGCGTGCTTTGGCGGGCGCCGCGATGGGAGAGGCGGCCTCGTTCTTCAGCGCGGCTTCCAGCGCATCGAGGTTCTGATTCCAGAATTGCTCGTAGAAGCGCAGCCATTGCTGGCTGGCCGCTAGCGCTTCCGGCTGTAGTCGGCACAGATGTGTGCGGCCATGGATGGAGCGGGTAACCAGTCCGGCGCGCTCCAACACTTTGATGTGCTTGGACGCGGCCGCCAGGGAAATCTGGAACGGCGCGGCCAACTCGCCCACGCTGCGGGGGTGACCGCCCAAGCTACGCAGCATCCGCCGCCGGGTGCCATCGGCCAGCGCATGGAAGACCGCGTCCAGTTGTTCAGAAGAATATTCAACCATGTGGTTGATGATTGCGCGGGTTTTGGGAATTGTCAACCGTTTGGTTGAATGTTGTTGTGGGCAAAAAAGCGGGAACAGGGAACAGGGAACCGGGAATGACGGAATCCGTGTATTGATGCAGGGTCTCCGCCAGCAAACTCGGAACTCGTCACAAGAGAAAATCCATCATTCCCGGTTCCCCATTCCCCGTTCCCTGCTTCCATTCATTCACCAGCATCCGCTGCCTCACCTTTAAACTATCCGCATGATCCTCAATATCGCTGCCTATCATTTCGTCCATGTCGAGTCCCCCGAGACTCTTGCCACGTGGGTCCGCGAACGCGCGGAAGCGTTGTCGTTGCGAGGCACGGTGCTGGTGGCGGGCGAGGGCATCAATGTGTTCCTGGCAGGCGACGAATCGGCCATCCATGATTTCCTGGCCGATTTGCGGACGGATGAGCGTTTCGCCAACATCGTGGTCAAGTTCAGCCGTAGCTCGACTCAGCCGTTCGCCCGAATGAAGGTCAAGGTCAAGCCGGAAATCATCAGTTTCCGCCGTGATGGCGCCAGCCCGCTTGGACAGCGCGCACCGGCCATTGAACCGTCTACGCTTGCGCGCTGGTTGCAGCAGGGTCATGACGATACGGGCAAGCGCGTAGTGATGTTGGACACGCGCAATGCGCAGGAAGTCGAGTACGGCACCTTCGCTGGAGCACTGACGCTGCCGATCGCCAAGTTCACCGATTTGCCGCAAGCGCTGGCACCGCATCGCGATACCTTGGCCGACGCCACCGTGGTGAGCTTCTGCACGGGCGGCATCCGTTGCGAGAAAGCCGCGCTGTGGATGCGCGAAGACGGCATGGACAATGTGCTGCAGCTGGATGGCGGCATCCTGGGTTATTTCGAACATGTCGGCGCTAATGGTTACGACGGCCATTGCTTCGTCTTCGATGATCGCGTTGCATTGGATCCGCAGCTTCAACCGTTGGTCGATCCGGCCTGAGGCGGGAAGCGACGATGCAGCCGCTCGCCTTCGACAACGCTTTTGTCCGCGAGCTTCCCGGCGATCCCGAATCCAATCCGTTCCCTCACGAGGTGCTGGGCGCCGCGTGGTCGCCCACGCCGCCCACGCCGGTCGCCGCGCCACGGCTGATCGCGTACTCGGCCGAAACAGCGGCGCTTCTGGGCACCAGTGAAGCCGACATCGCATCACCGGAATTCGCTCAGGTCTTCGGCGGCAATGCACTGTTGCCCGGCATGCAGCCGTACTCGGCGAACTACGGTGGCCATCAGTTCGGTCAATGGGCTGGGCAGCTGGGCGATGGCCGCGCCATCAATCTGGGCGAAGTGATCAACGCATCCGGGCAGCGTTGGGAGATTCAGCTGAAGGGAGCTGGGTTGACCCCTTATTCGCGCACCGCCGACGGTCGCGCGGTGCTGCGTTCTTCCATTCGCGAGTTTCTGTGCAGCGAGGCCATGCATCACCTCGGTGTGCCGACCACGCGCGCGTTGAGCTTGGTGGCAACCGGCGAGTCGGTGGTGCGCGACATGTTCTACGACGGTCACCCACGTCCTGAGCCGGGTGCCATCGTCTGCCGGGTGGCGCCTTCGTTTCTGCGCTTCGGCAATTACGAATTGCCTGCCGCGCGTGGCGACGTTGCATTGCTGCAGCAGTTGGCGGATTTCACCGTGCGGCGTCATTTTCCCCAACTGCAGGGCGAAGGAGAAGCCCTTTACACGCAGTGGTTCGCGGAGGTCTGCGAACGCACCGCGGTGATGGTGGCGCATTGGATGCGAGTGGGCTTTGTTCATGGCGTGATGAATACCGACAACATGTCAGTGCTCGGCCTCACCATCGACTACGGCCCGTATGGATGGATCGACAACTACGACCCGGATTGGACGCCGAACACCACCGATGCCTACGGTCGCCGGTATCGGTTCGGCTGGCAGCCCAAGATCGCCTACTGGAACCTGACCCGTCTGGCGCACGCGTTGTCGCCGTTGTTCGCGACGGTGGAGCCGCTTCAAGAGGGACTGCAACGCTATGCCGACGCGTACATGAGCGCCGATCGCGACAATATTGCCGCCAAACTCGGACTGGCCGAATGCCGGGATACCGATATCGAGCTGATCCAGGGCTTGCATGCGTTGTTGCTTGCCGGCGAAGTGGACATGACGCTGTTCTTCCGGGCGTTGATCGATGCGGATCTGTCAGCGAACACGCTGGATCATTTCGCGGACGCGTTCTATGATGAAGCCAAGCGCCAAGCCGTAGCGCCTGAGCTGTTGGCATGGTTGGCACGTTACCGCGCACGGCTGGACGAAGATACGCCCGGACGAGAGCAGCGCCGGGAAAAGATGCGGCGTGCCAATCCGCGCTACGTGTTGCGTAATTACCTGGCCCAACAGGTCATCGACCGCGCCGAGGCAGGCGACGAGTCGGGCGTAGCGGAACTGTTGGACGTCATGCGGCGGCCCTACGACGATCAGCCTGGGCGGGAACGCTTTGCGCAACGCCGACCGGATTGGGCGCGCGACCGTGCGGGTTGTTCGATGTTGTCGTGTAGTTCTTGAGGCGATCATGTAAAGCCGAGCTTATTACATCCCTTTGTGGGCTCGGCTGCTTTTCATCATGAGCCCGGATCGAAGAGCAGCGGAGCAAGCTCCGCTCTACAAAGTATCCGCACCTGCAGAACTTCTTGCAGCGCATCCACAAACGCCCGGCGTATCAGCGCGCCTTGGAGCAGGGCGGACCGTTCGACCTGCTGAGTTGAAGCGTCCCCATATTGGCGAACGTGTCGTCTCACTCGGCGGAATATCTGGCGGATCGCATCACTGATGTAGCGTGTGCTGTGCTCACGCTGCAAGTGCGCTGGCCAACACTGGCTGGAAGGAATGCTGAGTTCCATTGACTGCGCTGGAATCGCCGCGTTGCGGCCCCAGATCAGCCGAATCGTTCCAGCGGAGGCGCCATGATTCCTTTTTCCCTGCTCGACCTTGCTCCCGTCTGTGAAGGCAGCGATACCACGCACGCGTTCGCCAACATGCTGGATCTGGCGCGGCATGCCGAACAGTGGGGTTACCAGCGTTATTGGCTGGCCGAGCACCACAACATGCCGGGTATCGCCAGCGCAGCCACGGCCGTGCTGATCGGTCATGTGGCCGGCGGCACTTCCACGATCCGCGTCGGCGCTGGCGGCATCATGCTGCCGAATCATTCGCCGCTACAGGTTGCCGAGCAATTTGGCACGCTGGCGTCGCTCTATCCTGGCCGCATCGACCTGGGCCTGGGCCGCGCGCCCGGCACCGACCAGGCCACGGCATGCGCGCTTCGCCGCTACTTCGACAGCGCGGAGCAGTTTCCGCAGGATGTACAGGAGTTGCTGCATTATTTTGACCCAGCGCAGCCAGGGCAGGCCGTGCGTGCCGTGCCAGGTGCGGGCATCGAAGTGCCGGTATGGCTGCTGGGTTCCAGTTTGTTCAGTGCGCAACTGGCGGCATCGTCGGGTCTGCCATTCGCGTTCGCTTCGCATTTCGCGCCTGACGCGATGGACCAGGCATTGATGATCTATCACCGCGACTTCCGCCCATCCAGACACTTGGGCAATCCGTATGCGATCTTGGCTTTGAATGTGGTCGCGGCGGAAACGGATCAGGAAGCGCGCCGGTTGTTCACCACTCAGCAGCAGGCTTTCGTCAACCTGCGCCGCGGCAAGCCTGGCCTAGTGCCACCGCCGATCGACGATATCGAATCGTTCTGGCTGCCGCACGAAAAGGTGGGCGTGGAACAAGCCCTGGCGTGCGCGGTTGTCGGCAGCGCGGAAACGGTACGCCGCGGCATTCGCGATTTCATCCAGCGCCATCGGCCGGATGAGGTGATGCTGACAGCGAATATCTTCGATCATCAGGCGCGGTTGGCGTCATTTCGGATGGCGGCTGAGGCGATGGCAGGACTGTAATTTCGGGCGGGGAGGTCACTGAGATCTTTGAATCGGCCTCTTTTTTTGCCACTTCATGCAAGCATGGCAATGGTGGGTCGAGACCCGCCCTACGCTCTTGCACAGCGAACGCTACATGGTTCCCCGTTGTACAAACGGTGCTTGCTCATACAGCTTGCGCTCGCCACCACGCGGGTCGTCGAGCATGCGGGTGCTGTCATCGAACACCATCGTTTCTCTGGCGGGCAGGGTATAGGGCTTCCATTCGGGATTATCCGGATGACTCGGGTTGCCGCTGCGGGCGAAGGCCAGTAGCGCTTCGCTCATGCGATCCGCCATGCGTTGGGCGTCCACGCCAGTGCCGGTCTTCGATCCTTCCGAATGGATGTTGTCGAACACCAGCGGAATATCCAGCGTATGGAATGCACGCCGCTTCTCGTCGACCGATCGCCCCCAATCCAGTTGATAGACGAATGCCGGTGCACCTTGCTTGGCGCGTTCTTCGGCTTCGATCACCGCACCACGCCAGGAACGTCCGGCAGTAGTGGCAGCGAAAAATACTTCCGAAGGCGTGTAGTCCGGATACAGGCGGCGGTACTCGGCGATTACGGCATCTGGCGACAGATCCACATACTGTTGCTCGCGCAGCTTGGCCGGCAGTTGCTCCCATGTCAGCGCGAAATTGGCGGGATCGCCGCCCAGGAATGCTCGGGTTTCGTCGCGTGTGTTGCCGATGATCATGGGCACTTTCATCGACTGCGCCGGTGCATCGGGGTAGAACGGATGACGCGGTAGCGTTCGCGAATCCAGCACGGGACCGAAATACAGGCTGGAGTTTTCCACCCGTGACGGATCACGCACGGTCGAGGCTTCCAGTAGTCGCTGCATCGGGATATTGCGCAACTGCTCCGACTGTTCCGGTTTCAACCCCAGCGCGCCCAAAAACAGCTCGCTGCGCTGGCTCGCTGCGCGCGGACCGGCAGCGGTGACCTGCTGGCCACTCATCGTCATCGCCTTGTGGAAAAGACCGTCGGCTTCCGGCATGGCCATTAGTGTCGCGATCTTTGCGCCGCCACCGGATTGGCCGAACACGGTGACGTTGTTCGCGTCCGCGCCGAACTCATCCGCATGTTCGCGCAACCATTGAAGCGCCTGGATCAGATCCAACTGCCCGACATTGCCCGATTCGGCGAAATCCGGGAAACCAAAATCCCCCAGGTACAGATAACCGAACAGGTTGAGACGATGGTTGACGGTGATCACCACCACGTCACCGCGCCTGCACAGGTTGACGCCGTGGTACAGCGGGCTGGAGCCGGAGCCGTTGTTGTAGCCGCCACCGTGAATGTAGAACAGTACCGGCCGCTTGCCGCCATCCCGCAGGGCAGGGGTGAAGACGTTGAGGAAAAGACAATCCTCGCTGATGGGCTGATCATCGGCGTCGCCGCGTTGTGGTGCTGAAGCGCCAAAGCGAGTTGCATCGCGAACACCTGTCCAGGCGATTTCCGGCAGTGCGCGTTGAAAGCGGCGCGTCGAAGTGTCAGCGCCATAAGGCACACCCTTGAACACATGGACGCCGCGGTCGCGATAACCGCGGATGCGACCGCTGCGGGTCGTGGCGGGCGGCTGGGTGTCGGCGGTGTACCCAATAGATGCGAATTGGGTCAGCGCGACGCCGGCGCTGAGCAGTGAAGTCTGCCGAAGGAATTTGCGGCGATCAGGGTCAGGCGGGGCGGAGTAGGGCATGCAGGCAGACACCAAAGCGAAACGGTTTGACACCGGTTACCTTGAGCCTAGCAAACCTTTTCGCAGGAAGAATGTGGCGGCGCGTCAGAACCAAGCCTTCAATCGTTGGGGATGCGGCGCAGTTTCTCGTAGAGCCCAGCTTGCTCGGCTGCCCTTCGTATGCATCAACCAAAGAGCAGCGGAGCAAGCTCCGCTCTACGAGAAGCGCAGCGCCGGCGTTCCTCTCCTGAAGGCGCTCAGACCGCCATGCCGGCGGCGTGGCCGGAAGCCCAGGCCCATTGGAAGTTGTAACCACCCAGCCAGCCAGTGACGTCCACCACTTCGCCGATGAAGTACAGCCCCGGAACGCGCTTGGACATCAATGTGCTGGAAGACAATTCGTCGGTATCCACGCCGCCCAGCGTGACCTCGGCGGTGCGATAGCCTTCCGTGCCGCTGGCGACCAAGGGCCAGGCGCCCAGGACTTCGGCTATCTCGCGCAGCTGCGGTTCGTTGTATTGCTTCAGCGGCCGGTTCGGCAGCCAGAGTTCGCACAATCGCTGGGCGAAGCGGCGCGGCAGCACGTCGGACAAGACGGTCTTCAGTTCCGCCGCCGATCGTTGTTTTTGCTGTTCCTTCAGCCACGCCAATGCGTCCTGGCCGGGCAGCAAGTCCAGCCGCAGATCGTCGCCTGGCTGCCAGTAGGAGGAGATCTGCAGGATGGCCGGGCCGCTGACGCCGCGATGGGTGACCAGCATGAAGTTGTGGAAGCTTTGTTGATGGCAGGTGGCGGTAACTGGCAGCGCTACACCACTCAGGTCCTGCAACCGCTCCTGGTGCTTGCCGGTGAGCGTCAGAGGAACCAGGCCCGCGCGGGTTGGCAGTACGTTGTGGCCGAACTGGCGCGCCAGTTCGTAGCCGAACCCACTGGCACCCATGCTGGGAATGGACAACCCACCACTGGCGACCACCAGCGCCGGCGCGGCGAAGCTACCGTGGCTGGTATGCAGGCGGAAGCCATCGTCGGTCCGCTGCACGCGTTCCACGGTGCATCCGGTTTCGACACTGACCTGCGCGGCGGCGCATTCGTCCAGCAGCATCTTGACGATCAGCTTGGACGATACGTCGCAGAACAGCTGCCCCAGTTCCTTCTCGTGGTAAGCGATGCCATGGCGCTCCACCATGCCGATGAAATCCATTGGGGTGTAGCGTGCCAACGCCGATTTGCAAAAGTGCGGATTGGCGGACAGGAAATTGGCCGGCGTGGTGCCGGTGTTGGTGAAATTGCAGCGCCCGCCGCCGGACATCAGGATCTTCTTGCCCACGCGGTTGGCGTGGTCGATGACCAGAACACGCCGCCCCCGCTGGCCGGCGGTCAGCGCGCACATCAAGCCGGCTGCGCCACCGCCGATGATCAGCACATCGTGGGTAACCGCCATCAGGTTCAGGTCGACTTGGTGGTACCGGCCTGGCGCGTGACCGGTCGCAGTTCCACGGTGGCGGTTTCGCTATGCCAATGCATCTCGCCATCCTGGATCATCACGCTCAGCCGCATCCCACGGATCATTAGTTCGGTCAAGGCTTCCACCGATTCGGAGGGGATATCCAGAACGGTCAGGTTGCTGTGGCGGGCGAAGGCGGCCCTATTACGGTCCCACCATAGGTCGGCCGCGCGGCCGCCGTAGTTGACCACCACCACCTCGCGGGCACGCCCGCAGGCTTTGCGGACCCGCGACTCGTCGGGCTGGCCCAGGTCTATCCATTGCTCGATCTCGCCGGTATAGGCTTTGCGCCAGAGGTCGGGTTCTTCCTCGTTGCTCAGGCCTTTGCCGAACTCCAGCCGCTCGTCGGCGTACAGGGCGAAGGCCAGCAGCCGCACCATCAGCCGCTGGTCGGTCTCGGAAGGGTGCTGGGCCAAGGTCAGCGCATGGGTGCCGTAGTAATGGCGGTCCATGTCGCTGATCTGCAGTTCGGCTTTAACGACGGTGGCCTTGAGCGCCATGGGAAACCCGGGAAAGAAGGGGCGCCATGATAAGCCGGACGGCCTTCCCGTCGTTCCGCGGTGAGCCGGCAGGGACGAAAATGACTGGAACCCGTCGCCGTTAACAAAGTTTTTCCAAAATAGTCGCTTTTGTTCCAGAACCCGGGTAGAGTGCCTCCACTGTGCTTGCCAGGGTCACCGTGAATCGTGAGCCTGATGCGGTAGATACATCTGCTACATCTTCCCGCTTTACCAACGCCTGCAACTCAGTCTCGGACCGGAATTCTCCGGCACCCGCGATATATTTCCAATCATGTTCCAGGAGTTAGTAAAGATGGCAAACGGTACCGTTAAGTGGTTCAACGATGCGAAGGGTTTTGGTTTCATTACCCCTGAAGATGGCACGGCAGACCTGTTCGTGCACTTCCGCGCGATCCAGGGCAGCGGCTTCAAGTCGTTGCAGGAAGGCCAGAAGGTAGAGTACACCGCCGTGCAGGGCCAGAAGGGCATGCAGGCCGACAACGTAACACCGCTGTAATCCAGCGCTGAGCTTACGTTATCCAAAACGCCGGGGGCGCAAGCCTCCGGCGTTTTTGTTTGAGGAATCGACCAAACATCAACAAAATCAATGCAAAAGCGCCCATGGGCGCGAGTTCCTTGATTTTGCAAAACAGTCGCTTTTGTTCCAAAGCAGAGGTAGAGTGCCTGCACTGTGCTTGCCAGGGTCACCGTGAGTCGTGAGCCTGATGCGGTAGATACATCTGCTACATCTTCCCGCTTTACCAACGCCTGCAACTCAGTCTCGGACCGGAATTCTCCGGCACCCGCGATGTATTTCCACCTATGTTTCAGGAGTTAGTAAAGATGTCAGATCGTCAAACCGGTACCGTCAAGTGGTTCAACGATGCGAAGGGTTTTGGTTTCATCACCCCGCAGAGTGGCCCCGACCTGTTCGTGCATTTCCGTGCGATTCAGGGCAGCGGCTTCAAGTCTTTGCAGGAAGGTCAGAAAGTGAGCTTCGTTGCAGTGCAGGGCCAGAAGGGTATGCAGGCCGACGAAGTCCAGCCGCTGTAATTCAGCGCTGAGCTTGGTAGCTTGGTTATCCAAAAACGCCGGGGGCGCAAGCCTCCGGCGTTTTTTATTGGAAATGCAATCCACGTTGAAATGCTCGATGTGGGAGATGCGTCCGTAGGAGCGGCGTCCCGCCGCGAGCTCTTTGTCGGGTTGCAGGTGGGTCACCGAAGAGCTCGCGGCGGGACGCCGCTCCTACAGAGGCCGCCTTTTACATTGGTTTGGAGCGAGGCGACGCGGTGGTCGGCTAGAGCTTCCGCACCCGGAAGCTGCGGCCCTTGATCTTGCCTGCGTTGAGGCGAGCCAGGGCTGCGTTGGCCTGTGAGCGCTGCACGGCTACGTAGGAGCGGGTGGCGAAGATGACGATCTTGCCGATCGCGGTGCCCGGCAGCCCGGCATCGCCCGTCAGCGCACCCAGTACATCGCCTGGCCGCAGCTTGTCGGTCTTGCCCGCATCGATTCGCAAGGTAGTCATGGCGGCGGGTGGAGCACTGTTTGCCTTGGGCGCGGCCGGGATGGTCCGTTCCCAGCGCAGCGGCCGGCCTTGGCGGGCTTCGATGGCCGCGGCGCGAGGCAATTCGCGCGAGGTGCACAGGCTCAGCGCCAATCCTCCGCGGCCTGCACGGCCGGTGCGGCCGATCCTGTGCAGGTAGGTGTCGGGATCGCTGGGCATGTCGTAGTTGATCACCGCCGCCAGGTCTTCGATATCCAATCCGCGCGCGGCCACGTCGCTGGCGACCAGGACATTGCAGCTGCGGTTGACGAAGCGAACCAGCACTTCCTCGCGGTCGCGCTGTTCCATGTCGCCATGCAGGGCCAGCGCTGAAAAGCCGAAATGCTGCAGCGAACCGGCCACTTCGTCAGCATCGCGGCGGGTATTGCAGAACACAACGCACGATTCCACGCCCCGGTCGGCCAGCAATCCCGCCAGCGCGATTTGCTTCTTGGCGGGGTCCACTTCGTAGAACCGCTGATCGATTTCGCTGGGCGGCTCCGCATTGCCAACCGTCACTTCCACCGGATCGCGCAGCGCGGTGCGGCTTATCTCGCGCACTGCGTCGGCAAAGGTGGCGGAGAACAGCAGGCTCTGCCGTTCCTTGGGCGTCTTGCCGATGATCTCCCGGATCGGCTCCTCGAATCCCATGTCCAGCATGCGATCGGCTTCGTCCAGCACTAACATCCGCACGCCGGCCAGATGTAGCGCTTTTTTGCGCATGAGCTCCTGGATGCGGCCGGGCGTGCCGACCACTACCTGCGGATCGTGCACGGCCAGCGAGCTCAGCTGTGGCGCGAGCGGCAGGCCACCGCATAGCGTCAGGACTTTCAAATTAGGAATGGCGACGGCCAACTTGCGAATCTGCCGGGCTACTTGGTCCGCCAATTCGCGGGTGGGGCACAGCACTAGCGCCTGCGTACGGATCAGACCGGGATCCAGTCTGTTCAACAGGCCCAAGCCGAACGCGGCGGTCTTGCCACTGCCGGTCGGTGCCTGCGCAATCACGTCGCGGCCCGCCAGGATGGGCGGCAGGCTTTCGGCCTGGATCGGAGTGGGGTTGGTATAGCCGAGGGCTTCGACGCCCTGCAGCAACGCGGGCGTCAGCGGGAAAGAGGTGAAATCGTGCATGCGACATGATCGCAGATTGGGGCTGCGTACGTCGGGATGGATGTCGGGCAGTTCAGATGCCGACCATACTGTGGGAGCGCCGTCTCGGCCGTAGGAGCGCCGTCCCCGGCGCGAGCTCTTCCCGTCAGATCGCGTCAACGGCAAAGAGCTCGCGCCGAGACGGCGCTCCTACGGTCAGAGGTGGCTCCTACTCCATGTCCGGAAAGTCTTCCTCAGGCAGTGCCACAAACGCCCAGAACGGCACCTCCTGCTGAGTCCATTGGCGCGATGCTTCGTCCAGCACATCCAGTAGCGTGTCGAAGTCGCTTTCGTGCTGTGCGCGAAACTCATGGGCTTGTTCGAAGAGCAACACATAGCCCTTTGCCGGCAACCACGACAGGTCGCGCAAGCTGTCCGACAGCGCGTCCCAGTTGCGGCCGGATGTCTGAGGGAAATCCAGCACGGTCGCGATCCGCAACAGCAGCGCCGCCTTGGTGTCGCAGCCGGACAGATCGATGCGCCGTACGGCCAAGCCGGCATCGCGACCTACGACGGTCAACGTGTCCAGATCCTCGTTGGCAACGAAGAAGACGCCCGCCTGCGAAGCGTCGTCCAAGCCCGGTTCGAAGCCGGATTCGCTCATCGTTGCACTCCTGGGTTGCCGATCTCGGTGTTGCCTCTCTCAAATCGGCGGAAGCTTTCGTAGTGGTCGTCGGTGTAGTAGTACTCGCGCGGAGGTTGCCCGCCGGTGACGATGCGTCGTGCACCGCGATGGCTCAACCCGGGTGTGTCCACGGTGTACTCGCGGTAGTAGCCCTGCGGTTGACGAGGCAGGCGCCCTTCCCGATTGCCGAACACGCTGCCGTCCTCCCGATGTGGGAACGGCCCGCCTTGCGCGATCAGCCGCAGCGTCTGGCGCGCTTCAGGCGGCAGGAAAGCGGGCAGGGCGTCAGCCCCGTTTGCTGCAGTAGCTGTGGGCGCGGTCGCTGGAGTAGCCGGCGCGATGGCCGGTCCTGCCGAGTCCGGTGGCGGCAAAGGCAAAGGTTCACTGTGGAGGCCAGGTTCCGACGTCGTGGAAACAGCGGGCGATTCGGCGGCGGGCGGAGCTTCGCTGCGCTGCCGCTGCCAGAACCAACCAGCCACCACTATGGCCAGCAGAATGATGGCGATCAGCGCGGGTTTGGCCGCACTGGATTTCTTACGGGATCGGGAACGTGAAGGCATGATCGGTCTCAATCGAACAAAAAGCGGCCGCAGCCACGATAGGTCTGATCGCTGATGGTCAGCGTCATGGAAGCGGGATAAACGACATCGCTCATGCCGTCGCTGCAGGTTTCCTTGACGATCTTCAGCGAGACGGCAAGACCGTCCGCGGACTTTCCGCGGAAACCATCGGTGAGCACTTCGGTGCGGGCGACATCGATCTTGCGTTCGCCATAGTCCAGTTCGGCGTGCAGCGACGGTGATTCACCGCGGCCGACTTCCACCAGCCAGCCCGGTTCGGTACCGATGCCGCGAAAGCCGATGCCGCGCGATTTGGCGTCATCCCAGGGCGACGATGCGCGCACCATGCGCAATTCAACCGGATCGCCGCTGGCAGGTACGACGGGCGTAGGGGTGTCGGTGACAAACCACAACGTACCTTCTGCATCGCGAAGGCTGGCGTGCAGCCCGTAGCTGCCGTTCTCTCGCAGTTTTCCAGCATCAAAAGGCAGAGCGAACGCAAACGGCGGTCCCTTGGCGTCATACACCTGGGTCATGGCGATCACCGCTTCCGGCGTATCTGCCAACTGATTGTCGATCAGTTGTACCGTCAGCGTCGCGCCGGGCGGGGCAGCGATGCGCTCCCGATAGATCGCGTGGCCCTGGATGGCAGGCGGTGCGTCCGGTTCAGCGGGTTTGGGCGTGTCGGATTGATTGGATTGGCAACCAGCCATAGCGATAACGCCGGCCATCAGCAGAATTCCGCTTCTCATGTCGCTCTCCTTCAAATACAGCCCAGCAGGATAGCGCGGTGGGCGTTGAGATTTGTGTACGCGCCGTATGCCGGCAACGACTGTTCGGTTTGGCGGTACGGTGCGCGTCCCGTCAAGACATTAAGTGGCGATGGCACGACTCACCGCGACTCGCGCATTGGTGCCTGGATCGCGAAGTCGGCCGATTTCGCCAAGCCGGTGCTGCGGCGCCTTTGCGATATCGAACAAGCGGTGGAATGGACGGCCGAGGCAAACCGCGCAACTGGATATACATGGAACGATGAATCGTCGCCATTCAGGCGAGCGATTGGTCCGTTGAAAACGACGGGCGTAGTATCCAGCTGGGCGCTGCTGCTCCTTGTCGGAGCAGCCGGCGACCCGTCGAATGCAGTGGAGTTCGCAATGAACCGTGTCCTGCAACCATGGGCGTATACCCAGGCGTCGGCCTGGTGGCCATACCTGACAGCGTTCGCGGTCATCGTGCTGGGCTGCGTGTGGATGCTGTTATGGACCGCCACGCCGGAGCTTCGCGCCGATGGCGTTTGGAACGGTTTGCGCGGCGGCGCGTTGTGCGGACTGGCGACCGCTCTGGGTGCGTTGCCGGTGCTGGTCGTGCGCGCTCTTCCCCAGCGACTGGCGGATGGCTTGCTGGGCTTCGGCGCCGGGGTAATGCTGGCCGCTACTGCATTCTCATTAGTGCTGCCGGGGTTGGAATCCGCTCAGACGTCGGGTTATTCGCCGTGGGGCGCCGGTTTCCTGATCAGCGCAGGCATTTTGTTGGGTGCACTGGCGCTGTTGGGGCTGGACCGGGTGCTGGTGGAAGACCCCTTGGATGCTCAACGCCAGTTGGTGTCTTCGCGCGTGCTGGTCTTCGTACTGGCCATCCTGCTGCACAACATCCCGGAAGGCATGGCGGTAGGCGTCGCGGCCGGAGGCGGTTTGCCCGAGGCCGGCAGCTTGGCGATGGGCATCGCGCTGCAGGATATCCCAGAAGGTTTGGTGGTGGCATTGATCCTTGCCGGTGCAGGCATGGCGCGCGCCAAGGCGGTGTTCATTGGCGCCTTCTCCGGCGTCGTGGAGCCCGTCGCCGCGGTTCTCAGCGCTTGGGCGGTAGGTATTTCCTCGCTGCTATTGCCTTGGGGCCTGGCATTCGCCGCCGGCGCCATGTTGATCGCGGTGGGCCATAGCGTAATTCCCGAATCCAACCGCCATGGCCACGGCGTGTCGGCATCTTTGGGTCTGGCGGTCGGCTTCTGTTTGATGATGCTGCTGGATACGGCCCTGGGCTGAGCCCGCTTGACCGCTGGCCGCGGCGATCGCAGGCTGCGCCGTCCGCAGAAGGAGTGCCCACATGAGCCAACCCTTGAAGATCATCGGCAACTACATTTCGCCTTATGTGCGCAAAGTGCTGGTGTGCCTGGAACTGAAAGGTGTCGCGTACGAGATAGATCCCATTGCGCCTTTCGTTGGCGACGAGCGTTTCTCTGAGCTCAGCCCGTTGCGGCGCATTCCGATATTGATGGATGGCGATCTGGTGTTGAACGATTCCACGGTGATTTGTGAATACCTGGAAGACCGCTACCCGCAGCCTTCGTTGTACCCGCGCAATCCTGCAGAAAGAGCCCGCGCGCGCTGGCTGGAAGAGTACGCCGATACCTACCTTGGCGAGGTAGTGATCTGGGGCATGTTTTTCCAGATCGGCGTCAAACGGTACGTGTTTGGCGAAGCGACCGACGATGAAGTGGTGAGCAGGGCGCGCGATAAAGAGTTGCCTGTAGCGCTGGACTATCTGGAACGGCAGCTGCCGGCCGAAGGCCATGTATTCGGCGATCTTTCCATCGCCGATATCGCCATCGCCAGTTTCTTCCGCAACGCGGCCTTCGTGCGCTATGCCATCGACCCGCAACGCTGGCCGCGCACCGCGGCGTTCGTGGAGCGCACGCTGGCGTTGCCCGCCTTCCAGAAACTGGCCGAATTCGAGAACCGCACGGTGCGCACGCCGTTGGACAAACAGCGCGAGGTGCTGGCCGAAATGGGCGCTCCGCTGACCGCGGAAACATTAGGCAATGCCGCACCGCGCCGTGGCGTGATGCGGTTGGAGTGATGCTTGGGTGAGGCTATGGTAGAGCCGAGATCCAAAGTTGGTTGTCAATCCGTCATGGCAGCAGCATCGGCATAGCGTCCTTGCGGGAGTGACGTAAGTCGCGACGTTGATGTTTCCGGTCGCGACTCACCGGCACCAGCATGCCGGCACCACTCCCACAAGAAATTCGTCCGCGCCTTGGTAGAGCCGAGCTTGCTCGGCTGCTCTTCTCAACGCGCTCTACGATCTCCTGGGGAATCGTGCGCCCCGAGCAGCGGAGCATGCTCCGCTCTACGTGGAATCATTGTGGCGTGCTTACCGCACGCATCACCGGATACAGGTTGTAGCGTTCGTCCCACGACGAATGCTTGCGATAGAAGAATTGCAACCGCGCGGCAGGGCTCTTGGCGAACTCCGCGTCGTTCTTCAGTCGCTGCTCGAACTCGGCCTTTACCGCTGGGTCCTTTAGCATCTCTCTGGCAACTTCTTCGGCGACGTAGTCTTCCATGTATTCCTTCTGTTCGAAGGCATTGTTGAACTCGCCCCAGGACAGCAACGAATCGGGCGCCAGTGGTTCCAGCAGCGCCATCACCAGTCGCGATTTCGGCTGCGCAATCGGGACAAACAGCGAACCCGCGGGTATCGCACGCGTCTCGGGCTTCCATGCGCCTTCCACGGTCAGCCGCTGATGGCTTTCCACCGATTGCGGGGCGAAGCTGGCCTTGCTGGCACGGAACGCTTCGACCTTGGATTGCGAGGCGTTTGCCAGCTTGCGGAACTTGACGCCGTGCTGTTGCAGCTTGGCGCCCACCCAGGCGGCATGTGCGGCTGGGATCAGATAGCCGGCCTTTGGTGCGGGGACAACGACACTGGGCTGGACGTTGTCGCGCAGCGGAATCTTCCAGATTTGCGGTTTGCTTTCGTCGTAACGCGTCATCAGCGCGCCGGAGATTTCCGAAGGTGTGCGTGTGTAGTCGTAGCCGCGGAAATCGATCAGCCGTGATTCGGCGGTAGCGGCATAAGCCAGCGGCGCGTCTTGGCCGGCGAGCTCCGATGCACGGGCGTCCGCGGCGTCAGCCAGTTTGCGCCACTCGGCGCCATGTTCGGCGGTACGTTCCAGCACTGAGATCACGGTATTGCGCGTGATCC
Source organism: Pseudoxanthomonas sp. UTMC 1351 (assembly GCF_040948865.1). Classification (NCBI taxonomy): domain Bacteria; kingdom Pseudomonadati; phylum Pseudomonadota; class Gammaproteobacteria; order Lysobacterales; family Lysobacteraceae; genus Pseudoxanthomonas; species Pseudoxanthomonas sp. UTMC 1351. The sequence goes on along the minus strand of NZ_JAVGJT010000013.1, from coordinate 228,654 downwards.
GCACGCGTACCGGATATTCCTTCCACGAGTGTGTTTCCACCAACATGCCAAGGCGGTTGCGCAGCAGGAAATAGCCGTGCGAAAAACGCGGCGGTGGCGCGCTGTCTTCGAAACCCGACGCCGGGTCGTCGGTAACGACGAACGAAGGATAAAACGGCAACGGCAACGATCCCTGACCGGCAAGATCGGCGATGACACCGTCGCGCAAGGCCCGGCCACTGACGCGCAGCGCTTCGTCTCCGGCATACACAGGTTCGACTTGGATGGAGACGTCGTGTTCGAACTTGGCGCCATTGGTGACATGCAGATCGACCGTTACTACTGGGTCCCATGTTTCGACCAGCTGCAGCATTGCCTGCATCTCGGGCGCATCGGCTTTCAGGTAGTCGCGGTTGAGATTGAAATTCTGCGCGGTGGTGCGCCAGCCCATTTCCTCCGGTCCACGCTGGTTGGGTCTGTTCCAGGCGCCGAAGCGCTCATGTCCATCAACGCTGAATACCGGCACGAACACCCACACCAGCTTGTCCAACGCGCCGGGTGCGGCTTTGCCGTCCAATACCTCGCGTAGCGCGAGGAAACCTGCATCCTTGCCATCGATTTCGCCGGAGTGGATGCCGCCCTGGATCAGTACCACCGGCAGGCCGCGGCGCCGAGCCTGGTCAGCCGTCAGCGCGCCGCTGGTGGAGGCCACCAGCGCCTTCATCGGTCGGCCCTCAGGTGATGTGCCGAAGCTGATGCAACGCACTGCTTTGGGATAACGCTTAGCGAAAGCATCGCAGAGCGACAGTACTTCGTCGTAGCGGCCGGTCTGGAGGAAGCCCGAACGTTCGGCCACGGTGGTCAGATCGGGGGACGCTGGCGCTTGGGTTTGCGCAGCGGCGGGCAAGGTCAGAGCGAGCAGCAGAGCTGCACAGAGCAATCTGGGCATAAGGGGGGCAGGAGGGAATAATGTGACTCATCATGCCTGTGAACCTGCGCCGCGCCCAGCATGACTGAAGAGGTTCGACCCCTCCCGGCGGATACGGTAACCTTCCAAAACTTTGCACCGGAAGATCGGATGAGCACGACGATTGACGCCCCCCAGCCGGGCCGCTTGCCCCGCCAGATTCCTTACATCATCGGCAATGAGGCGTGCGAGCGGTTCAGTTTCTACGGGATGCGCAACATCCTGGTGCCGTTCCTGGTCAGCAGCATCCTGCTGGCCTACCTGCCCGAGGCGGACCGCGAGGGCACGGCGAAGGACATCTTTCATACCTTCGTCATCGGTGTGTACTTCTTCCCGCTATTGGGTGGTTGGCTGTCCGATCGCTTCTTCGGCAAATACAACACCGTGCTGTGGCTGTCGCTGGTCTACTGCGTTGGCCACGCCTGTCTTGCGCTGTTCGAGGAGAACCGCACCGGCTTCTACACCGGCCTGTTCCTGATCGCGTTGGGCTCCGGCGGAATCAAGCCGCTGGTTTCGGCCTTTGTTGGCGACCAATTCGACCAATCCAACAAGCATCTGGCGAAGATCGTCTACGACGCGTTCTACTGGACCATCAACTTCGGGTCGTTCTTCGCGTCGCTGCTGATGCCGATCTTCCTGCGCAATTATGGGCCGGCGGTGGCGTTCGGTATTCCCGGCGTTCTGATGTTCATCGCCACGTTTATCTTCTGGCTGGGCCGCCACAAGTATGTGAACGTGCCGCCGTCGGCGCCCGAGCCGGATTCGTTCCTCAATGTCGTGCGCAGCGCGTTGTTCGGGCCGGCGCCGGGCAAAGGTCTTGGCACCGGCTTGGCAATCGCCGGCATCGTGCTGGCAGTCGCATCGCTGGGGCTGATTCCAGCCATGGGTTTCGTCAAGGCGGTGCTGATAGGGCTGGGCTTACTGATAGCGCTGGTTGGCCTCGGTGCCTCGATACAACTGGACCGTGCGCGCGATTCGCACCCGGCGTCCGCTATCGACGGCGTCCGTGCGGTGCTGCGTATCCTGATCGTGTTCGCATTGGTGACCCCGTTCTGGTCGTTGTTCGATCAGAAAGCCTCGACCTGGGTGCTACAGGGACAGACCATGCACATCCCCCACGAAGCATGGTGGTGGCCAAGCTGGTTGGTGGTGACCGCGGGACAGATGCAGGCGTTGAATCCGATCATGGTCATGCTGCTGATCCCTTTCAATAATCTGGTGCTTTATCCATTGCTGCGGCGGATGGGCTTCGAACCGACCGCATTGCGGCGGATGGGCTTCGGTATCGCTTTCTCGGGCCTGGCCTGGGTGATGGCAGGCGTGATCCAACTGTGGATCGACGGAGGCGACGCGGTGTCGCTGGCCTGGCAGATACTGCCGTATCTGCTGCTGACGTTCGGCGAGGTATTGGTATCGGCGACCGGGCTGGAGTTCGCTTACAGCCAGGCACCGCGTTCAATGAAGGGGACGATCATGAGTTTCTGGTTGCTGTCGGTGTCCTACGGCAACCTGTGGGTGCTGATGACCAACGCGGCGGTCCGCAATGAAGCGGTGATCGGGCAGATCGCCAGCACCGGGCTGAGCGAGAACGCGTTCCTGACGTTCTTCTTCGCCGGTTTCGCCTTCCTGGCGGCCTTGGCGTTCGGGCTATATGCGCGGCGCTATCCGATGCAAGACCACTACCGCGCAGCTTGAGGAAACCGAATGTCTTCTTCGCCGATCACTTTCATCCTGATCGCGGTCACCTGTGTGGTGACGCTGCTCGCGTTCAAGAATCCAGCGTTGGCCGGCCGGCTGATCCTCTGGCCGCCAGCGATAGACCGCCACAAGCAGTACGACCGGCTAGTGACCTACGGCTTTATCCATGCCGATTTTTGGCACCTGTTGTTCAACATGATCACGTTGTTCTTCTTCGGCAGGGTGATGGAAGACATCATCACCGAACTCAGCGGCAGCCGGTGGACCTTTGTCGCGTTCTATTTCGCCGCCCTGGTGGTGTCGATCCTGCCGACTTACCTGAAGCACCAGAAAGATCCCAATTACCGCAGTTTGGGCGCTTCCGGAGCGGTTTCCGCGGTGCTGTTCGCCTTCATCATGATCAATCCCTGGGCGCGCATCGGGGTGTTCTTCATTCCCATGCCGGCGATCGTGTTCGCGGTGCTGTATATCGGCTACAGCATCTGGATGGACAAGCGCGGCGGCGACAACATCAATCATGGCGCGCACTTGGCGGGTGCCGCATTCGGCGTGTTGTTCATGCTCGCCATGGAGCCGCGAGTGCTGGCGCACTTCCTGCAGACGCTATTGCGACCTGGCGGCTGATGCTTGCGGCAGTGGCGCGAAACACTCACTTTATCTGAAGGTTGACCATGTTATTTCCGGTGCGGTGCCATCACTGGAGAACGACATGGCTACAGCCAAAGCACGCAAATCGGCGGCAGGCGATTCGCCCGTAGAAAAGAAGCGCGTCGCCAACAAAGCCGCCACCAAAAAAGCCGCTTCCAAGAAAGCTGTCACCAAGAAAGCTGCCACCAAGAAAACTGCCGCCAAGAAGACCGCCCCCAAGAAGACCGCCCCCAAGAAGACCGCCCCCAAGAAAGCCCCCGCAAAGAAGCTGGCGACCAAGAAGACCGCCGCAAAGAAAGCGGCGACCAAAAAAGCTACCGGCAAGACCGCCGCCAAGAAGAGCTCCACGCGCAAGGCCACCGCCAAGAAAATGGCGCCGCCAACGACCGCAGCCGCCAAGCGTTCGACGAAGAAGACCGGAGCGACCGCGGCGAAGAAGTCATCCGCCGGGACCGCTAAGCGACCCAGCAAGGCAGCGGCAAAAAAATCAGCGGGCAGGAAGGTTGCCAAGAAGCAGACAGCGCCCAAGCGCGTCACGCCCAAGCAAGCAACTGCCAAGATGCGGGAGCTGTTGGAGCAGAAGCAGGAGCATGATCGCGAGCCGCAACCCTGGCAGGCCTTGGATACGCCAAGAAATGGCAGCGGCCAGGACGTGGGAATCCAGTCGACCGAGCCCGCCAAGATCACAGAGTTGCATGCGGCCGAGAGCCGGGAGAAAGCTATTCAGGGCAGCATGAGTTCCCAGGACCGCCGCAATCAGGGCAAACGAGACAATCGCTGACAAGCCAGCAGCAGACAGTGCCGCATGGGACGCGGCGGCGGCGCAGCAGGTGGGTTCGCCTCAGCCGACCAGGCTGTGCGAGGTCTTGGCGCTGCCGATTTCCAGCCCGGCGTACGCCGACAACAAGCGCTCGTAAACCGCGTTGTTGAGGCGTTCGAATTCCCAATCGTGGGTGTGGCCGGTGATGGTTAGCTGATACAGGCCTTCCAGCAGAGTGAAATCGTTGGGATCGGCAATGTTCGGCTGGTTGTCGATGAGGCTCATGGCAGGTTCCCGAAAGCATGGAAGGGTGTTGGGTGAGCTGACGCATCAACCGTGCCAACTTCTGCTTTTCGCCCGGATCGCTTGTTTTGCCTCGTGAGGGCTGCCTTCACGATGATGAATGTGACGTGGTGCGTCCTATTTTGCCGCTGGCGTACGTCAACATCCATGCCTCCCAGGAACGATATGACCGATCTCAACATCCAGCACGACACGACCGCCCAGCGGTTCCTTGTCCGAATTGAAGGACACGAAGCAGAACTTGTGTACCGTCAGGGCGGGGGCCAGATGGAAATCGTCCGCACCAGCGTTCCTGAGGCTATTGGCGGCCGCGGGATCGCGGCGCAGTTGGTGAAGACTGCGCTGGACTTTGCGCGTGCCGAAAAGTGGCAGGTAAAACCTACTTGCTCCTACGCCGCCGACTATGTCCGCCGGCACCCGGAATATGCAGATATGGTGGATTGACTATCGGTGACCTTGGAGACGCGCGACGCGGCAGCATAAACTGTCTGCCACTAAGCGGAAGGAGCCCGATCGTGAATTTTCATCTCAAACATGCGCTGCTGAGGCATGCGCTGCTGACTTCGGCGTTGATGCTCGTGCTGGCAGGCTGCAAGCGCGAAGAGGCCACACCCGCGGCCACTACGGCGCAGCCGAAGTCAGCAGAGCCCGTGCAGGTGCCGACCGTGGCGGACCCCGCGGTTCCGGTCGAGCTGAAGGATGTGATCGAGACCAATGACCGCTACGCCATCGGCATCAGCTATCCACCCAACATCAACCAGTATCCTGGGTTGGCCAAGGTGTTGGGAGACTATTCGAGCGCAGCGCGCGCCGAGCTGATGGAGGCGGTGGAGGCTTTCGGTAACGATAAGCCCAGTGCTCCCTACGAGCTGTCGTTGAGCTTCGAGCAAGTGGTGGAAACGCCACAACTGGTGGCGGTAGCGGCAGATGGCAGCCGTTACACGGGCGGTGCGCATGGCCAGCCCCTGATTGCGCGTTTCGTCTGGTTGCCGCAACAGAACCAGTTGCTGACCGCGGCGCAACTGGTGCCGCAGCCGCAGAACTGGAAGCCCATCAGCGACTACGTGCGCCTGCAACTGCTTACCGCCGCCGAAGCGCGTGCGGCGGCCGACGATCTGGATCCGGCTGATCGCGTCGAGCTGATGAAGACTTCTACCCGCATGATCGATGAAGGCACCCAGGCCAATGCAGAGAATTTTTCCGAGTTCGTGCCGGTATTGAATGCCGAGGGGAAGATCGCGGCACTGCGCTTCGTGTTCCCGCCTTATCAGGTAGGTCCTTACGCGGACGGCACGCAGACGGTGGATGTGCCCGCTGAGGTGCTGCGGCCACATATCGCACCCGAATTCGCCGGTTTGTTCGCCGGCTGAGTGCCGCCCATGCCGCACGCACGCTTTGAACAACGAGTTGGCGGCTTGCTAGCCAAAGCGGATGTGCGAATCAACGGCGCCCGGCCGTGGGACATACAGGTCCATGATCCGCGCTTGTATGCGCGGCTGTTGGGGCAGGGTTCGCTCGGCTTGGGCGAAAGCTACATGGATGGCTGGTGGGATGCCGAGTCGCTGGATGGCCTGATCCACCATTTGCTGGAAGCCCGGCTGGACGAGCACGTGCATAGTGCGGGCGAAGTATGGGATGCGCTGCGCGCCCGTTTGCTGAATCTGCAATCGCCTGATCGCGCGGTTGAGGTGGCGCGCCGTCACTACGACTTGGGCAACGACCTTTACCGCGCCATGCTGGGAAAACGATTGGTATACAGCTGCGGCTATTGGCGCCAGGCACAAGACCTGGATCAGGCACAGGAAGCCAAACTGGACCTGGTCTGCCGCAAATTGCAGCTAAAGTCGGGCATGCGAGTGCTGGACATCGGCTGCGGCTGGGGCGAAGCATTGAAGTTCGCAGCCGAACGCTACGGCGTGAGCGGGGTAGGCGTGACCATTTCGCAAGAGCAGGCGGAATTTGCCCGCGAGTTATGCGCAGGGCTGCCTATCGACATTCGCCTGCAAGACTATCGCGAGCTGGACGAACCTTTCGATGCCGCGTTCTCGCTGGGCATGTTCGAACATGTGGGGGTGAAAAACTACCGTACGTATTTCGAAGTCGTGCGGCGCTGCCTGCCGGCCGACGGCTTGTTCCTGCTGCACACTATTGGTACCAACCGGTCGGTACACCGCACCGATCCCTGGATCGCGCGCTACATTTTTCCCAATTCGATGCTGCCGTCAGTCGCGCAGATTGCGCACGCTGTGGAAGGTTTGTTCGTGATGGAAGACTGGCATAACTTCGGTACCGACTACGACCGCACCTTGCAGGCATGGCGCGCGAACGTGGAACGCGCATGGCCGGCGCTGGATGGGCAATACGATGAGCGGTTCCGCCGTATGTGGCGCTACTACCTGGCTGCATCCATGGCCACCTTCCGCAGCCGTCGCTCGCAGCTATGGCAAGTGGCGCTGTCGCCGCGCGGAGTACCAGGCGGGTACATCGCGGCGAGATAGTCGTTTCCTACGTTTTTTGCAAGCGCATTCAGGCTGATCAATTTTTGATCAATCTGCTTGACAGGCTCGCCGCATCAGGCGCGCACGAGGTTATCCACATGTTTGTGCAGCAACCATCCACATGGGCTGTGGACAACTTCATCACGTTTTTTTTCTTGTAGGAGCAACGTGAGTCGCGAATGGGCGTCCAGAATCGATAACAGCCTGTTCGTTTGCCCACTGGACGCGCTGCGGCGCGTTCTTCATTGCGCTGTACTCGGGGGCTATCGAGGCGCCATCGCGACTCACGTCGCTCCTACAAAGCTTCGATCCGCCACACCGGCAAGCACCCAGCAAACAAAAACGGAGCCTTGCGGCTCCGTTTTTCGTATTCGACAGCTAAGCCTCGATCAATGCACGTTATGCAGATCGCGCAACTGGCTGGTGCGCGAGCCGAAATAGGCGGCCAGGTCGGAAATATCCTGATCGCTGAGATTGGCGGCCTGGGGACTCATCAGCGCATGTTCGCGATCGCCGGCACGGTAGGCCTGCAACGCGTGCGCCAGGTAGTCGGCGTACTGGCCGCCCAATTTGGGGTAAGTGTCGTCGATAGGTGCATTGCCTTCGGCACCGTGGCAGTCAACGCAGCTCTGGCCAGTGGCCTTGCCCTTGGCGCTGGCCAGCTGTTCGCCAGCGGGGATGCGGCCCTTCGGCAAGCCTGCGGAAGAACTGGAGCCGTGCTCACCCGTGCTGTGGCCGGGGTCTTCTGCGGCGGTCTCGGTGGTTTCCACCTTGGAACATGCCCCCAGGGCGAGTGCAGCGAACAGGGCGATGGCTAGACGCTGGGCGTGCTTGGCGTTGGGCATGAGAAGGTTACTTGACGGTGGAAAGGAAAGCGGCGATGTCGGCGATGTCCTGCTCCGAGAAGCTCTGAGCCTGGGCCTGCATCGTGGGGTGCTTGCGGTTGCCGTTCTTGTATTCGGTCAGCGCGCCGGCCAGATATTCGGCCGACTGCCCGCCGATGCGCGGCACGTGGAAGTTGGGGTAGGCGTTCTTGTAGCCCGCGATGCCGTGGCAGCCCTGGCAGGTGTAAGTCAGCAGATGGCCCTTTTCGGGGTTACCCACCAGCGGCAAGGCGGCGGGCGCGCTGACAGGAGCGGCGGCGGCTTCGGCGGCAGGCGGGGTCTGCGATTGAGCGGTCAAGGCGGCCAGCGAAAGGGCGGCCAGGGCAAGGCAAGCGGCGAGCGGCAGCGGTCGCATCATGTCGTATCCGGAACTCTCTAAGATTGCGCGCGCCACGTACAACCGCGGCGCTTGGCTGGGGCAAGTATAGCGTGCAGCCCGCAAATGCCGCTATCCGCCGGACGGCGGCGCAGTCGCGAAGCTTGGCGCTATGATTCTCAAGGGCACTGAAATGTGCTTGCAGGTTGCAGTTTCTTTCATCGCAATGGGGATGTCGGTCTTGACCAGGAACCGTAGGAGCGCCGTCCCGGCGCGAGCTCTTCGCCGTTGTCGCGACCTGACAGCAAAAGCTCGCGCCGGGACGGCGCTCCTACCCGGTTGCCCCTGAACGCGCCGGTCGGCCGGACGCCGATCATCGTTTTGTCGCCAAACGCAGGGACCATGGTGCAACCGGCAGCGCTCCTGCTGCATCTAATTTCAGATCCCCTCGACGCAAGTCACCATGACCTTCGGCGCATGAAAGTCACGGTTGGGTGATATACCTTCATACAACACCTAAACAACAACCACACGGTCCCGTCCCATGTCCCGACCAATCACACCATTCCGCCGCTTTCACCGTATCGCCTTGATTCCGTTGGTTTTCGGCGTGTTGGCGCTGGCGGCCTGCAAGGGCGGCGGCCCCACCCCGGAAGCCCAGGCCAAGAACGGCGAAGCCCCGAAGGGCCCGGATGCGGTGCCGGTGGAAGTGGTGAAGGCCGCCCATCGTCCTGTCGCGGCCAGCTACACAGGGACGGCGGCGCTGGATGCCCGTGGCGAATCGCAGGTGGTGGCCAAGACCTCGGGCGTCGCCTTGGCGGTCATGGTCGAGGAAGGGCAACTGGTCCGGGCGGGACAGCCGCTGGTGAGGCTGGACCCGGATCGCGCACGTCTGGCGGTCGCCCAGAGCGAAGCGCAGATGCGCAAGCTGGAGAACAACTACCACCGTGCGCAGCAATTGGTCGAGCAGCAGATGATCAGCGCCAACGACGTGGACCAGATCAAGTACGACCTGGAGAACGCCCGCGCGCAGTATCGTCTGGCATCGCTGGAGCTTTCCTACACGACGGTAGTAGCGCCGATCTCCGGCATCATCGCGTCGCGCTCGATCAAGACCGGCAATTTCGTGCAGATCAATACGCCGATCTTCCGCATCGTTGACAACTCGCGGTTGGAAGCCACGCTCAATGTCCCGGAACGCGAACTGTCCACTCTGAAGGGCGGGCAGCCGGTATCGCTGCAAGTTGACGCTATTCCAGGCAAGTCTTTTGAAGGCGTGGTGGATCGCATCGCGCCGGTGGTGGATTCCGGTAGCGGTACCTTCCGCGTGGTCTGCAGCTTCGCAGGCGGCGACGTGCTGCAGCCGGGCATGTTCGGCCGCATCAAGATCGACTACGACAAGCGCGCCGAAGCGCTGGTCGTGCCGCGCATTGCGTTGCTGGACGATGAAGGCGATCCGGCGGTATTCGCGGTGCGTGATGGCAAGGCCTCGCGTGCGCCGGTCAAGCTGGGTTACATGGATGGCGAGTGGATAGAGATACTCCAGGGCATCAACGTCGGCGATAGCGTGGTCACCGCCGGCAAGATCGCGCTGCGCGACGGCACGCCGGTGGAAGTGATCGGCAAGCCGGTCGCGAAAGCCACCGCCAAGGTGGAGGTTGAAGCTGCCGGTAAGCAGCAATGAGCGCGCACGATAACGATCCACCCGCCGGCATCGATCCGCTGGCGCCGCCTCCCGGTCTGACCGGCGGTGGACTGGTCGAGTTCTCCACGCGCCGCCGCGTCACCGTGGCGATGTTCTGGATCACGATGTTCCTGTTCGGATGCATCGCGCTGACCTCGCTGAAGGTCAATCTACTGCCCGACCTGAGCTATCCCACACTCACGGTCCGCACCGAGTACACCGGAGCGGCGCCGTCGGAGATCGAAACGCTGATCTCCGAGCCGGTGGAAGAAGCCGTTGGCGTGGTGAAGAACCTGCGCAAGCTGAAGTCGGTTTCGCGCACGGGCCAAAGCGACGTGGTGCTGGAGTTCGCCTGGGGCACGGACATGGACCAGGCCAGCCTGGAAGTCCGCGACAAGATGGAAATACTGCAGCTGCCGCTGGAAGCCAAAGCGCCGGTGTTGCTGCGCTTCAATCCGTCGACCGAACCGGTCATGCGTCTTGTGTTGTCGTCGAAGGCCGCGGGCAAGACCGATGCCGACTCCATCCGCCAGCTCACCGAGCTGCGCCGCTACGCCGACGACGACTTGAAAAAGAAACTGGAGCCGGTGGGAGGCGTTGCCGCCGTCAAGGTTGGCGGCGGTCTGGAGGACGAAATCCAGGTCGAACTCGACCAACAGAAACTGGCGCAGCTGAATCTGCCCATCGACACCGTCATCCAGCGCCTGCAGCAGGAAAACATCAACATTTCCGGCGGCCGCCTGGAGCAGGGCTCGCAGCGCTACCTGGTGCGGACCGTCAACCAGTTCGCTACCGTGACCGAAATCCGCGAGATGCTGGTCACCACGCAGAGCGCGGGCAATAACGCCGCTGCCAGCGCAGCCCAGCAGATGGCGGCCATCGCGGCTTCCACCGGCGATGCGGCTGCCATGGCGGCGGCGGCGTCCGTGCAGAGTGCATCTTCGTCCAGTTCCAGCGTGATCGCCGGTGGCGTGCCGGTGCGACTGAAGGACGTCGCCGAAGTGCGCCAAAGCTACAAGGAACGCGAGGCCATCATCCGCCTGGCCGGCAAGGAAGCGGTGGAACTGGCGATCTACAAGGAAGGCGACGCCAACACCGTCGCCACTGCCGATGCCATCAAGGCCAAGCTGGAGCAGATCAAAACGCAGATCCCCGCGGACGTGGAGCTGACAACGATTGAGGATCAATCGATCTTCATCAACCACGCCATCAGCGACGTGCAGAAGGACGCGGTGATCGGCGGCATGCTGGCGATCCTGATCATCTTCCTGTTCCTGCGCGACGGCTGGAGCACCTTCGTGGTCGCGCTATCGCTGCCCGCATCCATCGTGACCACGTTCTTCTTCATGGATCAGTTGGGACTGAGCTTGAACGTGATGTCGCTGGGCGGCCTGGCGCTCGCCACCGGCCTGGTGGTGGACGACTCGATTGTCGTGCTGGAAAGCATCGCCAAGGCACGCGAGCGCGGCCTGGGTATCTTGCAGGCGGCTATCACCGGTACCCGCGAGGTCAGCATGGCGGTCGTGGCATCGACCCTGACCACCATCGCGGTGTTCCTGCCGCTGGTCTTCGTGGAAGGCATCGCCGGACAGTTGTTCCGCGACCAGGCGTTGACGGTAGCCATCGCGATTGGTGTGTCGCTGGTAGTGGCGATGACGTTGATTCCGATGTTGAGCGCACTGAAGGGACGGCCACCGATGGCGTTCCCGGAAGAAGCGCCGCATCCGGCATGGCAGCCTCAATCGCGCTGGCAGAAGCCGGTGGCGATAACCGGCCATGGCGTCGGTGTCGCATCTCGTGGCGTGTTCTTCGGCATCGCCTGGCTGTTCGTGCGGATCTGGCGCGGTCTGGCGGCGGTGATCGGCCCGGTGATGCGCAAGGCCAGCGATCTGGCGATGGCGCCTTACCACTATGCGGAACGCGGCTACATGAAGCTGCTGCCGACCTCGTTGGGCAAACCCTGGCTGGTACTCGGTTTTGCAGCGGCGGCGTTCGCGCTGACCCTGGCGATCGTCCCGATGCTGGGCGCCGACCTGATTCCGCAGTTGGCCCAGGATCGTTTTGAAATGACGGTGAAGCTGCCGCCCGGCACGCCGTTGCGGGAAACCGACGGACTAGTGCGCGAGCTGCAGGAAAAACACGCCAAAGACGAGGGCATCCGCGCGCTGTATGGCGTCAGTGGCAGTGGCACGCGTCTGGACGCGAATCCCACCGAAAGCGGCGAAAACATCGGCAAGATCACCGTGGTGATGGCCGATGGCGGTAGCAAGGAGTTGGAGGCGGAAGAGACTGAGAAGCTGCGCGCCACGATGAAAGCGCATCCCGGCGCACAGGTCGATTTCCGCCGTCCCGAGCTCTTCAGTTTCTCCACGCCGCTGGAAATCGAACTGCGCGGCCAGGACCTGGAAACCATCCAGACTGCCGGACAGAAGATGGCGGCATTGCTGCGCAGCAATCCGCACTACGCGGACGTGAAGTCGACGGTGGAAGAGGGCTTTCCTGAAATCCAGATCCGTTTCGACCAGGATCGTGCCGGTGCGCTGGGGCTGACGACGCGCCAGATCGCCGACGTGGTGGTGAAGAAAGTGCGTGGCGATGTTGCCACTCGCTACAGCTTCCGCGATCGCAAGATCGATGTGCTGGTGCGTGCGCAGGAGTCCGATCGCGCTTCGGTCGAAAGCATCCGCAAGCTGATCGTCAACCCGGGCAGTTCGCGTCCGGTGACACTGGAATCCGTGGCGGAGGTCGTATCGACCACAGGACCAAGCGAAATCCACCGCGCGGATCAAGTGCGCGTGGCGATCGTGTCGGCCAACCTGCGCGACATCGACTTGGGCGCGGCCGTGCAGGAAGTGCGCGACATGGTGGCGGAAAATTCGCTAGGCGCTGGCATTGGCATGCACATCGGCGGGCAGGGCGAAGAACTGGCCGAATCGGTGAAGGCGTTGTTGTTCGCTTTCGGGCTGGCAATCTTCCTGGTCTACCTGGTAATGGCTTCGCAGTTCGAATCGCTGCTGCATCCGTTCGTCATCCTGTTCACCATCCCGCTGGCATTGGTCGGCGCTGTTCTGGCGCTGCTGCTGACGCGTTCGCCGGTGTCGGTGGTGGTGTTTATCGGCTTGATCCTGCTGGTTGGCCTGGTGGTGAAGAACGCCATCATCCTGATCGACAAGGTCAACCAATTGCGCGAAGCCGGTGTGGCCAAGCGCGAGGCGTTGATCGAAGGAGCGCGTTCGCGCTTGCGCCCGATCATCATGACGACGTTGTGCACGTTGTTCGGCTTCCTGCCGCTGGCGCTCGCGTTCGGCGAGGGCGCGGAGGTGCGTTCGCCGATGGCGATCACGGTGATCGGCGGATTGTTGGTGTCCACGCTGCTGACGCTGGTGGTAATCCCGGTGGTGTACGACCTGCTGGACAGGCGCTCGGACGAGTACTACGCCGAGCGTGGTCGCCTGAACAAGCGAAACGAGGAATCGCTCTCCGCAATGGGCAATGAAGGGCTGGATCACGCATGAGCGTCGCCGAACTGAGCATCAAGCGTCCCGTCAGCGCGATCATGCTGTTCGTATCGCTGTTCGTCGTTGGCATGATCGCCGCGGTTCGCCTACCGCTGGAAGCTTTCCCGGAAGTTTCGCCTCCTTTCATCTTCGTGTCGCTGCCCTATACGGGCTCGACACCGGAAGAGGTGGAACGCACGGTGTTGCGTCCAGTGGAGGAAACTCTTTCGACGATGTCCGGCATCAAGCGCATGGATGCCACCGCCAATGCCAATGGCGCGGAAATTTTCATACAGTTCTCGGATTGGGAGCGTGATGTCGCCATTGCCGCTTCGGAAGCGCGCGAGCGTATCGATGCCATCCGCGACGATCTGCCGGACGACTTGCAACGCTATCTGGTGCTGAAGTTCTCCACCACCGACCAGCCGGTGCTGCGTGTGCGTTTGGCCAGCGATGCCGACCTGACCGGCGCCTACGATATGATCAACCGCGAGTTCAAGCGGCGTATCGAGCGCATCCCGGGCGTGGCGCGCGTCGATATCTCAGGCGCACCGGCCAATGAGGTGGAGATCGCGATCGATCAGGACCGCCTCACCGCGCATAACCTGGGTCTCAACGACCTGACCACGCGTTTGCAGGCAATCAACTTCTCGGTATCCGCCGGCACCATCACCGATGGCGGACAACGCCTACGCGTGCAGCCGGTGGGCGAAATGACCGACCTGCAGCAACTGCGAGATCTGGTGATTGGTAGCAATGGCGTGCGTTTGTCGGATATCGCCGAGATTCGCCTGAAGCCGCAACGGATGGACTACGGCCGGCGCCTGGATGGGCGCAAGGCAGTGGGCCTGGATATCTTCAAGGAACGTAACGCCAATCTGGTGGATGTATCCAGTCGGGCGCTGAAGGAAGTGGAGGAGATCCGTAAGGAACCCTCGCTGAGCGACCTCCAGGTCAAGGTCATCGACAATCAGGGCGACAATGTCACCACATCGCTGATCGAATTGGCCGAGGCCGGCATGATCGGTTTGGTTTTGTCTATCGCGGTGCTGTTCTTCTTCCTGCGCCATTGGCCCTCCACGGCGATGGTCACGCTGGCGATTCCGATCTGTTTCGTGATGACGCTGGGTTTCATGTATTTCTTCGGCGTCACGCTCAACATTCTGTCGATGATGGGGCTGTTGCTGGCCATCGGCATGCTGGTGGACAACGCCGTGGTCGTGGTGGAAAGCATCTACCAGGAACGCGAGCGTATGCCGGACCAGCCGCGGCTGGCTTCGATCCTGGGTACCCGTCATGTGGCCATCGCGTTGTCCGCCGGTACCTTGTGCCACTGCATCGTGTTTGTGCCCAACCTGTTCGGCGAGCGCAACTTCCTGAGCATCTATCTGTCGCAGATCGCCATTACCATTTCGGTTTCGCTGTTGGCGTCATGGTTGGTGGCGATCAGCCTGATTCCGATGTTGTCGGCGCGCATGAAAACGCCACCCGCTGTCGGAAACCATACCGGCATCATTCCACGCATGCAGACACGCTATGCCCGCATGCTGCGCTGGACGTTGGATCACCGTGGCTGGAGCGTGCTGGGTATCTTGCTCATCATCGCGGTCAGCATCGTGCCGATGATGCTAACGAAGAAGAACATGTTCGGTGGTGATGACGGCACCGAAACCAATATCTTCTACCAGTGGAATGGTTCCTACAGCCTGGGCCAGGTTTCCGACGAAGTGCTGAAAGTCGAGCAATTCCTGGACGCCAACCGCAAACGCTTCAGTATCGAGCAGATCTATTCCTGGTATAGCGAGGGCGGCAACGCCGGTACCCGCGTCAAGTTCAACGTCAACGAAATCGACGACACCAAGAAGATCGTCGAAGAGATTCGCAAGGCGTTGCCCAAGTCCGCGCGCGCCACCATTGGCATAGGCGATGGCGGCGGTGGTCCGGGCGGTGGAGGACAACCGGGCGAGAAGGTGCAGGTGCAACTGGTCGGCGATTCCACGGAAACACTGGCGGAGATCGCGCGTGAGATCGTGCCGATGCTGGGCAAGCGCAAGGAACTGCGTGATGTGCGTGTGGACGCGGGCGATCAGAACAGTGAGCTGTCGGTGCGGGTCGACCGCGAACGCGCGGCGTCGTTCGGCTTCAGCGCTCAGCAAGTGGCGGAGTTCGTCGGCGTGGCACTGCGTGGCGCGCCTTTGCGCGAATTCCGGCGCGGCGAGAACGAAGTGCCGGTGTGGGTGCGTTTTTCCGGCGCTGAGAGCTATGGCATCGAAGACCTGGACGCGTTCATGGTGCGGGCCGCGGATGGACGCACCGTGCCGTTGCTCAGCATGGTGGACGTGAACGTGAGCCCGGCCTCGACGCAGATTCAGCGCACCAATCGCCAGACGACGCTGACCGTGCAGGCCAATCTGGGCGACAAGGTCACCGTGCCCGAAGCGCGCAAGGCGATGGAGGAGGCGCTGAAGGGTGCGGTCTTCCCGGCGGGCTACAGCTATTCCTTCGACGGCGGCGCATTCCAGGAAGAGGATGAGGCCGGCGCGCAGATGATGACCAACCTGGTGATCGCGTTGTTGTTGATCTACATCGTGATGGCGGCGGTGTTCGAATCGCTGCTGTTCCCGGCAGCAATCATGAGTGGCGTGCTGTTCTCGGTGTTCGGTGTGTTCTGGTTGTTCTGGTTGACCGGCACCGAGTTCAACATCATGGCGTTCATCGGCATTTTGGTGCTAATGGGCGTGGTGGTGAACAACGGCATCGTGATGATCGAGCACATCAACAATCTACGCCGACGCGGAAAATCGCGGACGGACGCTTTGGTCGAGGGCAGCCGGGAGCGGCTGCGTCCCATCCTGATGACCATGGGCACCGCGATCCTGGCGATGATCCCGATTGCGTGGGGAAATACCCAGATGGGTGGCGATGGCCCGCCGTACTACCCGATGGCGCGTGCGATCGCCGGCGGCCTGGCGTTCTCTACGGTGGTCAGTCTGCTGTTCCTGCCGACCATCTACGCGATCCTCGATGATCTGCGTACCGGCACCGTGCGGCTGATCAAGCGTGCCCGCACCCGCAAGGGTAGCGGCGCGCCTGCCGCGGCCGTCGCGGCGATTCATACGGAATGATTGGCAGGCACTCGGAAGCCAGAAGCTTTTTGACACGGATTAACGCAGAAACAAACTGATAAAGCGTTTGAACGCTTTCATCGGTGTTGGTCTGCGTTGATCCGTGTCTAAAGCTTAAGAAGGCGCGGTCGCGATACACGTCGCTGTTACAGGGAAGCGCGAAGTTGGGGGTCAGCCGATGAGCTGCTAGACACGGTTAACGCAGAAACAAGCGGATAGAGCCTTTGAACGCTTTTCATCCGTGTTTATCTGCGTTGATCCGTGTCTAAGGCTTTGAGAAGTACGGTCGCGAAATCGGGATCAGCCGATGATCTTGCCGAGCATCCGCAAACCGCCGGTCCACACACCGATGGCGGTGCCCAGGCTGGTCAGGAAGAAGTTCAGCAAGATGCGTGCTACCCGGTTCCTCCACCAGCCGCGCAGCGTCTGCACGTCGTCGCGCAGCGCCAGGAAGTCGGCGTAGGTGGGTTTACGCAAGGTCGCTTCCACCAGGGCGCTGACGGTACCCGATGCCAATGCCGGATGCAGCGGTGTCAGCGGTGATGAAATAAACGCCGCGAGGATACTCAGCGGGTGACCGCCGGCAATGGCGCAACCGAGTGCGCCCAACAGCCCGGTCGCCAATACCCATTGCACGATCAGGTCTGAACCGACATCCACGCCGCCTTGCCAAAAACCCCAGGCAAAGCCGCCGAGCACGAATGCGGCCAGTACGACGGTGAACCAGGGGAATCCGCTCTTCTGGTGAACATGTTCCAGCTCCGCCAGGAGGTCGGCCGGTGGCGCACTGTCTTCGCGCAGATGTTTGGCTAGCCCGGGCAAATGGCCGGCGCCGACCACGGCTAGAACTTCATAGGGCCGATCATCGTCGTGTCGTGGTTTCTCCTGCGCTACCTGGCGCAGGCGCGACGCCATGTAGCGGTCGCGTTCGGCAATGATGGTGTTGTAGAGCACCGGGTTGTCCGCCGCAAATTCGCCAAAGCTGGATTCCAGCATGTCGCCTTGCTTGAGCTTTTCGATCTCTTCGTCGCCCACTTCCTCGTCGACGAACATCGCCGCCATGATGCCGGCACTGATCTTGGCGCGGCCCCACCAGCTCAGGCGGTGCAGGGCGCGCTTGAAGGTAAGGCCGACTTCGCGGTCGATCAGATGCAGCGGCAGTCCACGTTCTTTCGCGTCGAGCGCGCCGGCCTTCAACTCCGCGCCGGGTTCCACATCCAGCTGTTCGGCCAGCCGCCGCTGATACGCGGCCAAAGCCAGGTTGGCTGCGAACAGATGGGTTTTCCCTTCGCGCAGTACCTTAATCAGATCCAGCTTGGCGAGTGCGTCCGGATCGGTCAGCGACTGCAGGCGCCCCGCGTCCAGTTCGATCGCCACGCTGTCGTACTCGCCGCTGGCAATGGACGCGCGCACGGCGTCCACGCTGCTGCGGGAGACGTGAGCGGTGCCCAGCAGGGTGAAGCGCACGCCGTCGCGTTCGACGACCTGCCATGGCTGGCCTTCGAGCGAATGCGGCGTAGTGGGCTGGGGAGAGGAGTCGTTCATTCGTTCAAGCCTGGAAACGTCGTGGGGTATGGAGGCGGCGTCGGCCACCATCGGAAGATTGGATAGCGGGAAAATGAGAGAGGGAAATTGGCTTCAGGCGAAAGCAGATCAACAGTCTTCGCCAGCGGGAGCATCCCGATCGCCCGAGCCCAGCGGCCGCTGCATCTGCACAGTATCGAGCCATCGGCCATGCTTGCGGCCCAATCCCTGGAATATGCCGACCGTGCGGAAGCCCAAACGCTCGTGCAACGCCACAGAGGCACCATTGCCCGGTTCGCCGATCACCGCCACCATCTGCCGAAAACCCTGGGCCTCGCAAAGATCGATCAGTTTTGCCAGCAAGGCTTTGCCGATACCGCGGCCATGGAATTCAGGGCGCAGGTACACGGTGTCTTCCACTGTCCAGCGATACCCGATACGTCCGCGGTAGCTGCTGGCGTAGGCGTAGCCGGCGAAAGCGCCATCCAGTTCCGCGACCACATACGGATAACCGGCGCCTTGGATGTCGCGCATGCGGCGAGCCATTTCCTGTTCGTTGGGTGCGTCGTATTCGTAGGTGGCGACGCGTTCGCGCACTTCGTCGGCGTATAGCGCGGTAATGGCGGAGACGTCGGCGGCGGTGGCGTCGCGGATCAGCAGGCTCAAGTGATGGACTCTCAGTCGATGTAGCGCTTCAACAGATCGCCGTATGCGTCGATGCGGCGGTCGCGCAGGAACGGCCAAATGCGGCGCACATGCTCGCTGCGTGCCAGATCGATTTCCGCGCTGAGGATTTCCGGCTCGCCGCCAGCTTCGGCCACGAACTCGCCTTGCGGTCCCAATACATGGCTATTGCCCCAGAACTGGATGCCGGAAGCGCCCAATGGGGAGGCTTCATGGCCGACGCGATTGCAGCTGAGCACAGGCAGCCCATTGGCGACGGCGTGGCCCCGGTGGCTGAGGATCCATGCGTCGCGCTGGCGGTTCTTTTCGTCCTGCGCGTCATCCGGATCCCAGCCGATCGCGGTGGGGTAGAGCAGCAGCTCCGCTCCGGCCAGCGCCATCAGCCGTGCCGCTTCCGGATACCACTGATCCCAGCAGACCAGCACACCCAGGCGGCCAACCGAAGTATCGATAGGCGTGAAGCCGATGTCGCCCGGCGTGAAGTAGAACTTTTCGTAGAAGCCCGGATCGTCGGGAATGTGCATCTTGCGGTACTTGCCGGCAATGCTGCCGTCTTTTTCGAAGACCACGGCGGTGTTGTGGTACAGCCCGGCAGCACGGCGCTCGAACAACGAGCTGACCAGTACCACGCCATGCTGTTTGGCCAGCTTGCCGAGACGTTCGGTGCTGGGGCCGGGAATAGGCTCCGCCAGGTCGAATTCGCACACGGCTTCGTGCTGGCAGAAATAAGGACCGTTGTGCAATTCCTGCAGCAACACCAACTGTGCGCCGCGCTTGGCAGCTTCGGCCACGCGGGTTTCGATGACGCTGAGGTTGGCGTCGGCGTCACCGTGGTTTTTTTCCTGGATCAGGGCAACGGGCAGAGTCGTGCGGCGCATGGCGAAGGGGAGATTCGGGGAGCCCGAATGGTACCGCGGATAGCTTGGCGCAGGCTTCCCGGGGCGTGAACAGGGGGGTAAACGCCGGGTTACGACGAGGTAGCGGCGGCCTCCTTTTCACGCTGCCGCCGCCCCAATACGCTGCCCGTGCAAGCCCATGCCAGCGCTATGCCCGCACCGATCAGCATCGCCACCGCCGGTTGTTCGGCGACCAGGTCCAAACCGCGCTTGACCCACGCGCTGATCGCATCGCCGCCGCGATAAACCACCGTATCGATGAAGTTCTTGGCCTTGTACTTGGCTTCGGGCGCGACGACCGTGTAGAGCATTTCGCGCCCTGGCCGGACGAATGCGTATTCGCCGGCGCGCCGCACCACCATTACCACCACGAACACCGCGAAGGTGGGTGCCAGCGCCAGCCACACGAAGCCCACTGCCATCACCAATGGCACCGCCACCAGCAGCACGCCCACGCCCAGGCGCTGCGCGATGCGTCCGGTGATGAACAGTTGGCTGAGAATGGCCAATGCCTGCACCACGGTGTCGATCAAGCCGAATACCTGCGTCTGCCGCGCCTTGTCCGGAAACAGCGCGTCGACCAGCCGGGCTTGCTCGAAGTACAAGAAGGTGGTCACGGTGGCCAACAGCACCACGAACACCGCTATGCACAAAAGGTAGGGTGAACGGAACACATTGATGGCGCCGGCGAAGGGATTGCCTCCTAGCGGCTGACGGCGCTGTTCCGCGGTGCTCGTGCCAGCGGGCAGCGGATGGCGGTCGCGCCACCGGTGCACCCAGGTGGCGGTCGTCGCACTGGCGGTGATCAGCAGCGCGGATACGATCATCAGGCCGCCGTGTCCCAGCGGTTGGACCAGCAGCGCTGTCAGCAACGGGCCGATCAATCCGCCCAGACTGGCACCGCCCGCTATCAGCGCGAACAGACGCTTTGCTTCGGTACTGGCGAACACATCCGCCAGCACGCTCCAGGCCAGCGATATCATCAGCAGATTGATGACCGATACCCAGATGTAGAACGCTCGCGCAGTCCACACTTGGTCCGGCTGCCACAGCATCGCCAAGCCGAACCCGAGCAGGCTGGCGACCACGAAGCCGAACACCCACGGCACGATTCGCCGCCTCGACACCTTCGACACCAGCCAGCCGAATGGTGGCAGTACCAGCAGCGTCGCGATGAACGTGCCAGTGAACAACCACTGCAGATTGTCGACGCCGCCGGCCACGCCCATGGTTTCGCGTATCGGCCGCAGCATGAAGTAGCCGGTGAACAGCAGGAAGAACATCGCCAAGCCAGCCAGCACCGCTGGCGCTTCGCGCGGTTCGACGTCGAACAATCGCGCGATACCGCGCAGCAGCGGGTGGGTGCGGCGTTCGCTCATTGGCTCAAGTCAGCCCAATGCCGCGATCAGCGCCTGCCGTTGTTCCTCTGTCAGGTCCGGTCCAACGCCTGCCATCAGATTGTCGCTTTGCCGGTCCGGCTTGCCGGTCGCGGGGATCACCACCGTCACTGCCGGATGACTGAGCGCAAATTTGAGGAAAGCCTGCGCCCAGGAGCCGACGCCGGCACTGGCCACGGCTGCGGGCAATGGCTTGTCTTTGACTTGGGCGAACAGCTTGCCGTCCTCGAAGGCGCGATTGATCATCACCGCGACACCGCGATCCTGCGCCAGCGGCAACAGTCGCTTCTCCGCGCCGCGTGATACGACCGAATAGTTGATCTGCACGAAGTCCAGTTTTTCGGCTTGCATCACACCGACCAGTTCTTCGTGCGCGCGTTCCTGATAATGGGTGACGCCGACATAACGTACCCGGCCCTGCGCTTTCAGTTCGCGTGCCAACGCCAGTTGTGTCTTCAGGTCGCCCAGGTTGTGGACCTGCAACAGTTCCACTTTGTCGGTCTTCAGCCGGCGCAGGCTGTCTTCGAATTGCGCCATGCCCTCATCACGTCCATTGACGCCGGAGAGCTTGGTCGCCAGCCACGCCTTTTCGGTCAGCTTCTGCTCGGCCAGTAGTGGCCCCAGAACGTCCTCGGCGGTGCCATAAGTCGGTGCGGTGTCGATGACAGTGGCGCCCGCAGCGAAGAAACGTTTCAGCACCTCGCGTAACGGGTCTCGCTCGTCCTTGGAATCGCCAACCTCAAAACTGCCGGAGGTGCCCATGCCGATCACTGGAATTCGTTCGCCGGAGCTGGGAATGGCGCGAGTATTCAGCGGTCCAGGCAGAGGCTTCGCCGGTTTCGCGGCAGTGATTTGTCCTCCGCCATCGGCCTGCGCTTGAGCGGAATCTCGGCAGGCGGCGAGGGTGACGCCTGCGGCGGCGAGGGCACTCGAGGTCAAGAACGTGCGGCGTGTGTACACGGCAGTCTCCAGAGGCGGCGGGACTGTCGGTTATCGGCTATTTGGTGGTGAGAGTGTGTGAATGAAGCGTTTGTTCCGCCCCCAACTAAAGTCATGGTGAGGGGAGCTGTAAAGTCCCGCCGGCCAGTCCGGGGCGTCAGCCGCACCCGGTAGCTGCAAGCTGGCGCCGTTCTACGGCACCAGGCCCTTCGGCAACTGCATGGTGATGCAGTGCAGACTGCCGTTCTGCCAGATCAACGAGCGGCAGGGCACTTGAACGATTTCGCGGCCAGGGTAGGCCGCCGCCAATACCTCAGCGGCTTTGCCGTCCGCCTCATCCCCGTAAGCGGGCATCAGTACCGCGCCGTTGATGATCAGGAAATTGGCGTAGGAAGCAGCAAGGCGCCGACCTTCGTCCAGCACTGGCTTGGCCCACGGCAGCGGGAACAAGCGGTACGGTTCGCCCTCACGTGTGCGTAGCGCGGCGATCTCCTCGGCCATGGCTCGCAATTCGTCGTAATGGGAATCCGTAGAGTCGTCGCAGGCTTGGAACACGATGGCGTTATCCGGTGCGAACCTCGCCAGGGTATCGATGTGGGCGTCGGTATCGTCGCCTTCCAGGTAGCCGTGATCCAACCAGAGCACTCGGTCTTGATGCAGCCATCCGCCGAGCTGTGAGGTGATCTGTTCGCGGGGGACGTCGGGGTGGCGTTCGTGCAGGCAGCGCCAAGTGGTCAGCAGCGTGCCATCACCATCGGTTTCAATAGCACCACCTTCCAGCGCAAAGTTAATGCTTTGCACGAAGTAGTTGTGGAACAGCTGCATACCCGACAGCTCGCCGACCAATTGGTCGTCCCGGCTGGCTTCGAACTTGCCGCCCCAACCGGTGAAGCGGAAATCCAACAGTTTGAAATGGTCGTTTTCGCGCAGGGTGATCGGGCCTGTGTCGCGCAGCCAGGTGTCGTCGTACTCGGCGGTAACGAAGCGCACCCGTGTCATATCCACCCGGGCCGAACGCAGACGGGCTTCCGCATAGGTCTGCAGGTCGTCATCCGCAACGCAGATCACCACGTCCTGGAAGCGGGTAATGGCCGCCACCAGTGCAACGTAGGTGTCTTCGACCGCGCCGAGACGTTCGGACCAGTCGGTGTCGGCGTGCGGCCATGCGATCAGGATGGCGGACTGGGGTTCCCATTCCGCAGGAAAGCGAAAAACGTCGGTCATTCAGTGGAGTCCATGCGGTTGGCGCACGCGCTCCCAGGAGCGGCGTGCATCATCTTATCGGCGGTTTGGGCCCGATTTCCTCGGGCCCGGCCTGGTTGGCGACCACGTCGATGACGCGGTTCTTTTCGAAGTAGACGGTGTAAGCAGGGTAAACCCAACGGTGGATCGTCGGCCATTGGCGTTTCTGTCCACCACGGGGCTCGAGCTTCTGTTGGGGAGCGCCGAAACGTGCTTCGACCTGTTGCGCGGTCTGGCCGCGGACGGGGATGACTTCGGCGGGTTTTTCCTGGGCGCGCTCGATGAGCAGGGTATCGGCGGCGGCTGTGCCGGTCAGGCCCAGCAAGAGGATCAATGGAAGAGCTAATGCACGACGATTCATAAAGGTGGTTCCCCAGAAGACCCGCTCTTTATAACAAAAGCCTTTCAACAAAAAACCGCCGCGCGGCAATGTATTGCGGCAATCGTGACGGCGGGCGCGTCGCTACGTGTCCGGAGACCCGGACCCCCGCTGTACGGGCAAAGAAAAACCGCCCGGAGGCGGTCTTTCTGCAGCCTGCAGTGGCGTACCGTTCAGCGCAATGGCGCTTTGGGGCTTGCCGTCTGTTTCAGACGCTGGCGCGCCTTGGGCGTGCCTATGTGTTTCAGCGCTGGCGCGCTTTGAAACGCGGATTCGACTTGCAAATCACGAAGACCTTGCCGCGGCGGCGGACCACCTTGCAGTCGCGGTGACGGGCCTTCGCCGACTTCAGGGAGGACAGGACCTTCATGACATAAACCTCGGCGTAAAAATAAATAGGGGCGAAACTAAGCCGGCTATTCTAGCGGCCTTTCCGTCTGTAGATCAAGTGGTTGCGTCAGCTTTTCGTGCCGGATCGGTTCCACGGCCGCTGGCCGGCTGCAAACCGACGGCATAATGGGCGAAAAATACAGGAACGACCATGCCAGACACCATTCCCGTGCTGACCATCGATGGCCCGTCCGGCGCAGGCAAGGGCACCGTCAGCCGGATTGCCGCCAACCGCCTGGGCTGGTGCTACCTGGATTCAGGGGCGCTATACCGGGCAGTGGGGGTGGCGGCAAGTTGGTCGGACCTGGACATCTCCGACGCCGCGGCATTGGTGCGGTGCACCTTCGATACCAGGGTCGATTTCCGCGAAACGGAACAGGGGCTGCGGGTGCTGGTCAACGGTGTGGACGCAACCGAGGAGTTGCGCCTGGAAACCACCGGTGCGGTGGCATCGGCTATCGCTGCTTTTCCCGAGGTGCGCTCGGCGCTGAAGGAGCGCCAGCGGGCCTTTCGCCAGGCGCCAGGGTTGGTAGCCGATGGCCGGGATATGGGCACGGTCATCTTCCCGGACGCGCCATACAAGGTGTTTCTGACCGCCAGCGCCGAGGAGCGAGCGGAAAGGCGCTATAAGCAGTTGAAAGACAAGGGGGTTTCCGTTACCTTAGACGGTCTGCTACGCGAGATTCTCGCCCGCGACGCCCGAGATGCACAACGCACGGTGGCGCCGTTGCGCCCGGCCGAAGATGCCGTGCTCATCGACACCACCGGTTTGTCCATCGATGAAGTCGTCGAGCGTGTTCTGGCCATAGTGAAATCCTAGCCGCGGCTTCCTGCGGCTGCTCTGAGTTCTTTTCCGATTTGGAAAGGTAATGAAAGAAAAAGGTTTCCAGCCAGCGCAGGGAATATTTCTTGGCAGAAACCGTCCCGGAACGCTGCAATTTCAGCAGCGCCGGTTAATCCACATCAACACACGGTACTTAGTACCGAAAGGGTGGACAGGGGGAGCGCCGATGCGGTGCACGCCTGTCCGTGTGTCCAACCGAGTAATCAATCAATGACCGAATCATTCGCAGAACTGTTTGAACAGAGCCAGACCCATCTGGCCAAGCTGAAGCCGGGCGCTATCGTCACGGGCATCGTTGTGGAAGTCCGCAATGACGTGGTGGTGATCAATGCCGGCCTGAAGTCTGAAGGCATCGTGCCGATCGAACAGTTCCGTAACGACGCCGGCGAAATCGACGTGGGCGTGGGCGACGAAGTGAAAGTCGCGCTCGACTCGCTCGAAAACGGCTTCGGCGAAACCGTCCTCTCGCGCGAGAAAGCAAAGCGCGCCATGGTATGGGACGAGCTGGAAGAAGCCCTGGAAAAGAACGAAACCATCACCGGCCGCATCAGCGGCAAGGTCAAGGGTGGTTTCACCGTCGACATCAAGGACGTCCGCGCATTCCTGCCGGGCTCGCTGGTCGACGTGCGCCCTGTGCGCGACCCGGGCTACCTGGAAGGCAAGGAGCTGGAATTCAAGCTCATCAAGCTGGACCGCAAGCGCAACAACGTGGTCGTCTCCCGCCGTGCGGTGGTCGAGAGCGAGCATTCGGAAGAGCGCGAGCAGTTGATGGACAAGCTGCAGGAAGGCGTGGTGCTGAAGGGTGTGGTCAAGAACCTCACCGATTACGGTGCGTTCGTCGACCTGGGCGGCATCGATGGTCTGCTTCACATCACCGACATGGCCTGGAAGCGCGTGCGCCATCCGTCCGAAGTCGTGGAAGTCGGCCAGGAACTGGACGTCCGCGTGCTGAAGTACGACCGCGAGCGTAACCGCGTCAGCCTGGGCCTGAAGCAGCTGGGCGAGGATCCGTGGGACAACATCGCACGCCGCTACCCGGCCAACAGCCGCGTGTTCGGCAAGGTCTCCAACGTTACCGATTACGGCGCGTTCGTCGAGATCGAGCCGGGCGTCGAAGGCCTGGTGCACGTTTCCGAGATGGACTGGACCAACAAGAACGTCAATCCGTCCAAGGTGGTGCAGGTTGGCGATGACGTCGAAGTGATGGTGCTGGACGTGGACGAAGAGCGTCGCCGCATCTCGCTGGGCATGAAGCAGGTTGCCGCCAATCCGTGGGAAACCTTCGCCGCGATCCATAAGAAGGGCGACAAGGTTTCCGGCCAGATCAAGTCGATCACCGACTTCGGCATCTTCATCGGCCTGGACGGCGGCATTGATGGCCTGATCCACTTGTCCGACATCAGCTGGAACTCCACCGGCGAGGACATCGCTCGCAACTTCAAGAAGGGCGACACGCTGGAAGCCGTGGTGTTGGCCGTCGATCCGGAACGCGAGCGCATCAGCCTGGGCGTCAAGCAGCTGGAGCAGGATCCGTTTGGCCAGTACATGGCTACCCATCCGAAGGGCTCGAAGGTCGAAGGCGTGGTGAAGGAAGTCGACGCCAAGGGCGCGACGATCGAACTGGGCGACGGCATTGAAGGCTATGTGTCGGCCCGCGATGTCGCCAACGAGCGCGTGGATGACGCCAGCCAGCACCTGAAGGTGGGCGACAAGGTCGAAGCCAAGTTCATCGGCATGGACCGCAAGGGCCGTACGCTGCAACTGTCGATCAAGGCCAAGGACGACGCCGAGATGCGCGAAGTGCTGGAGGAATACCAGTCCGCTTCGGGTGGCACCACCCAGCTCGGCGCGTTGCTGCGCGCCCAGCTGGACGGCAACAAGTCCGAGTAAGCCAATAGCAAGTCCAAGCAAGTCAAATCCCCGCCGGCCCGGGTTTTCCCGGGCTGGTCGTGGGTGTACCCGCCCGATGCCGTAAGCGATGACCAAATCCGAACTCATCGAAATCCTGGCCCGCCGCCAACCTCACCTGAAGGCTGAAGACGTCGATCTCGCCGTCAAGGCGCTGCTGGAGATGATGGGTGGAGCGCTGGCGCAGGGCGATCGCATCGAGATCCGCGGATTCGGTAGTTTTTCGCTGCACTATCGACCGCCGCGTTTGGGACGTAATCCCAAGACGGGCGAGTCGGTTGCATTGCCAGCCAAGCATGTTCCGCATTTCAAACCGGGTAAGGAACTGCGCGAACGCGTCAGCAGCGTCACGCCAATTGAAGAGAACGGCGAGTAGAGCACCTCTCCAGAGCTGCCGCCGCCATGTTCGGCGGAGAGCGTCTCGGCTAAGCTAGGCACCCGATCGCAAGGAGCTGCCTGATGAATATCTTTCGTTTGATCGTCGCGCTGGTTTTTCTGGTCGCCGGTCTGATCATCGGGTTTCTCAACGACAGTCCGGCTATTACGCTGGATCTGGTCTTCTTCCAGTGGTCGACCACTCCGGGCAACGCCATCATTCTCTCGCTACTGACCGGTGTGGTTGTTGGCGGATCAATTATTTTCGCGACCTTGGTGCTGCCGCTGTACGCCAAGCTCCGCAAAGCAGCCAAAAGCCAATCGTCCGCTCCGGCTTCCACTCCTCCCGCAGGCGGCTAAACAATGGCGTTCGTCACCGAATGGTTTTGGTTCTTTCTGTTTCTTCCGCTGGCAGCGCTGAGCGGGTGGGTGATAGGACGACGGGGCGGGCAACGTCATGGCGATACTCAGGTCAGCCGATTATCGAGCACCTACTTCCGTGGTCTGAATTATCTGCTCAACGAGCAGCCGGATAAGGCGATCGAACTCTTTCTGCACATCGCCGAACTGGACAAGGAAACCTTTGAAACCCAGGTGGCGCTGGGGCACCTGTTCCGCCGTCGTGGAGAAGTGGACCGGGCGATTCGTCTTCACCAGGGCTTGGTGCAACGGCCGGACCTGAGCGACCAGCAGAAGGTGCAGGCATTGCTGGCGCTGGGTGAGGACTATATGCGCTCCGGGTTGCTGGATCGTGCGGAGACGGTTTTCAGCGATTTGGCCAGAATCGATCAGCGCGCGCCCCAGGCTTTGAAGCACCTGATCGGCATCTATCAAGCCGAGCGCGATTGGGAAAAAGCCATCGACAACGCGCTTCGCTATGAGGAAGTCACCGGAGAGCCGATGGGCAAGCTGGTGGCGCAGTTCGAGTGCGAGTTAGCCGAGCGACATCGCGCCGCCAACCAGGTGGATAGCGCGCGCAAAGCCATTGCCAGGGCGTATCAGGCGGACGCGGGTTGCGTGCGGGCCGGCATATTGGAGGGCCGTCTTGAGTCCGATGCGGGTAATCACGATGCGGCCATTCGTGCTTTCGAACGCGCTGCCCGTCACGACCCGGATTATCTGCCGGAAGTGCTACCTGGCCTGCTCGCAAATTACGAACATGTGGGTGACCTTTCCGGTGCTCGGGCGTTCCTGTCGGAAATGTGCGAGCACTACCGTGGCATCGCTCCGGTGCTCGCCTTGACCAAGCTGGTCGAACGTCAGGACGGCGTGGCAGCGGCGCGGGCTTACCTGGCCCGACAGTTGAAGGACCGACCATCGGTGCGCGGCGAAGCAGCATTGATCGACTTGACGCTAGCGGAAGGCGCCGATCCGGAAGCCACGCTGCATGACCTCAAGCACATCACCGACCAGTTGCTGGTTCGCAACCCGAGCTATCGCTGCTCCCGGTGTGGTTTTGGTGCCCGCACTCATCATTGGCAATGTCCCAGTTGCAAGGAATGGGGCACGATCAAGCCGCTATTGAATTACGCGGTGGTGTAATGCCGAAAGTGATGTTCTGGCTGCTGCTGCACTTCCTGATCGCGGCGGCCGTCACCTGGCTGGCCCGTCACTATGCGCTACGGAGCAATCTGTTGGATCAGCCCGGCGAGCGGCGCAGCCATCAGGTGGCAACGCCGCGCGGCGGGGGAGTTTCGATAGTCGTCGTATTGCTGGTGGCCGGAGCCTGCCTCTGGTGGCGAGCTCCTGGCGGCGAACTGATGCTGCCCGCCTTTCTAGCGGGGTTGCTGCTGACGGCGGGAATAGGCTGGTGGGACGACCACCGTCCACTGTCCCCTTGGCTACGCTTGGCCGTGCACGGGATAGCAGCAATGATCCTGGCAGCGGCGACCTACCGGACCACCGGGAGCTGGGTGCAGGGCACCGCCGCGCTAGTCTTCGTCATGGTGCTGGTCAATGTCTGGAACTTCATGGACGGCATCGATGGCCTTGCGGCCAGCCAAGCCGCCTTCGCCGCCATCGCATTCACTCTGGCATTGACAGGGCCCTGGTCCTGGTTAGCGGCGGCCCTGCTAGCGGCGTGCTGCGGGTTTTTGCCTTTTAATTTCCCAAAAGCACGCATCTTCCTGGGGGATGTCGGCAGTGGGGCGCTGGGGTTCGCGTTAGCGGGCCTGATGGCAGCCGGTTTGTCGGTCTCGTCCATTGGCTGGCCGCTGTTGCTATTGCCGATGAGCGCTTTCCTTGTGGACGCGAGTTTCACACTGACTTCGCGCATTCTGCGCCGGCAGCGCTGGTGGACTCCGCACGTCGAACACCTCTATCAGCGCCTTTCCCGGCGATACGGGCACATAAATGTAACCGTTATCTATGGCGTGTTCGCATTTGTTACTTTGGCGTTAATGTTGGTGTTGTCTAATGTTACGCTGCCGACGGCGATGATCGTCACGTCCGTTGCTTACCTGGTAACGCTAACGCTCAGAGCAGGCCTACGCAGGATGGTGCGGGAACAATGCCAAGGAGATTGATGTAATGAGTTCGTGGCGAGATCGGGTCACCAGTGCGCTGCCGCGCTTGGCGGTGGCTAGTCACGACCTGGTTATGGTGTGGTTGTGCTGGCAGGTGCTGCATCGCCTGCGTTATGCAATGCTGCCCGAGTCACCGGATTTCCCGCTTTGGTCGAACGAAGTCGCCATTGTCCTGTTGGGCCAGGGAATGGTGTTCTGGTGGATGGGTCTTTATCGTGGTCTCTGGCGATTTGCGAGCCTGCCGGACCTGTGGAATTTGCTGAAGGCCTCGGCGCTCGGCTCGCTGGCCGTGGTCGCCGGCCTGTTCTTCTACAATCGCTTCGGGTCGGTGCCGCGTGCGGTGCTGGGTCTTTATCCTTTCGTGCTGATAGGTTTTCTGGGTCTGCCGCGCCTGGTCTACCGGGCATGGAAGGACAATCAGGCCAACCGTTCGCACGAGGCTGCCTCCCGCGTACTGATCCTGGGCGCGGGGCGTGCGGGCGAAGCGCTGGTTCGAGAGTTGCGCCGCACCGGTATCTACTACCCCGTGGCGTTCCTGGATGATGCGGTCAGGCTGCACGGGTCCAAGCTTCAGGGGGTCCCGGTTCTCGGCGGGCTGGAAAGCGCCGCGGCGATAGCCCGAGAAACCGCCGCCAAGTTGCTGGTCATCGCCATGCCTTCGTTGGATGCGCCAGCCATGCAGCGGGTGGTCGCCATCTGCGAAAGCACGGGATTGCCGTTCCGCATGGTTCCTCGCCTGGTGAATGTGCTGGAAGGGCAGTCAATGCCCGGTGATCTCAAAGAAGTGGCCATCGAGGATCTGCTTGGCCGCAAGTCGGTTATGCCGGACTGGAAGCTGATACGCGGGTGGTTGGGCGGGCGTACCGTGTTGGTGACGGGTGCCGGTGGTTCGATCGGTTCGGAGCTTTGCCGCCAGTGCGCCCGTCACGGTGCGCAGCGCATCGCATTGCTGGAAATCGATGAGCTGGCATTGATCACGATCCAAGGCGATCTGCAGCGCGCTTTTCCTGATCTCGAAATTCTTCCCGTGCTGGGCAACTGCGGGGATCCCGCGGTGATCGCACACGCGCTGAGGATTTCCGAGCCAGATGCGGTCTTCCATGCGGCTGCGTACAAGCAGGTGCCACTGCTGGAGCAGCACCTGCGTGAGGCGATTGGCAACAATGTGCTGGCGACCGAGACGGTGGCGCGTGCGTGCCGCGAAACAGGTGTGGCTACCTTCGTACTGATTTCCACGGACAAGGCTGTAGACCCGGTCAATGTGCTTGGCGCCACCAAGAGGCTGGCCGAAATGACCTGCCAAGCGCTGGATGACGGACGTGCCAGTACGCGCTATGTCACCGTGCGGTTCGGCAATGTGCTGGACTCCGCCGGCAGCGTGGTGCCTCTATTCCGCGAACAGATCCGCAAGGGTGGGCCGGTAACGGTGACCGATCCGGAGGTCACTCGCTACTTCATGACGATTCCTGAAGCCAGCCAGCTGATTCTGCAGGCCGCTGCTGGGGCAGCTCATGCCTCCATCTATACCTTGGACATGGGCGAGCCGGTGCCGATCCGCTTGCTCGCCGAACAGATGATCCGGCTGGCGGGCAAGCAACCGGGCCGGGACATCGCAATCGTCTACACCGGTCTGCGTCCTGGTGAAAAGCTGCACGAGAACCTGTTTCATGTCGACGAGCGTTATCGCCCGACCTCGCATTCGAAAATCATGCAGGCCGAAGCACGCGAAGTGTCACCCGAGTTCATCGAATTAGCGCTACAACGCCTGCGGGGAGCCTTCGTCCGCTATGACACCGCGGAACTACAAGAAGTTCTGCGCGTTGCCGTGCCAGACTTCAAACCGCTCATCCGTGAAGAAGATGCAAACGGAGCGTCGGCTAATATTGTCGTCTTCCCCGCTCGTGAGGCCAGAAAGACCCGATGACGCAGCGCATACGAAAGGCAGTATTCCCGGTAGCCGGGTTGGGTACGCGATTCCTTCCGGCGACCAAAACGGTTCCCAAGGAAATGCTGCCGATCATTGATAAGCCGCTGATCCAGTACGCCGTCGATGAAGCGATAGAAGCAGGTTGCGACACCTTGATCTTCGTCACCAATCGCTACAAGCATTCGGTGGCGGACTATTTCGACAAAGCCTATGAGCTGGAACAGAAGCTCGAAAGGGCTGGCAAAACCGAGCAACTGGAGCTGGTACGCAATGTGCTGCCGCCGCATGTGCGCGCGGTGTTCGTGACCCAGGCCGAAGCGCTGGGTTTAGGCCATGCGGTGCTTTGCGCCAAGCCCATCGTCGGCGACGAACCGTTCGCGGTATTGCTGCCGGACGATCTGATCTGGAACCGCGGGGGTGCCGGCGCGCTGGCGCAGATGGCGGATGCCGCCGAAGCTTCCGGCGCCAGCATCATCGCCGTGCAGGACGTGCCGCGCGATCAGACCGGTAGCTATGGCATCGTGGCCACGGAGCCATTCGGTGGCCGCTCCGGGCGCATCACCGCTATCGTCGAAAAGCCCAAGCCCGACGTAGCCCCCAGCACTCTCGCGGTGGTCGGGCGCTACGTGCTGGATTCGCGGATTTTCCCGCTGCTCGAAAGCACCACCCCGGGCGCCGGCGGCGAAATCCAGCTGACCGACGCCATCGCGACGTTGATGGCCGAGTCGCAAGTGCATGCCTATCGCTTCCAGGGCACCCGCTTCGATTGCGGCACCCACATCGGCTTGATCGAGGCCACGATCCGCTACGCGCTGGACCATGAAAAGCTGAGCGATGCGGCCCGCACCATGATGCAGGATGCATTGAGCGAACTGGGCGTGCAGGACCTCCAGTAGGCTACGCAGGCAGCAGAGATCATCGAGCGATCTGTAGGAGCGCCGTCTCGGCGCGAGCTTTCGGCTTCTAGGCGGCCTACGAGGAAGAGCTCGCGGCCAGAGGCCGCTCCTACAACGGCAAAGCCCAACGGCGCCAAGAGCCCGGGTAGGTGCGATACAAGTAGGCACCTGCGGTAGGCTAAGCGCTGCGCAATGCGTCGTAGCGCTTGGTTGATATGCCGACACCACCTCGCGATTATTACCGTGCCACCGTTGTCGATTCTTCCGCTTATGCCTCCTTGCAAGGCAGGCGGGAGGCGAGCGTATGCGTCATAGGTGGTGGGTTCGCCGGACTGAATACTGCATTGGGGCTCGCCGAGCGGGGCGTGACCAGTGTGACGGTACTGGAATCCGAGGACGTGGGTTTCGGTGCGTCTGGCCGCAATGGAGGATTCGTCTTTGCTGGGTTCTCGCGTGGCGAGGAAGCGTTGCTACGGGAGCTTGGCCCGCAACGGGCCAAGGCGCTGTATGCCGGCACCCGTGACGCCGTGGAAACTATCCGTCGCCGCATCCAGCACTACCGCATCGATTGCGATGTCACCGAAGCCGGTGTGATCTGGGCGAACTGGTTTCAGGATTCCGGCCTTTTGCGCTCTCGTCAGCGTCTGCTAGCAGAGCACTATGACGCGTATTGGCAATGGCTACCGCAAGCCGAATTGCGTGGAAAAGTCCGCAGCGAGCGCTATCACGATGCGCTATTCGAAGCTCAGGGTTTTCACTTCCATCCACTGAAATATGCGCACGGCGTTGCACGCGCCGCAGTCGATCAGGGCGTCTCTATCTTCGAAAAATCACCCTCAATTGCGTTGGAGCGGAAAGGTAACGCCTGGTGCGTCCGTACACCAAGCGGCGAAGTCCATGCGCGGAAGGTGGTATTGGCCTGTGGCGGCTACTTGGCCGGGCTGGTGCGTCGTGTCGATGCGGGTGTGCTGCCCATTGCCACCTACGTGATGGTGACGGAGCCATTGGCTGAGCGGATGTCGGATGTCCTAACGACGGGCGCCGCCATCTACGACACGCGTTTTGCCTTTGACTACTATCGCCCGCTTCCCGACACGCGGCTTCTATGGGGTGGCCGGATATCGATACTGGACCGATCGCCGCAGGCGGTGAAGCGTCTGTTGTACCGTGATCTGATGAAGGTATTTCCGCAGATGGAAGGTACGACCATCGAGTATGCGTGGTCGGGATTGATGAGCTATGCGCGCCACCAGATGCCGCAGATCGGGCGCATCGACGATGGGCTTTGGTTGGCGCAGGCGTTCGGTGGGCATGGCGTGGCGCCAACAACCTTCGCGGGTGAAGTGCTGGCTGCGGCCATCGCCGAAGGCAGCGAGCGATGGCGGGAATTCTCCGATTACGGGCTGGTGTCGGCTTTGAAGCCAGCGGGATTTGTCGGCGCGCAGTTGGAGTATTGGTGGGCGGAATTCAAGGATGCTTGGAAAGACCGAATGGAAAAGCGAAACGCATGAGTGAGAACGACACGATTACCTGGGCCGATTTCGAGAAAGTGCTGATCTGCGCCGGTACCGTGGTACGGGTGGAGGAATTTCCGGAAGCGCGCAAGCCTGCCTGGAAGCTGTGGGTGGATTTCGGGCCATATGGCACCAGGAAATCCAGCGCGCAAGTGACCAACCTTTACTCTGCGGGCGAACTTACAGGCCGACAGATCGTCGGTGTGATCAACTTCCCGCCCAAACAGATAGGACCTTTCGTTTCTGAATTTCTATTGACCGGCTTCTCTACGGAAGTAGGGGTAGTGGTGACAGCGATTGAGCGGCCGGTACCCAACGGTACCCGGTTGGCGTAACCATCGCGCCTTCAGGCCGAGGGCGATGTGGAACAACACGTCGATAATCCTGCCATCGGCAGGCTTCACTCAGGCAAAGAAAGGGCAGCCAGAGCTGCCCTTTCTTCACTGCTGGTAAGAACTCAGAGCGCCTCGAAAATGCCCGCCGCACCCATGCCGGTACCAATGCACATCGTCACCATGCCGTATTTCTGCTGGCGGCGGCGCAGGCCGTGCACGATGGTGGCGGTACGTACCGCGCCGGTAGCGCCTAATGGGTGGCCCAGCGCGATGGCGCCGCCCAGCGGGTTGACCTTGGCCGGATCCAATCCGGAATCCCGGATCACCGCCAACGCCTGTGCGGCGAAGGCTTCGTTGAGTTCGATCCAGTCCAGTTGGTCCTTGGTCAACCCCGCTTGTTTCAGCGCCTTGGGAATCGCCGCGATCGGGCCAATGCCCATCACTTCCGGCCGAACACCAGCGACCGAGAAACTTACGAAACGGGCCAGAGGAGTCAGTCCGTAATCCTTGATGGCTTGTTCCGATGCCAGCAGCACCGCACCGGCGCCGTCGCTCATCTGCGAACTGTTGCCGGCGGTGACGCTGCCGCCGAACTGACCATTGCGGAACACCGGGCGCAGCTTGGCCAAACCCTCCGCAGAGGAATCCGGACGTGGACCTTCATCGTTCTCCACCAATGCTTTCTTCAAACGAATCGTGTTGCCGGCCAGATCGGGCAGGTGCGAAACGACTTCGTACGGCGAAATCTCGTTCTTGAACTCGCCAGCTTGTATGGCCGCGATGGCTTTCTGATGCGAAGCCAGGGCGAAGGCATCCTGATCTTCGCGCGAAATCTTCCATTCCTCGGCCACTTTCTCTGCCGTGATGCCCATGCCGTACGCGATGGCGATGTTCTCGTCCTTGGCGAAGACGCTGGGGCTTAGCGCGACCTTGTTGCCCATCATCGGCACCATCGACATTGATTCGGTACCGCCAGCCAGCATCAGGTCGGCATTGCCCAAGCGGATCTGGTCCGCCGCCAGGGCGACTGCCTGCAGGCCGGAGGAACAGAAACGGTTGATAGTTTGCGCCGCGATGGTGTTGGGCAGGCCTGCCAGCAGCACGCCGATGCGTGCCACGTTCATGCCTTGCTCGCCCTCAGGCATCGCGCAGCCGATGATGGCGTCGTCGATGCGATTCACGTCGATGCCGGGTGCCTGCGCAATCACGGCCCGCAGCACATGCGCCAGCATGTCGTCGGGACGGGTGTTGCGGAAAACCCCTTTGGGCGCCTTGCCAACCGGCGTGCGCGTGGCGGCGACGATGTAGGCTTCTTGGATTTGTTTGCTCATTGGTTTGATCTCGAAAGCGGGAACGGGGAACAGGGAACGGGGATTGAGACGCTACTGTCGTCGAAGCGTTCAAGATTCTTCCGGCTGTTCGTTTCGGTATCTCGATGGAGTCGCGGAAACCAAAGGCCTGCGGAAATCGTCATTCCCAATTCCCTGTTCCCCGTTCCCGCTTCTCCTGTCATCAGTTCCTCAACGGCTTACCCGTCTTCAGCATGTGACCGATACGTGCCTGGGTCTTTTCCTGCTG
Organism: Pseudoxanthomonas sp. UTMC 1351; assembly: GCF_040948865.1. NCBI lineage: Bacteria > Pseudomonadati > Pseudomonadota > Gammaproteobacteria > Lysobacterales > Lysobacteraceae > Pseudoxanthomonas > Pseudoxanthomonas sp. UTMC 1351. The sequence continues at coordinate 192,942 of NZ_JAVGJT010000013.1, read as the reverse complement.
GGCCAGTTCAACGAAGTGCTTGCGTTCGAGTTTCAGCAGCCATTCTTCGTCCACCAGCGACCCGCGATCGATCTCGCCGCCACAAATAACCGTGGCGATCCGGGTGGCGATTTCGTAGTCGTACTCGCTGATGAAGCGGCCCTCCAGCATGTTGACCAGCATCATCTTGAAGGTGGCGATGCCGACATCGCCGGCCACCTGGATGCGGCGGGCGGGCAGAGGCGGGCGATAACCGCTTTCAGCCATCGACAGCACCTGCTGCTTCGCCACGTACAGCTGTTCGTAGGCGTTGAAGACCACCTGATCGGTAGTGCGCAGCAATCCCAATTCCTTCGCTTCGAAGGCGGAGGTGGACACCTTGGCCATCGCGACGGTTTCGAAAGTGCGCTTGAGTTCGGCGAACACGTCGCCGCCGGGGCCTGCGGCTTGCGAAGCGCGCACCGCAATTTCCTTCAGACCACCACCTGCAGGCAGTAAGCCGACGCCGGCCTCGACCAGACCGATGTAGCTTTCCAGCGAAGCCACCGTCTTGGCGCTGTGCATCTGGAACTCGCACCCTCCGCCCAAAGCCAAACCGCGTACCGCTGCTATGACGGGCACCAGCGAATACTTGATGCGCTGACTGGTTGCCTGGAAATTGGCCACCATCGCTTCGAACTCGGCGATCTTGCCGGCTTGCAGCGCGCCCAGCGCGCCGGCCAGATCGGCGCCGGCGGAGAACGGCTCTTTCTGCTGCCAGATCACCAGTCCCTTGAAGTCCTGCTCGGCTTTGCCGATGGCCGCTTGCAGGCCGTCCAGCACCGCGTCGGACACGGTGTTCATCTTGGTCTTGAAGCCGACCACGGCGACGCCATCGCCGTCGGTCCACATGCGGACACCGTCGTTCTCGTAGACGGTTTCACCCTGCGCAAAAGCCTCGCCCAGCAGCGGATCTGGGAAGCGCTGGCGCTGGTAGACCGGCAGTGCGGAGCGGGGCAGCTTGGCATTCTTGATCGGGCTGTAGCTGCCTTCCGCGGCGTGCACGCCTTCGCGACCGTCGAACACCCAATCCGGCAGCGGCGCGCTGCTCATCGCCTTGCCGGCGACGATGTCATCGGCAATCCACTGCGCCACCTGCTTCCAGCCGGCAGCCTGCCAAGTTTCGAACGGACCCAGCGACCAGCCATAGCCCCAGCGGATCGCCAGATCCACATCACGCGCGGTATCTGCGATATCCGCCAAGTGGTAGGCGCTGTAGTGAAACAGATCTCGGAACACCGCCCACAGGAACTTCGCCTGCGGATGCGGGCTTTCGCGCAGCTTGGCGAATTTCTCCGCCGGGTTCTTGATCTTCAGAATCTCGATGATTTCCGGAGCGGCGGCACGGTCGGAGGGACGGTAGTCCTGCTTCTCCATATCCAACACCACGATGTCTTTCCCGACCTTCCGGAAGATGCCGGCGCCGGTCTTCTGGCCCAGGGCGCCCTTGGCGATCAGCGCCTGTAACCATTTGGGTGCGGCGAAATACTCGTGCCAAGGATCGTTGGGCAGCGTATCGGCCATGGTCTTGATGACGTGAGCCATGGTGTCCAGGCCCACCACGTCGGACGTGCGGTAGGTGGCGGATTTTGGCCGACCGATCAACGGACCAGTGACAGCATCCACTTCGTCGAAGCCTAGGCCGTTCTCGGCGGTGTGGTGAATGGTGGCCAGAATCGAGAACACACCGATGCGATTGCCGATGAAGTTCGGCGTGTCCTTGGCGTAGACCACGCCTTTGCCCAATGTGGTGGTCAGGAAGGTTTCCAGACCTTCCAACACGGCTGCATCGGTAGTCTTGGCGGGGATCAGTTCGGCCAAGTGCATGTAGCGCGGCGGATTGAAGAAATGCACACCGCAGAAGCGGTGACGCAACTGCTCCGGCAGTACTTCGGACAGGGCATTGATGCCCAGGCCCGAGGTGTTGCTGGCCAGCACGGCATGGTCGGCCACGAAGGGCGCGATTTTCTTGTATAGGTCCTGTTTCCAATCCATCCGCTCAGCGATGGCCTCGATGATCAGGTCGCAGTCCTTCAACTGCTCTAACCCGGTGTCGTAGTTGGCCGGCGTGATGGCATCGGCCAGAGCCTTGGAACCCAGCGGAGCCGGGCTGAGCTTGGCCAGGTTGGCGATCGCCTTCAGCACTACGCCGTCCGGGTGGCCTTCCTTCGCAGGCAGGTCGAACAGCACCGTGTCGACGCCCGCATTGGTCAGGTGAGCAGCGATCTGCGCACCCATGACCCCGGCGCCCAAGACGGCCGCCTTGCGTACAAGCAACTTGTTGGACATTTGGATGAACCCTTGTGTTGGTTGGTTACTTCACGTGGTCGGCCCGCAGGCCGGCCTCGGCAAAACGGATCAGTTCGCGGGCGGCGCGTTCACGATGCGCCGCCTCGGTGATGCCAGCGGGACGTTTGATCAGGCCGAAGTCCGCCATGGCGTAGGTCAGGGCACCGGAGAAGAAGTCCAGCCGCCAGTACAGCTCTTCCTTACTCAATCCCGGTACGCAGGCGGCAATCGCCTTGCCGAATTCACGTAGCACATGGCCATAGTGGTCGGACAGGAACTGGCGCAGGCCGTCGTTCTTTTCGGCGTAGGCGCGGGCAATGACACGCACGAAGGCGCCACCGCCGTGTCGGTCCTGGGCCAGTGCCAGTGCCGGCTGCACGAAAGCGGCCAGGATGGGTTCCAGCTCACCGGGGTGCTGCTCCAGGGCGGTTCTAAGCTGCGTGAGGCGCTGCGCCGTCATGTCGTCCATTCGGCGACGGAAAACCTCATTGACCAGGTTTTCCTTGGAGCCGAAGTGGTAGTTGACCGCGGCAATATTCACATCGGCGCGGCTGGTGACCTGGCGCAGCGAGGTGCCGGCAAAGCCGTATTGGGCGAACAATTCTTCGGCGGCACCGAGGATGCGGTCCTTGGTGGAAAAGTGTGTGGCATTGCCCATGGGAGTTCCGGTTAATCAAACGCTTGTTTGATTCTGTGCTCATCCCTCGGCGAAGTCATGTTGCGACGCAGCATTATTATGGAGAGGTTATGTAAACCATGTGCGAGATACGTTAGAATCCCGCTACGCTTGTTAGGCTAAGCCCGCGTTTCGACGCGGGTTTTTTCATGTTAACCTTGGGTCTTTAGTGGCCCGCCCAACGGAGAAATCCCCATGGCGCTGGAGCGCACACTGTCAATCGTCAAACCTGATGCCGTCGCCAAGAACGTCGTCGGCGAGATCTATTCGCGTTTCGAAAAGGCCGGTCTGAAGATCGTCGCCTCCAAGATGAAGCATCTGTCTCGCCGTGAGGCGGAAGGTTTCTACGCTGTGCACCGCGAGCGCCCGTTCTTCAACGCGCTGGTCGAGTTCATGATTTCCGGTCCGGTTGCTATCCAGGTGTTGGAAGGCGAGAGCGCCATCCTCAAGAACCGCGAGCTGATGGGCGCGACCAATCCGAAGGATGCAGCGCCGGGCACCATCCGCGCCGACTTTGCCGACAGCATCGATGCCAATGCTGTGCATGGTTCCGATGCGCCGGAAACGGCCGCTCAGGAAATTGCTTATTTCTTCGCCAGCACCGAAGTTTTTTCCCGCTGAACCTGTGATCGACGTGAACGAAGTCGCAGCCAAGAAACAGAATTTGCTCGACCTCGATCGCGAGGGCATGGAGCGCTTCTTCGCCGAGACCCTCGGCGAACAGCGCTACCGTGCCCATCAGGTGATGAAGTGGATCCATCACCGCTACGTCACTGATTTCGACGCCATGACCGACCTCGGCAAGGCATTGCGCGCAAAGCTGCAAGCGCATGCCGAGGTCGTCGCTTTGAACGTCCATTTCGACAAGCCGTCCCATGACGGCACGCACAAGTGGTTGTTGGGCATGGATGGCGGCAGCAATGCCATCGAGACGGTCTACATTCCGGACAAGAACCGCGGCACGCTGTGCGTTTCCTCGCAAGTGGGATGCGCGCTCAATTGCCAGTTCTGCTCCACTGCCACGCAGGGTTTCAATCGCAACCTGTCCGCTGCCGAGATCATCGGCCAAGTGTGGATCGCCGCGCGCCATCTGGGCAACGTGCCGCATCAGCAGCGCAAGCTCACCAACGTGGTGATGATGGGCATGGGCGAGCCACTGATGAATTTCGACAATGTCGTGCGTGCGATGAACATCATGCGCGACGACCTGGGCTACGGCTTGGCCAGCAAGCGAGTGACGCTGTCTACTGCCGGTCTGGTGCCGATGATCGATCGGCTGTCGGTGGAGACGGATGTTTCGCTGGCGGTTTCGCTGCATGCGCCCAACGATGAGTTGCGTACCGAGCTGGTGCCGCTCAACAAGAAATATCCCATCGAAGAACTGATGGCGGCTTGTGCGCGCTATGTGCGCCACAACAAGAAACGCGATTCGGTCACTTTCGAATACACGATGATGAAAGGCGTCAACGACAAGCCCGAGCATGCGCGCCAGCTCGCCAGGTTGATCCGCCAGTTCGACAATGCGGTGCAATCCAAGGATGCGGGCAAGGTCAACCTGATTCCGTTCAATCCGTTCCCGGGGACCCGTTACGAGCGCTCCACTGAAACCGACATCCGCGCCTTCCAGAAGATATTGCTGGATGCGCAGGTATTGACGATGGTCCGGCGCACACGCGGCGACGATATCGATGCCGCGTGCGGGCAGCTGAAGGGCCAGGTGGTGGACCGTACCCGCCGCCAGGCCGAGTTCCGGCGCCAGCTTGAGGCGCAGGGCATCAGTGATGCGGCTGCATAAAGTAGCGCTGCTCCTAATCATCCCAATGCTGCTGGCCACCGCCTGCAGCCGGCTCACCTTCGTCAAGCCCAAGATGGAACGTAAGGACGGCGAGCAGATCGCCCCGGATTATCACGTCAGCGATACGCCCGCTACCAAGCAGCGGATGGCGGCCCGAGAGCAATTGGGACGGGCCATGCAGAATTTGCAGGCAGGCAATCTGGATGCGGCCGAACAGAGTGCGAAGGCGGTGCTGAAAGTTCAGCCGGATTCGGCCGACGCGACCACGCTGCTGGCGGTGATCGAAGACCGGCGCGGTCGCGCTCCGCAAGCGGGCGTTCACTACAAGCGTGCGGCCGAGCTTCCGCCGCTGGATGGTGGTCGGCAGAACAACTATGGTGCATGGCTGTGCGCCAACGGCTATCCTGCCGAGTCGCTGGTCTGGTTCGATCGGGCGTTGAACGATCCGAACTATGCCACCCCGGCTGCGGCCCTGGCCAATGCCGGGGGCTGTGCCGCGAAGGCCGGCCAGTATGAGCGGGCGGAGCGCGACTTGCGTCGGGCGCTGGCGTTGGACCCGCGAAATTCGTTTGCATTGGGGGCAATGGCGGAAAACGAATATCGAAATCAGCGTTTTTTCGAGGCAAGGGCTTTCATAGAAAGACGGCTGGCGGTGGCACAGGCCAGCCCCAGCGTGTTGAAACTCGCATCACAAATCGAAGAAAGGCTGGGCGACAAGGCTGCTGCCAGCCGATATGTTCAACAGTTACGGGCGAAGTTTCCCGACGCGGTCGAAGCTAATCTTGGGGGAAGTGCAGGGCCATGACGGATTCAAATTCGTTGGACACGCAGCAATTTGGGGGCTGCGGAGCGTTTCTGAGGGCGGCACGTGAAGAAGCGGGGCTCAGCTTGTCGGAAGTGGGCAGCCGCTTGAAGATGCCAGTGAAGGTGCTGCAGGCGTTGGAAGGAGAGCAATGGCAGCAGCTGGGCGCGCCTGTATTCGTGCGCGGGCAGCTGCGCAGCTACGCCCGACTGCTGAAGGTTGACGTGGAGCCTTATCTTGAACGGGCGCAATTGGACATGGTGCAGCCGGTCGAACTGATCAGCCGCAGCTATACGCCCAAGTTTCAGCGTCTCATGGAAAGCGCACAACGCCGCGCCATCTATGTGGTGATCACTCTGTGCTTCTTCGCCGTTCCGGCTTGGCTGGCCATTCAATCGCGTAACGGCGACGGTGGTGCTCCCACTGCATCCCTTGACGCAATGCCGCCGGTATCCGTGCCGTCCAGCCGTGAGGCGGCACCTAAGGAACGGGAGCGTTCCACTCTTCCCGCCGCGCCTTACGTGGCTTCCATGGCACCGCCGATTTCACGTCCATCCGTGCCGTCTCTCAACCTGCGTTTCCGCGGCGAGAGCTGGGTGCAGATCATTGCGCCCGACGGAACCAGCATTGAGCAGGCATTGTTGAAGGCCGGCGATGAACGTAGTTACGCCAAAGGGCAAGTAGGCCGGATCGTGCTGGGCAATGCAGCTGCGGTCGAGGTTCAGCATGCAGGTAGTACGGTGGATCTAACACCGTTTCAGCGAGCGAATGTTGCGCGCTTTGCGGTATCCTCTGAGGGTTCCCTGGCGCCGGTCGCAGACTGATCCGCGTACGGGTCTATCCAACCAAATACCAAGACCCCGCTGGACGGGGCAAGAGTACGCATGGCGATTGACGATCTGCTCGACGAACACGAACAAAGCGAACGCGTCCGCACTTGGCTCAGGAATAACGGCGCCGGCCTTATCGGCGGTGTAGCCCTGGGCCTCGCGGTTATTTTTGGCTGGCAGTGGTGGCAGAAGGAACAGGCCAAGCAGAACCAGCAGGCGCACCTGGCGTATCAAACTGCGGTCGAAAGTCTGTCCAGCGATCCCGCCAAGCCCGACCCTGCCAAAACCAAGGCCGCCGTCGCCAAGCTGAAAGATAGCGGGGACCAGGTCTACGCTGATCTGGCCGGGCTGCAGTTGGCCAAAGTCCAGGTTGATGCCGGGCAACGGGATGAGGCGATTGTTACCTTGCGTGGACTGACCCCCGATGCTTCCCTGCGTCCCTTGGTCAACCTGCGGCTTGCGCGCCTGCTGACCGATGCCGGCAAGTCGGATGAGGCACTCAAGCTGCTGGGCCAAGCCGACGATCCGGCTGGACTGGAAGTACGTGGCGACGCTTTGCTAGCCGCGGGCAAGCGCGAGGAAGCGCGCGATGCCTATACCAAGGCTTTGACCGGTCTGGACGTCGCGGCGCCGCAGCGCCGGCTGGTGGAACTGAAACTTACCGACGCGGGCGGTACGCCTCCTAAGTCTGGAGAGCCGACCTGATGAGGCCGCAATCGATGTTCAAGCGAATCGCCATTGTCGCGGCACTGGCGCTGGTGTTGTCTGGCTGCAGCACCGTGAAGGGCTGGTTTGGCGGTAAAGACAAGGAAAACGAAAAGCCCACGGAGCCGGCGGAGCTGGCGGACTTCACCCCAAGCGTCACGGTGTCCAAGCTGTGGAGCGCCAATGCAGGCAAGGGTGAGGACAAGCTGGGTCTGCAGCAGACGCCCGTGGTCGAAGACGGCAAGGTCTATGCGGCCGCAGTGGAAGGAGGCGTGCGCGTCTTCGATCTGCAGACCGGTAAAAAAGTCTGGGAATACGAGCCCGAGAAAGAAAAGAAAAAGCCAGAACTACGCCTTTCGGGTGGTCCGGGCGTAGGTGATGGACTGGTTGCCATCGGCACCCTCGAAGGCCAGGTGATAGCGCTCGATGCCGCCACTGGCTCGGAAAAATGGCGCGCCAAGGTGCCGAACGAAGTCATCACCGCGCCGGCCATTGGCCAGGGCCTGGTGTTCGTGCGCAGCAACGACGGCCGCGTATCCGCTTTCGACGCTGCCGATGGCGAGCGCCGGTGGTTCCATAATCAGGAACCACCCACGCTGACCGTGCGCGGCAATGCATCGCTGACCTTGGGCCCGGGCGTCCTGTTCGTCGGTAACGATGACGGTACGGTGTCGGCCCTGGCGGTGAACGATGGCCGCGAAATCTGGAACCAGACCGTGGGTGTCCCCAGCGGGCGCACCGAGCTGGAGCGCATGGCCGATGTCGACGGCGCACCGGTGCTGGAAGGCACCACGTTGTTTGCGACCAGTTTCAAGAAGGAAACCGTCGCGTTGGAAGGCCCAAGCGGCAGGCCGTTGTGGGCGCGCGAAAACGGCGGCGTGGGCGGGCTGGGTGTCACCAGCAGCAGCGTGGTCGTGGCGGATCCCGCGGGCACCGTATGGGCGCTGGATAAGTACAGCGGCGCGCCTATGTGGTCCAACCCCTCGCTGGCACGTCGTTCGCTGACTGGCCCCAGCATCCATGGTGATTACGCCGTGGTCGGTGACCTGGATGGCTACGTGCATTGGCTGAAGCTCGATAACGGCGAACTGGCGGCGCGCGAGCGCGCTGGCCGCAAGCCGCTGCGGGGCAAACCGGTGGTCGCCGACGGCGTTCTGATTGTCCAGAACGTCAATGGTGAACTGACGGCGTTCCGCTTCCAGTAAGAATAAGGCCCGGCTGGGTCACCAGCCGCAGCTGCCAAAGCTGGGAAGTTTCCGTACGGCGCCCGCTGGCGCCGCGACGTGCGGGCGTTTTCCCGATACCATGGCGCCCTCGTTCGCGGTCGCGCCGGGGCGGGTGAGCTGCTGGCTTGCCGCTCCGCTCCCCATTTCGTTTCCGGTCTTCGGCACCTTTCATGCTTCCCCTTGTCGCCCTTGTGGGCCGTCCCAACGTCGGCAAATCGACGCTATTCAATGCGCTGACTCGCAGCCGCGATGCACTTGTGCACGATGAGCCCGGCGTCACCCGTGATCGCAACTACGGCGTTTGCCGACTCGATCCTGATCAGCCTTTTGCCGTCGTGGATACCGGCGGTATTGCAGGCCAGGAAGAAGGGCTGGCGGGTGCCACCGCGCGCCAGGCACGCGCCGCCGCCGAAGAGGCCGACCTGGTGCTGTTTATCGTTGACGGCCGCGAAGGCGCTTCATCGCTGGACGACGAGATACTGGCCTGGCTGCGCAAGACTGCGCGGCCTACGATGCTGGTGATCAATAAGATCGACGGATTGGAGGAATCCACCGCTCGCTCCGACTTCGCGCGTTATGGTTTCAGCGATGTCATCACCGTTTCCGCCGCACATCGCCAGGGTATCGATGAGCTGTTGGAAGAGGTGCTGGGGCGCCTGCCGGAAGAAGGCGACGCCGAGGTGCTGGACGATGATCCCGCACGCGTGCGTATTGCCTTTGTCGGCCGTCCCAACGTGGGAAAATCCACCCTGGTCAATCGTCTGCTGGGCGAGGAGCGGATGATCGCTTCGGAAGTCCCGGGCACCACGCGGGATTCCATCGCCGTGGATATGGAGCGTGACGGTCGCCAGTACCGGTTGGTCGATACCGCTGGCTTGCGCCGCAAGTCCAAAGTGGACGAGGCGGTGGAGAAGTTCTCGATCGTCAAAACCTTGCAGGCCATCGAGCAGTGCCAAGTCGCGGTGCTGCTGCTGGATGCCACCGAAGGCGTCACTGATCAGGATGCGAGCGTGCTGGGAGCAATCCTGGACGCCGGTCGCGCCTTGGTCGTCGCCATCAACAAATGGGACGGACTGACCACGTACCAGCGCGAACAAGCTGAATCGCTGTTGTCGCGCAAGCTCAGTTTCGTGGAATGGGCCGAGGCCGTGCGGATTTCGGCCAAGCACGGTTCCGGGTTGCGCGAGTTGTTCCGCGCCGTCCATCGCGCGCATGCATCGGCCACTAAGGAACTGGTTACCAGCGAGGTCAACAAAGCGCTGGAAATCGCCTACGAAACCAACCCGCCGCCGAGCATTCGCGGTCATGTCTCCAAGCTGCGCTTCGTGCATCCTGGCGGCACCAATCCGCCGACGTTCATCGTCCACGGTACCCGGCTCAAAGTACTGCCGGAGTCGTATAAGCGCTATTTGGAGAATTTCTTCCGCAAGCGTTTCAAGCTGGTTGGCACTCCAGTGCGGTTTATCTTCAAGGAAGGCGTGAACCCTTACGAAGGCAAGAAGAACGTCTTGACCGAGAAGCAGGTGGCCAAGAAACGTCGTTTGATCCGTCACGTCAAGCGCGGTAAATAGCCGGCTTCGCGGCCGCAGCAGCCATCGCGACGATGAGCGAATTCCCCACTCGCATCGCTTACGAAGAAGCCCTGGCCATCGTTCGGCGGGTCGCCGACGAATGGCGGCTGGCGCACGAGCGGATCGCGACCCAGCGTGCTGACGGACGAATTCTGGCGGAGCCGATTCAGGCGCCGATCTCCCTGCCGCCGTTCGACAACAGTCGCATGGATGGATTCGCTCTCCGCCACGCCGATATACAGCGCACGAATGCACAGATGGATAGCTCGATCCGCCTGCGTATCGTCGGAGAACAATTCGCTGGCTACGACACAGGCCTGCGTATCGGAGCGGGGGAATGCGCGCGTATTACTACCGGCGCGCCACTGCCCGCTGGCGCGGATACCGTTGTTATCAAAGAAAACGTCCGCGAGCATGATGGCGCCATCGATCTGGAAGTCGTTCCTGATGCCGGTGCCGACATCCGTCGGGCTGGCGAAGATGTGGCGGCAGGCGACACGGTGCTGCAAGCAGGACAGGTACTGACGCCCGCGCGCCTAAGCCTGATCGCCGCGTTAGGTATCGCCGACCTGATGGTTTTCCGGCGACCCACCGTCGCGGTGTTTACCACCGGCGATGAACTGGTCGAACCGGGCCTGCCGTTGGCACCGGGCCAGATCTACAACAGCAATCGCGAATTGCTGATGGGGCTGCTGCGCGCGCAAGGGCTGGAACCCACTGCATGGCCGAGCCTGCCGGACGACCCGGCTCGCATCGAATCGCAGTTGCGCGACGCGGCATCTGCGTTTGACGTGGTGATTACTTGCGGTGGAGTTTCCGCCGGCGAGAAAGACCTGCTTCCCGCGATGCTGAGCACGCATGGCCAGACCCATTTCTGGAAAGTGCGGATGAAGCCGGGTATGCCCGTCTTGTTCGGCACCTTGGAACGTGCCGCATTTCTAGGGCTGCCTGGCAATCCGGTATCGGTGCTGGCCACTTTCAGCCGTCTTGGGCGGGCGCTGTTGAATGGGATGCAGGGCAGGGCAGAACCTCATTCACCTTGGTTCGCTGCGCTTGCCGTCGGCTGGGACAAGACTCACGACCGCCATGAGTTCCTGCGCGGCCGATTGAGCTGCGGCCAGGATGGACGGTTGTCGGTCACGCCTCATCCGGCCGACGCTTCCCACCGCCTAAAAGGCGCGGCCGACAGTGACGTGTTGATTGTGCTGCCTGAAGGCGCGCGCAATTACCTAAGCGGCGATGTGGTGGAAGTCGTCGGTTATTGACGGACGTTTGCGGGATAATTCCGGCATGGGCATCCGTGAAATCAACCCGGCTGAAGTCCGCGAGCACCTGACGCGCGGTGCGCTGTTCTTCGATGTGCGCGAAGACCACGAAAGAGCGAGCGGGCAGGCAGAAGGCGCGCGTGGCATCGCCAAGGCGCTGTTGGAAGCCGACCCTGGCGCACATGCGCCGGACCGCGACGCCGAGATCGTATTGATCTGCCAAAAAGGCGGACGCTCGATGGAAGCGGCGCAAACGCTGCAGGCCGCCGGCTACACCCGTGTAACCTCGGTGGCCGGGGGCACCTCGCGCTGGATCGAAGAGCGGCTGCCGGTGGTCAAGCCGCAACTCGATGCGGAGCAACAGGATTTTTACGAACGCTATTCGCGTCACTTGCTCCTGCCTGAAGTCGGCGTCGCCGGTCAGCAGAGGCTGCAGCAAGCGCGCGTGCTGATGATCGGTGCCGGTGGTCTGGGCTCACCGGCAGCGTTCTATCTGGCTGCGGCTGGTGTAGGCCATCTGCGTATCGCCGACGATGACGTGGTGGATCGCAGCAATCTGCAACGGCAGATTCTGCATACCGAAGCGCGCATCGGCACGCCGAAAGTGGCGTCGGCCCAGGCTACGCTTTCCGCGCTCAATCCGCGCACGCAAGTGGAAGCGGTCGCCGAACGGGTGACCTCCGACAACATCGATCGACTGCTGGAAGGCGTGGATGTCGTATTGGATGGCGCAGACAACTTCCCGGTGCGTTACCTGCTCAACGACGCTTGCATTAAACACGGCAAGCCGCTGGTGTACGGCGCCGTACAACGATTCGAAGGGCAGGTCAGCGTGTTCGACGCCGGGCGGCATCGCGGGCAGGCGCCCTGCTATCGCTGTCTGTTTCCGGAGCCGCCGCCGCCGGAGTTCGCGCCCAACTGTGCTGAAACGGGCGTGTTGGGGGTGTTGCCGGGCGTCATTGGCCTATTGCAGGCCAATGAAACGATCAAGTTGATCCTGGAAATCGGCGAATCACTGGCGGGCCGGCTGCTCAATTTCGATGCGCTGTCGATGCGCTTTCGCGAGGTCAGGCTGCGGCCGGATCCAGGATGCCCGGTGTGCGCGGTAGGCGTGCCCTTTCCGGGCTATATCGATTACCAGCGTTTCTGCGCGGTGTCTTCCCGCGCGTAGGTCGGGGCAACACACCCGACGCTTCGTTCTTTTCCGGCACCATGCGTCGGCCATGTCGGGCCGACCTGCCGGCTTTCGCGTCAATTCACCCCTACTGTCGCCGGCTGCACAAATGCACGAAGCGACCGCCAGTAGCGCGGATCATTGGAAAGATTGTTGTGATCCGCTTGCGGGAACGCAACGATCTCCGGTTTCCGGGGCAGTCCTGCGATCAGCCGATCGGTGTGACGCGCGGGAATCACAGCATCGTTCGGCGCCCGGATGACCATTAGCGGTCCCGAGTGCTGCGGCAGATAGCGAAACGACTCGTACCGGTCGCGGACCAGCCAGCGCACCGGAAAAAGCGGGTAATGCGTCTGCCCGATGTTGGCCAGGCTGTCGAAAGGTGTCACCAGCACCAGCCGGTCGACCGGACGTTGCGAGGCCAGGTAGCTGGCGACACCGCTGCCCAGGCTGCGGCCTATCACCGCGATGGGACCTTCCGGATGGCGTTGCCGAACATGGTCGTATATCGCCAAGGCGTCAGCGAACAATGCGTCCTGGTTGGGTTGTCCATCGCTGGCACCATAACCGCGATAGGCCAGCAGATAGGTGCTGAATTCGGGGAAATGTACGGCGAAATCGCCGCGATTCATCTCGACGCTTTCACCATTGCCCCCAAAATAGAGGATGGCACCGGGCTGACCAGGGTTGACCACCCAACCGCGTAAGACGACATCGTTCCGATCGACGCTGATGTCGGTCTGGATGACAGCTACTCGCGTCATCTCGGGGAAATAGATCAAGGCGCGCTGCTTGGCATAAAGTAGGGCGCACAAAGCCACGTACAGCAAAGCGGAAAGTGCGAGGAAGATCAGCAGCGTCTTGGCAGCGTAGCTCATCCCGATAGCGTCAACAGGCGCTAGCCGTGCCGATTTTGCGCAGCTTCAAACGCCGCCAGCTGATCAGGCGTTGCGTCTTTCTGGTGCTTCGCCTTCCATTGAGCGAATGGCATGCCGTAGATGTGCTCGCGAGCTTGTTCCTTGTCCATCGGCTGGCCGGCAGCTTCAGCTGCTTCGCGATACCAGTCAGCCAGGCAGTTTCGGCAGAAGCCGGCAAGGATCATCAGGTCGATGTTCTGCAGATCGGTGCGATCCTGGTTGAGGTGCTTGAGCAATCGGCGGAAAGCGGCAGCTTCAAGTGCGGTAGTGTCGGTCATGGTCGGATTCCGGTAGGAGCGCCGTCCCGGCGCGAGCTCTTCGCCTTTATCGCTATCTGGGGGGGAAGAGCCCACGCACGTGAAGCGCTCCTACAACCCGGCTCGCGAATCGGGGACAATAGGGACAAGACTTTACACCTGATCCCCCTGATGACCGCGCGAATCCTCGATGGCCGCCGTATTGCCGAAGACCTGCTGGACGACCTGAAAGCCAAGGTCGACGTGCGCATTGCCGCGGGTTTGCCGCGCCCGGGATTAGCCGTTGTCCTGGTGGGAGGTGATCCCGCTTCGGCCGTCTACGTGCGCAATAAACGACGCGCGGCCGAGAAAGTCGGCATCGCGGCGTACGACTACGATTTACCTGCCGGCACCGGCGAACGCGAATTGCTGGCGCTCATCGATCAGCTGAATGCGGACCCGAAGATCCACGGCATCCTGGTGCAGTTGCCACTGCCGGGCATTCCGGACGCCAGCCGCCTGATTCATCAGATCGACCCGCGCAAGGACGTCGACGGTTTCCACCCCGAGAATGTCGGCCATCTGGCCCTGCGCCAGTTCGGCCTACGCCCGTGCACCCCGCGCGGCATCACCACGCTGCTGGCTTACACCGATCGGCCCGTACGAGGGCAGAACGCCACCATCGTGGGCGTCAGCAATCATGTTGGCAGGCCGATGGCGCTGGAACTTCTCATCGCCGGCTGCACGGTCACCAGCTGCCACAAGTTCACTCCGCCGGATGTGCTGCGCAGCCGGGTTGGTGATGCCGACATTCTGGTGGTGGCGGCCGGCAAGCCAGGCCTGATTCCGGGTGAATGGGTCAAGCCTGGCGCCGTCGTCATCGACGTCGGGATCAACCGACTGGAAGACGGGCGCCTGGTCGGCGACGTAGGCTTCGACGAAGCCGCCAAACGCGCCAGCTGGATTACTCCGGTACCCGGCGGCGTCGGGCCGATGACAGTCGCGACCCTGATGCAGAACACGTTGGAAGCCGCTGAGGCGGTGTGAAGTCGGCGGCTGCGCCGCCTGCGAAGGGAGAAGTCGGCCACTTCGTGGCCTGTAAAGAAGTGCCGCCGCCGCTTTCCTTGGAAGCGCCACAGGCGCGACTTGCCCCTTTGCAGCTCGCGTAGCGAGCGACTTACCCGCTTCAAATGCGACACACCGTTGCCTAACCGGTAGCCACGGAATTCCAACCAGCCCGGCAAACAAGGTACAATGTCGCGCTTCCCCAACTACCGGGTCCGCCGATGCTACGCATCCAGGCTGAAGCACTCACCTACGACGACGTTTCGCTCGTCCCCGCTCATTCCATCGTCCTGCCTAAAGACGTCGACCTGGGTACGCGCCTGACGCGCAGCCTGAGTTTGAAGCTGCCGATCGTCTCGGCCGCCATGGATACCGTCACCGAAGCGCGCTTGGCTATCGCCATGGCTCAGCTGGGCGGCATCGGCATCATCCACAAGAACCTGACCGTACAGCAGCAGGCCGCCGAAGTGGCCAAGGTCAAGAAGTTCGAAGCCGGCGTCATCAAGGAACCTTTCACGGTCGGTCCGGAAACGACGATCGGCGAGGTGCTGAAATTGACCCGTGCCCGCAACATCTCCGGCGTGCCGGTGGTGGATGGCGGCCAGCTGGTAGGCATCGTCACCAGCCGCGACATGCGTTTCGAGACCAAGCTAGACGATCCGGTCCGCCACATCATGACCAAGAAGGAGCGCCTGATCACCGTCAAGGAAGGCGCCACCGATCAGGAAGTGCTGCAGCTGCTGCACAAGCATCGTATCGAAAAAATCCTGGTGGTGAACGATGGTTTCGACCTGCGCGGGCTGATCACCGTCAAGGACATCCAAAAGAAGACCGACAACCCCAACGCCGCCAAGGACAGCGCCAGCCGATTGGTGGTGGGCGCTGCGGTCGGCGTAGGCGGCGATACCGATCAGCGCATCGAAGCGCTGGTGGCTGCCGGTGTGGACGTGGTGATCGTCGACACCGCGCATGGCCATTCGCAAGGCGTGCTCGACCGCGTGACCTGGGCCAAGAAGCATTTCCCGCAGTTGCAGGTCATCGGCGGCAACATCGTCACCGGCGATGCCGCGCTTGCGCTGATGGATGCCGGAGCCGACGCGGTGAAGGTCGGCGTGGGTCCGGGTTCCATCTGCACCACGCGCATGGTCGCAGGCGTCGGTGTGCCGCAGATCACCGCCGTCAGCATGGTCGCCGAAGCCCTGCAGGATCGTATTCCGCTGATCGCCGATGGCGGCATCCGCTACTCCGGCGATATCGGCAAGGCCATCGTGGCGGGCGCCTCCACGGTGATGATCGGCGGCCTGTTCGCCGGTACTGAGGAAGCTCCGGGTGAAGTGGAACTGTTCCAAGGCCGCAGCTACAAGAGCTATCGGGGCATGGGCAGCCTGGGTGCGATGGAGAAGGGCAGCAAGGATCGTTATTTCCAGGATGCCAGCGATGCGGACAAGCTGGTGCCGGAAGGCATCGAAGGCCGTGTGCCGTACCGTGGCCAACTCAGCAGCATCATCCATCAGCTGATCGGCGGCTTGCGCGCGACCATGGGTTATGTCGGCTGCGCCACCATCGAAGAGATGCAGAAGAAGCCGCAGTTCGTGACCATCACCGGTGCCGGCCAGCGAGAAAGCCACGTGCACGACGTGCAGATCACCAAGGAACCGCCGAATTACCGGATGGGCTGAGGTAGGAAAAGCGGGAACAGGGAACGGGGAACCGGGAATGACGGCGCCAGGCGTGCTGAAACTGTCCAGTTCTCCGTGGTGGTGTCCCGGAGCAACAGCACCGCATGCCAGAGCGCTTGCTGACGCATCGGCGCCGATCTGGCTGCATTCCCCGTTCCCCGTTCCCCGTTCCCGCTTCGACAAGAGCACTCTCCGCCGCCCATGACCGACATCCACGACATCCACAGCGACAAGATCCTCATCCTAGATTTCGGCGCGCAGTACACGCAGCTGATCGCGCGACGCATCCGCGAAATCGGTGTGTACTGCGAAATCTGGGCCTGGGACCATGATCCAGCTGAAATTGCTGGATATGGCGCCAAGGGCATCATCCTGTCGGGCGGTCCGGAATCCACCACCCAGTTCGGAGCGCCCGCGGCACCGCAGGAAGTCTTCGATTCGGGGCTGCCGATACTCGGCATCTGCTACGGCATGCAGACGTTGGCCGCGCAGCTGGGTGGCGCCACCGAAGCCGCGGACGCGCGCGAGTTTGGTCATGCGGAAGTGGAAATCGTCGCGCCGGACGCGTTGTTTTCAGGCCTTAGCGATCACGGCGGCGACCCGCGCTTGAACGTGTGGATGAGCCATGGCGATCACGTCGCCAAGGCCCCGCCCGGCTTCACCGTCACCGCCAAGACCGATCGTATCCCGGTCGCGGCGATGTCCAACGAGGCCAAGCGCTGGTACGGCGTGCAGTTCCATCCGGAAGTGACGCACACCTTGCAGGGGGAAACCCTGTTGCGCCGCTTCGTGGTGGAAGTCTGTGGATGCAAGACGTTGTGGACGGCCGCTCACATCATCGAAGACCAGATCGCTCGGGTGCGTGAGCAGGTCGGTTCGGATGAGGTGATTCTCGGATTATCCGGCGGCGTGGACTCTTCAGTCGTCGCCGCGTTGCTGCACAAGGCCATCGGTGATCAGCTGACCTGCGTGTTCGTGGATACCGGCCTGCTGCGTTGGCAGGAAGGCGACCAGGTAATGGCGATGTTCGCCGAACACATGGGCGTCAAGGTGATTCGAGTAAACGCCGCCGACCGCTATTTCAATGCGCTGGAAGGCGTGGCCGATCCGGAAGCCAAGCGCAAGATCATCGGCAGCCTGTTCGTCGACATCTTCGATGAAGAAGCCGGCAAGCTGGCCAATGCCAAATGGTTGGCGCAGGGCACCATCTACCCCGACGTGATCGAATCGGCCGGCAGCAAGACCGGCAAGGCTCACGTCATCAAGAGCCATCACAACGTGGGCGGTCTGCCGGCGCACATGAAACTCGGCTTGGTGGAGCCGCTACGCGAACTGTTCAAGGATGAAGTGCGCCGACTGGGCGTCGAATTGGGCCTACCGCGCAGCATGGTGTACCGCCATCCGTTCCCAGGCCCCGGCCTGGGCGTGCGTATCCTGGGTGAGGTGAAGCGCGAGTACGCCGAGCTTTTGGCCAAAGCCGATGCGATCTTCATTGAAGAATTGCGAAAGGCCGAGCTGTACGACAAAACCAGCCAGGCGTTCGCGGTGTTCCTGCCGGTGAAATCCGTCGGCGTGGTGGGCGACGCCCGTGCTTACGAATGGGTGATCGCATTGCGCGCAGTGGAGACCATCGACTTCATGACCGCGCATTGGGCGCATTTGCCGTACGACTTCCTGGGTACGGTATCCAATCGGATCATCAATGAGTTGCGTGGTATTTCCCGAGTGGTATACGACATCAGCGGCAAGCCGCCGGCGACCATCGAATGGGAATGAGGGGTGCGATGGATACGCTAACCTCTTCGCGTTTCGCTGCTCTTGTTCCATGGTCGATGGGGCTGGTCCGTTACTGAAATGAACTCACTGCTGCCCGACGAGCACTGGATGCGCCATGCCTTTGCGCTGGCCGATAGGGCGGAACAAGAGTTCGATGAGATACCGGTGGGCGCGGTGCTGGTCAGTGCGGATGGTGAAGTGCTTGGCGAAGGCTGGAACCGCAACCTGGCCGACAGCGATCCCAGCGCCCATGCTGAAATCGTCGCGATGCGGCAGGCGGGGCAGAAGTTAGGTAACCATCGTCTGGTCGGCACGACGCTATACGTGACCTTGGAGCCCTGCGCGATGTGCGCCATGGCCATGGTGCATGCGCGGGTGAGCCGGCTGGTATTCGCCGCCAGCGACCCCAAGACCGGGGCCTGCGGCAGCGTGTTCGAGCTGATCGCCGATCCACGCCACAACCATCGGGTGGCAGTGCAGGGCGGAGTGCTGGCGGAAGAAGCCAGCCGCCGGCTGAGCAATTATTTCCGGGCCAAGCGCGGCAAGCCACCGCTGCCGTAGCGTGCGCTGTGCGCACGAAAGGAAGAGCAGCGACAGCGCGGGAACTTTCGGAAGCGGCCGCTACGTACGCACAGCGCAAGCTACGGTGTTCTGCGGAGCCATAGGCTTACCGGATCGGCGTCTTGCGGCGGAAGTGGCGGTGATCCATTTCCTCATTGATTGCCGTTACCGCCAGGGTGGATTCCCGTGCCAGCAGCAAGCTGGCGGCCAGCATCGCCAGCACACCGGCGGCGGCCAGCCAAGTCGGCAAGGCACCCAGGCGATGCCCGACGAAGGTATCCACCGCCACCGCCAGGCTCGTACCGACAAACAGGCTGATGGCGCCGTAAAGCAGTTGGCCCGCGCGCAAGATGATCAGGCTGCGTCGGCGCTGCAAGGCGATGCGCCGTTCGTAGAGGGTACGTTCGGCCTCATCCTCGATGTCCACCAGTTCGCGCAGCAGCGTACGGGCGCGGTCAATGATGCGGGCCAGGCGGTTATTGGCTGACAGCAGCAGCGAAGCGGTCGCGGTCAGGAAAAAGGCCGGGGCCAGCATCGCGGTGAGCACGGCGTAGTGGGCGAAATTGTTCATAGGCCGGTGGTGGTATTAGTCTGCGTTATCATGCCACGGCGCGGTTTTTTTCCGCGTCCCCGGATCGAATTTCCGGAACATGCCAAACAATGCGGCCAAAATCTACGGGAAGGTGCATGACAGCCAGCCACGCGAATAACGACCGTCTCATCTGGATAGATCTGGAAATGACCGGATTGGACACCGGTAAGGACTCCATCCTGGAGATCGCGACGGTGGTGACCGATTCCCAGTTGAACATACTGGCCGAAGGCCCGGAATTGGCCATCGCCCACACGCTGGAGACGCTCGACGCGATGGACGATTGGAACCGCAATCAACACCGTAAGTCGGGGTTGTGGCAGCGAGTGCTGGAAAGCCAGGTCAATCTGGCGCAGGCCGAGGCCCAGACCGTTGCCTTTCTGTCGCAATGGGTGCAGCCGAATGCATCGCCCATGTGCGGCAACTCCATCTGCCAGGATCGCCGCTTCATGCATCGGCTGATGCCGCGTTTGGAGAAGTATTTCCACTACCGCAATCTGGATGTCAGCACGCTCAAGGAACTCGCGCGCCGCTGGGCTCCCGCCGTGCTGGAAGGCGTACGCAAGCAGTCTGCGCATACCGCGTTGAGTGACGTGCGCGATTCCATTGAAGAATTACGTCACTACCGCAAGCATTTGGCTGAGATGGCAGGGGGCTAAGCGCATACCGCTTTGCCCCTTCTTGGCGCTTCTCAACAGCCGGATGGCTGGTCAAGGGGGCTGCGGGGGATTTGCTTTTGTTTTTGCATTACTTTTTTGAAAAACAAAGCAACCCCAAAGCAAAAGCAAATCCCCCTCAATCCCCCTTTTAAAAGGGGGAGGTAAAAGCAAGAGCCTTACCGCTCGCCGCTCACACCATTCACCATTCACCTCAATCAGCTGTCTTCAGTCGGCTTCGCAAGCTTCATCAACAGCGGCATATCCGCGGACGCTTCGCTGCCCTGTGCAAGGTGGTGGTACATGTGGACGTCGCGTTGCGGGTAAGGAATGCTGAGGCCGGCGGCGTCGAAGGCCTTCTTGATGCGCTCAAGCAATTCGCATTTGGTGGCGAAGAAATCGTCATTGCGGACGTGGCAGCGGATGCCCAGGTCGACGCTGCTCTCGGCCAGGGCATAAACCAGCACGTCGGCCTGAGGTTCCGCCAGTACGCGCTTGTCCGCGCCAATTACTTCCAGCGCCGTGGCGCGTGCAAGGTCGATATCGTCGGAATAGGAAATGCCGATGATCAGTTCGATGCGACGCATGTAGTCGGGCGTCAGATTGACGATGGAGTCGCCGGTGATCAGGCTGTTGGGCAGCACGATGAGCTGGTTGTCGGCGCCACGCAGTTGAGTCTGGAAAATGCTGACCGCTTCGACTTTGCCGGCTTCGCCGGCGATCTTCACGATATCGCCGACGCGGAACGGCTTGAGTGATACCAGCATCACACCCGAGGCCACATTGGACAGCGAATCCTTCAGCGCCAAGCCGATCGCCAGTCCTGCGGCACCAATCACCGCCATCAGCGAGGTCGGTGCAACGCCGAACACCAGCTGCAGGATGGCCAGGACCAGCACCACCAGCAGAATGACGTAGATCACCTTGCGCAGGAACAGCGCAGCGGTGGGCTCCAGGTTCGCCCGCGTCATGGCCTTGCTGGTCAATCCGGAAGCCCATGTGACCAGGCGGATACCGATGTAAAGCGCCACCAGCGCTATCGCGATGCGTACGCCTGCAGATAGCAGGAGCTGCATCCAGGCCTCATCGTTCGCGTTCTTCCACCACGCTTCCAAATCTTTCCACCGAGCGTCCACGTCGTGCCTCTTCTTCGCTTACAAGAAGCCCTGCGGAGCAGGGCGGTTCAAGCGGATTCTAGCGCGTGGGCGTTACGGCGACGATCAGGCGGATTTCAGCTTGGCCAGTCGCAACCAGGTGTCGACCACTGTGTCGGGATTGAGCGAGACCGATTCGATGCCTTCCTGCATCAACCATTCGGCTAAGTCGGGATGATCGGAGGGGCCCTGGCCGCAGATGCCGATATATTTGCCTTTGGCGCGTGCGCTCTTGATGGCCATCGACAGCAGCTTTTTCACCGCCGGATTCCTCTCGTCGAACAAGTCGGCGACGATGCTCGAATCGCGGTCCAGGCCCAGGGTCAACTGGGTGAGATCGTTGGACCCGATCGAGAAGCCATCGAAAATGTCCAGGAATTCATCCGCCAGCAACGCATTGGACGGCACTTCGCACATCATGATGATCTTCAGCCCTGGCTTGTCGCCGGTGGCGCCATCGCCTTGGCGCAGCCCATGTTTGGCCAGTACTTCGATGACCTTGCGGCCTTCTTCCAGCGTTCGCACGAACGGAATCATCACCCACAGGTTGTCCAGGCCCATTTCGTCGCGCACCCGACGCACGGCACGGCATTCCAGTGCGAACGCGGGTTCGAAACCGGGGTCGACATAGCGGCTGGCGCCGCGGAAGCCGATCATCGGATTCTCTTCGTGCGGTTCGTAGCGCTCGCCGCCGATCAAGTTGGCGTATTCGTTTGACTTGAAATCCGACAGCCGCACGATGACCGGATTAGGTGCTACCGACGCGGTAATGGTGGCGATGCCTTCGGCCAGGCGATCGACGTAGAAGCTCACCGGATCGCTATAGCCGGCGATCTTGGCGTCGATCTTCTTGCGCACGGCCAAATCCTGGCGATCGTACTCAAGCAATGCATTCGGATGGATGCCGATGTGGCTGGCGATGATCATTTCCAGCCGCGCCAAGCCGATGCCGGCATTCGGTAACTGGCCGAAATCGAAGGCGCGTTCCGGGTTGGCGACATTCATCATGATCTTGAGTGGTGCCGGCGGCATGTTGCCCAAGTCGGTGGTGGTGCGCTCGAAGGGGAGTGCGCCGTCGTAGATGTAGCCGGTATCGCCTTCGGCGCAACTGACCGTTACTTCCTGGCCGTTCGCGATGAGGTCCAGCGCATTGCCGGTGCCGACAACCGCCGGCACGCCCAGCTCGCGCGCGATGATGGCGGCATGGCAAGTACGTCCGCCGCGATTGGTGACGATGGCCGAGGCGCGCTTCATCACCGGTTCCCAATCCGGATCGGTCATGTCGGCCACCAGAACGTCACCGGGCTGCACCTGGCTCATATCGCTCAGGCTGCGCACCACGCGTGCCACGCCGCTGCCGATCTTGTGGCCGATGGCGCGGCCTTCGGCGACGATCTGGCCTCGTTTGCCCAGCGCATAGCGTTCGATCTGCGTGGCCTTGCCGCGTGATTTCACCGTCTCCGGGCGCGCCTGTACGACGAAGAGTTTGCCGCTGACGCCGTCCTTGGCCCACTCGATGTCCATCGGGCGGCCGTAATGCTCTTCGATCACCAGCGCCTGCTTGGAGAGTTCTTGCACGTCTTCGTCGGTAATGGAGAACCGCTGGCACAGGTCGGCGGGCGTGTCCTCGTTGCGGACACGCTCGCCCGGCTGGTCCGAATAGACCATGCGGATCTGCTTGCTGCCCAAGGTGCGGCGCAGGATGGCCGGCTTGCCTTGCCGCAGAGTGGGCTTATAGACGTAGAACTCGTCAGGGTTCACCGCGCCTTGGACGACGTTTTCGCCCAAGCCATAACTGGAAGTGACGAAAACGACATCGCGGAAACCAGACTCGGTGTCCAGCGTGAACAGTACGCCGGCAGCGCCCACGTCCGATCGCACCATCAGTTGCACGCCAGCCGAGAGGAACACGTCCTCGTGCTTGAACCCATGGTGCACGCGGTAGGCGATGGCGCGGTCGTTGTACAGCGACGCGAACACTTCCTTGACCTTGTGCACCACGTCATCGGCGCCGGTGACGTTGAGGAAGGTTTCCTGCTGGCCGGCGAAGCTGGCATCGGGCAGGTCCTCGGCGGTGGCGGAAGAGCGCACCGCGACCGCCACGTCGCCACCGCCGTTGTCGCCACAGAGCTTGTGGTACGCGCTGCGGATGTCCGCATCCAGATCCGGCTGCAGCGGCGCACCGGTGACCCAGCCGCGGATTTCCTTGCCGGCCAGTGTCAGCGCATCGACATCCTCCACGTCCAGCGTGGCCAGCTTGTCGAAGATGCGCGTATAGAGATCGTTGTGGGCAATGAACGCTTTGAAGGCTTCGGCGGTGGTCGCATACCCGCCGGGTACCGAGACACCCAGGTTGGCCAAGTGGCCGATCATTTCCCCGAGGGAGGAGTTTTTACCGCCCACGCGGGCCAAGTCGGCCAGACGCAACTCGTGCAGCCACAGGATATTCTCGTTCAAGCGCAATGCTCCAAAGCAGGACTGTGCGCCGCGCCGAGACTGACGGCGGGGGCCGTGTCCATGGGGAAGAGCGGATATGATGCAGTGCATACCAATTGCAGACAAGCTTGAATCGGCGGGGTTTTCGTGGTGAGCGAGGAAAAGATGACGATGTCCGGCCTGCGGCCTGTGTTCTACGTGTCCGATGGCACCGGTATCACGGCCGAAACCATTGGCCACAGCCTGCTGACCCAGTTTTCGGGTTTCAGCTTTCAAACCGACCGTATTTCCTTTGTCGACGACGTCGAAAAGGCCCAGGACGCCGCGGATCGCATCCGCCGGGCGGGATTGAAACTCGGGGTCCGCCCCATCGTGGTGAATTCCTGCGTGGACCCTCAATTGAGTGTCGTGTTGGCCGAAAGCGGCGCGCTGATGCTCGATGTGTTCGCGCCGTTCATCGAGCCGTTGGAGCGCGAGCTGGGCACCCCGAGGCAATCCCGCGTGGGCCAGGCGCACGGACTGGTCGACTTCGAAACGTATCACCGCCGTATCAACGCCATGAACTTCGCGCTGACGCATGACGATGGCATCGCGCTCAACTACGACGAAGCCGACGTGATCCTAGTGGCGGTTTCGCGTGCGGGAAAGACACCCACCTGCGTTTATCTGGCGCTGCATTACGGCGTCCGTGCAGCCAATTACCCGCTGACCGATCAGGATCTGGAAACCGACCGTTTGCCGCCGCGTTTACGGCCTTACCGGCGCAAGTTGTTCGGACTGACGATCGATCCGGAACGGTTGCATCAGATCCGTCAGGAGCGCCGGCCGAATTCCGGCTACGCCAATCTGGCGACCTGCAAAAGCGAAGTGGCGGCGGCGGAAGCGATGTTCCAGGTGGAGCGCATTCCCACGCTCAGCACCACGAATAAATCGATTGAGGAGATTTCCAGCAAAGTGCTGTCTACGCTGGGCTTGCAGCGCGAAATGTTCTAGTAAATGCATGAATGCGGGCGCGTAGAAAAACAGCCGCGTGGAATGCTTAACTTAGGCCTGATATCGGCTTTCGTCAATGCTGCCGAAAAGCGATTTCTGCGTGTAGGATCGGTGCCATGACACACGCCCTCACCCGCACCGCACGCATCCCCAAACTCAGCCGTTTTGGCTGGCTGATGGCGCTGTATGCGGAGAACCACGCGCGGCTGGCCCGCCTGCTGGCGCCGGAACATTTGAAGACCGGCGCCTACGTTTCTTCGGTAGGGGATGGGCTGGATCTGCGGCTGGACGTCATTGAGACGCACCGATATACGGTGGAGTTGCGGCTGACCTATGACATGCGCGACCCGCAAACCGGTGAACCTGACCCATCCGCGTTCATTCGCATGTACCGCGATGCGCACCAGGCCGAGGCAACACATTGCTATGTAGGGCGGCGCTGGCAGGATGTGATCGGCCTGTATCCGCCGCCAGCGGAAGTGATCAGCCACCGGATGCGGATGAATACCTTTCTCGGCAAGTGGCTGGAATACCTGGCCGAGCAGGGTCATGGCGTGGCGACACTGCGCCAGGTCGATGCCGTGGTACCGCAGGTCGCCTGAGCGCTCGTTAGAGGCGTTGCGTCGTTCTCTTGACGTCGTAGAGCGGAGCTTGCTCCGCTGTTCTTGATTGCGGCACCGAAGGGCAGCGGAGCAAGCTCCGCTCTACAACAAGTGCGCACGCGGATATGCCCATAGGAGGAAGGCTTACTACACCAACCGGACAAAACGGATCGCGTTGAGACGGTTGGATTCTCGGGTCATGTTCATCACGTCGACGGAGCCACAGGTTTCCAAGGCGAGCACCCGTTGCGCAACCGCGTCGAACGACGCCTGGTCCAATCCAAGTCCGCCAGCCGTCCAACGGGTATCACGGTTGATCGGCAGCTGCGACAACAACTCATCAACAAAGGAATGGGGATCGTAGGTCATGGTTGCGGGCTCCAGAAAGGGGACAGCTTGGACGACACTTGTCTCAACATCTGAGTCAGGCAGAGCGCGGTTGGGGGAGGCCGGGGCTCGCGTCTGCGATTACTACGGCAACCCAGGTGAGTTTCTTGTAAAGCCTTCCTGGCGGGCCTTCCGAGGCTGGATATGAACCGTACTCAGTGAGGCCGGCGCCGAATCGCGGCCGCAAGCCCAGCCTTCCCGGACGGCAGCCCACGGCCTCCACCGTGCATTAACGCCTCGTCGCTAGAGTGCTGGCATACCCTGTTGATAGGAAGGATTCGTCCGCTTCCACACACTACTTCCGTAGCTCCACGCGAACGAGCGCCCACATGGAAAGGGCCGTCGCAAGTTCGCGTTCCCGGAGGCAGATTGATGCCGCGAAACAGATCGCCCACCGGCCCATCGGAAGCGCGAGCCTGGCTTTCCGAACTCATGGCACGTCTCCCCTGGCGTTGGATCGCCGGCTTCGCGGTTGTGTTCCTGTTGTTTATTGGTTGGATGATCGGCGGACGCTAGGCGGACGCTAGGCATCGACGCACGTCATGCGCGCGCCGTAAGCGGCACCACTTTGATCAACTAGGCGATAGTCCGTTGCAGCGGCCGCCATCAGCTGCCGGAGCCTTGCTGCGGCTCGGGCGTCGCCTCTTGACTAAGCGTGGCGTGGATAGCGACCAGATCGGTCAAGCGGGCGTCGACGTTCGCGCGGACCTGGGCGACATATGCCTGGCTGGCTTCGTCGACCAGCGCTGGCCGGACCTTGAGATCGATGACGCCCAGCGCCTTGCGCTGGCATTTGAGCGCGGCTTCCAAATAGGCCAGATCGTATCGAGTAGGCGAGAGGGAAAGCAGCAACATGCGTTCGCTGTCCGCAGCGGTCCATAAATCGTATGAGAGTGGGGAATCCGGATCCGGGTTCAGTTCCAGCGCGCCATCGAATTCGTGGCGGTATTGCTGCGCGTGGCGGCGCGCCAATGCCGCCAACAGAGGTGAGGCCCGTTGCGCAGCGTCCTCGGCAAGTAGGCGCTCATGCGCGCTCATCGACAACATGACGCCCAGCGCCTGGCTTTGGTCAAGCGGATGATCGGGTCCATAGGCATGGTTCGAGAGATTGGCCGTCTCGTCGGACAGCGCACCTGCCGGTCGGATATCCAGAGCGGGCAGGCTGGAAAGCCCGCCGCCGGCCAGCAATCCAATCGTCAGGAAACCGAAGGCGGTAATCACTCTATTCACGGCGGTGGCCATCCCCGGTACCTGATCGCTTGCGTCCAGCATCAATTAGGTGGCGTCACGGCATTGTCAAAATCGCGGTGCCGGCCACGCGGAATGGCCGGAAATGCAAATAGGCCCACAAAACACCAGCTCGGCAGGCGTTGCAGGATCGGTTCGGAAATATCTGCAGATAGTGAGCAAAGTGCAGGGAAAGCCGCGGCGCCGACACGGACCAGAACGGCCTCGGCGTTGGGTCTTTCGCTCCTCCGGACGGGTGGCCACCGGTGCGCCTGGCCATGTTGACTTTGTTTTTACGTCCCCAGCACCAATCTTGATCGACTGCAGCCCAGGAGCCGCCGGATGGCGTACAGCAATGAACCTGATGTCGATACCGGCAGCCACAGCGACGTCTTGCCCATCGAACTGCTCGACGATGAGCGTCAATTCAAGATGCTAGTCGACGCCGTCACCGACTATGCGATCTATATGCTGGATCCGTCTGGACATATCGCCAGTTGGAATGCCGGCGGCGAACGCATCAAGGGGTATCAGGCGTCCGAAGTGCTGGGCTGTCATCTCTCCCTGTTCTACACCGACGAAGATCGTGCCGCGGGCGTGCCCGATCGTTGCTTGTCGGTAGCTGCCCGGGAGGGTAGATGCGAAATGGAAGGCTGGCGTGTACGCAAGGACGGTACCCGTTTCTGGGCCAACGCGGTGCTGGACGCTATTTGGGAAGAAGGCGAATTAGTGGGTTTCGCCAAGGTCACCCGCGACATTACCGAGCGCCGGGAAGCCGAGCAGGCGCTGATGGAAGCGCACGAGGCACTGCTGAAGTCCCAGAAGATGGAAGCCGTCGGTCAGCTGACCTATGGACTGGCGCACGACTTCAACAATCTGCTTACCGTCATCATCAACAGCCTGGATAGGCTGGCCTGTGCCGATGGTCTCTCCGCCCAGCACCACCGGCAGGTCGCGGCCGCTCAGAGGGCCGCGGCACGCGGTTCGCTATTGACGCGGCAAATGCTGGCGTTCTCGCGTGGACAGATGCTGCGGCCAAAGTGCTGCGACATCAACGCGCTGATCCAGGGATCGGAAGAGTTGTTGCAGCGAGCCTGCGACGAACACACGGAGATGTCGATAGAGCTGCAGCCGCAGTTGCCGCAGGTAGAGATCGACCAGGTGCAGTTCGAAAGCACGTTGCTCAACCTGATCATCAACGCCCGTGATGCCATGCCGCAGGGCGGATGCGTACGCATCATCACGCGCGCGGGTTATCCGGCATCGGGATCCCGTGCTGGGGAATCGCCCTCTGGGCCCATGGTGTGTATTTCGGTCAGCGATGAAGGAGTCGGTATGACGCCGGAGGTCGCCGGCAAGGCATTCGAGCCATTCTTCACCACCAAGGAAACGGGTAAGGGCAGCGGACTGGGTTTGAGCCAGGTATATGGCTTTGTCACCCAATCTGGGGGTAAGGTCGAAATCGACAGCGTGCCCGGGGTGGGCACTACGATTAACTTGTGGCTACCCATCTACGAAATGGCTAACGACAGTGCTTCCGATCGTAAGCTGAAGATCCTCATGGTGGATGACGACGAGAACATCCTGGAGGTGGTCGAGGAAACGCTGCGCGACATGGGCTTCGATGTAGTCGTGGCAAGGCGTGGCGTAGAAGCATTGGAGATGCTGCAACAGCACGATATCGATGTGCTCTTCACCGACGTAGCGATGCCCGGCAATCTTTCCGGTGTCGAGTTGGCCCGCCGCGCAAGGGACATGCATCCTCAACTGATGATCCTGCTGGCCTCCGGGTACGCCAGCAGCTCATTGCCCGATTTGCCGGCACGGTGCGAATTCGTTTCCAAACCGTATCGGATCACCGATCTATCCAGGAAGATCGCGGAGATGATGCACGCGACCCATGATTGAAGTCATTGTAGGAGCAGCGTGAGTCGCGACGAAGCATTTTCATGAAAGTGCCATCGCGACTTGACCAGCCATTCGACTATTGAAAACCGTCGCTCCTACAAGAAACAAGGGCGGTATCGGGCGAAAGGGAAAGAGATACCTAACCAAGCCGCGAATCCAAGCTAAAGCTCTTCACCGAAACTACCGCCAACAACGCGAAGTCCCGATGCGCGGGATTGATCAACAGGTTGCACTCACCGGAACACACCGCGCTGGGAACTTTGAGTGCAAGCGATTCGCGCTGCTGCAGCCAGGTGTCTCCGACCGCCTGCACTTCTTTTCGGTAGGGCCGCTCCTCCCATTTCGGCGGAGGGTCGGAGAGATGCTGGATGCTGGAGGCCGGGAGCTGTGCCGTTGCCAGACAGAGGCCTTCAGTAAGGGTGCTTTCGCGGTGCACCAGGAATTCGAGCATCGCGCCGCTGGGCGAAAGTGAGGTGTAGACCACCGGGGATGTCTTGGAAGTCCAACGTGCGTCGCGCTGGCTGGGCGAGAAAGGCTTATCTTTCTCATTCGCCGTTACGACGCGGTATACCTGCACTGTGTCGCTTTGCGGATCGGTCATTCGGCTACCTCGTCAGGAAGGGGAACGGATGTGTGGGGTGTGTGCATGCGGCGTTTGCGGCGCTACAGGGGCATCTCCCAGCCCACGGCTGCGTGCGTTGACCCACTTCGATGCCCAGCGCATGCCGTCGGAAATGGAACGCACCACGATTTTCGGCATGGGTTGCGATTCGCCAACAGGGGTTGCCATCACCAGCCACCCGCCTCGTTTGGGTACGACACTGAGGACGCGTTTGCCGTTGCGTTCCAGCGCCATGCCTTGGGCAGGCGGATCTTGTTCGGACAAATCGACCCAGCGGCATCCGGCCGGAAGTCTTGTCGATACCGCCTTGGTCATACGCCGCCTCCTTGACTGCCTTTGCTGCGGTGAGAGCGGGGCCGTCGGCGGACGATCAGGGGCGCTTATAGGACCCGGTCAATCCCGGCCGACGGCACCGGCTCTGCCAGCACGTCCGTTTGCCCTTGCAAACGGTCATCGCTCTTCTCGTTCACCGGGCTGGCAGGAAGAACAAAGCAGATTACATGCCAATACAGATAATGATTTTCCTGGTGTCTCCCGGGTGAAAATTGGACAGAGTTTCCGACAGCGAAAAAAATGCACGGTTCGCCTTCCGGCGTACCTTGGGCCTTCGCTAGCTTTCCACCCGGTCGGCCGCACCTTGCACGCCCATCTGGCCAGCGCAATGCGCGCAGCAGAAGAACTGTCCCTGACTCTCCACGCCATGGCCGATGATCTTGCAGCCGCAGTGGTCGCATTCAGGTGCGAAAGCACGAATGGCGCACTCGAAGCTGTCGAACGTGCCCTGGTGCTCGCCCTGTTGCAACGTAAACGCCTTGTCGTAATCGTTTCCGCAGACATCGCACTTGCTCATCGATTTTCTCCTTCGCCGCGGCTCACGCGCCGGGTCATGGTGTCAACACGACCTTGCGGCATTCCTGTTGGCGGTTGTTGAAGACCTGATAGCCGAGGGCGGCATCGCTCAGATTCATCCGGTGCGAGATAATCAGTTCCGGTTTGAGTCTGCCTTCCTCGATGCATTCCAGCAGTTCCGGCATGTATTGTTGTACGTGGGTCTGGCCCATCTTGAACGTCAGCCCCTTGTCGAACGCATCGCCGAAAAGGAAACCATGCAGAAAGCCCACGTAGACCCCCGGCACACTGACCACGCCGCCGCGGCGCGTGGCGGCAATGCACTGGCGCAGGGCCTTGCCGCTGCTTCCTTCCAGCTTTACCGCCGTCAACAGCGTCTCGGCGGTAGAACCTTTGGCTTCAAATCCCACCGCATCGATACTGGCGTCGACGCCACGGCCGCCGGTGCTCTCGACGATCAATGCGGCAGGGTCGTCTTCCCGGTCGAAATGGATGGTTTCCGCGTCGTACGTCGCTCTGGCGAAGTCGAGCCGGTAGTCGTGATGATCGACCATGAAAATGCGTTCGGCGCCCAGCATCCTGCAGCACGCGGCGGTCATCATGCCTACTGGACCAGCGCCAAAAATGGCGACGGTGCTGCCCAGCTTGACGCCCGCATACAGCGCTGCCTGATAACCGGTGGGAAGAATGTCGGACAGAAACAGCACTTGCTCATCGGATAGATTGCTTTCGATCCGGAACGGGCCGCTGTTGGCTTTGGGGACTCTGACCAGTTCGGCTTGCCCACCGGGAATGCCACCGTACAAACGGCTATACCCGAACAACGCGGCCGGCGGGGTAATGCCCTTGCGGTTGAGCGTTGAGCCTTCAGCTGGGTTCGTACGTTCGCAAGCTGCATATTCGTTGAGTTTGCAGAAGAAACATTCTCCGCACGCAATCACGAAAGGAATCACCACGCGATCGCCAACGCTCAGATCCTTTACCGCGTCGCCGACGGCTTCCACGATGCCCATGAACTCGTGGCCCAGGATGTCGCCTTCCTTCAAACCCGGCACCTTGCCCCGATAGAGGTGCAGGTCTGAGCCGCAGATCGCGGTGGCGGTGACGCGCAGCACGATATCGTCGTATTCCTGCAGTCCCGGATCAGGCACCGTTTCCACACGTACGTCCTTGGCGCCGTGATAGGTGAGTGCTCGCATCTTAGAACCTGTTGACGCTATTCAGATGGGTCACGTTGCTTCCCCGCCATGTCAGGAGCCTCGCCGTTTTTTTTTTGTAGGAGCGGCGTCCCGCCGCGAGCTCTTTCTGTCAGATCGCGATAGAAGCAAAATCTCGCGGCGGGCCGCCGCTCCTACAAGGGCGAACTTCCGTTCCGCCGCTTGGTTGCGACGGAACGGAGCCATGCCTATCGCCGTGCTTGCGGCGTTTTAGTGGTGAGGCGTCTTGGATGTCGTCGATTCACCGGTTGTGCGGCCGGTGCCTTTTCCGGTGCCGGACGTGTCCGATGCTTCCGACGTGCCGCCCAGCGACCCGGCGTACTCGCTGCCGCGTTCGTTGCGGGAGACCACCCGGATGCTGTTGGTCACGTCCTTGACGCCGCTGCAGCTGTCGGCGATGTCCTCGGCGCGATGTTTCATCCAGCGGTCCTCAACGGTGCCTTCCAGCGTCACCATGCCGTTGCTGACCCGGACAGTGATGTCGCCAGCATCAATATCCGCGTCGTCGGTCAGGCGTTCGTTGAGTTCCTCGGTAATCCGCTCGTCCGAGCGTGTGTAATTGCGCGGGCCGCGTCCTTGATAGCGGCCCTGAGTGCTGTAGCTTCCCTGGCCAAAACGCTCGCCGCGGTTTTGATACTCGGTGCCATACCCGCTGCGCCCGTAGTTGCCGGTGGCGCTGCCCATTCCCATGGGCATCTCATCCGACCGGGTTTGCCCGTATCCATATCCGGACTGGCCATACTGCGCACTCAGGTCATAGCCGCTACGCTCGCCGAAACGCTGCTGGCCATAGCGCTGTTGGCCGTGGTGCGGTTGGTGGGACGCCGAAGCGGATTGGCCATAAGGAGCATTGCCGTACTCGCTGTAGCCGCTCCTGCCACCGGTACGCTGACCGTAGTTGCCTTGTCCTTGTCCTCTCGTCCGGAATTCATCCTGGCCATACCCGTATTCTTCGCCGTACGGGCCTTGATAGGCGCTGCCGGTGTAACGGCTACCCGTGCCCATCGCCGGCATGCCATAGGCGCCACCGCTATAGTCGGCGGCACGCGGTGAATAGGCGTCGCCACCGGTTTGGTAGCTGCGCTGCGAATACCGCCACGGCTCGTCGTCATCGTCCCACTGCCTGCCGCGGCCGGATGCGCCGGCAGAGTAGTCCTCGGTATAACCGTGGCCGCCCTGTTGGCCGCGCATGTTGGACCCGCCGATGTCGTAGCGGCGTTCGTCGCTCCGGTACGGCGACTGCCTTCCCGAAAGCCCGTAGTTTTCCTGCTCTTCGCCACCGCGGGTGGCCTGGCGGCCGCGTTGCCAGTATTCCTGGCTGCGGTTGTCGCCGCGGTTCCTTTCGTCTTGCTCATGTTCGTAACGCTGATTCATTTCAGTCCTCCTCTGTTGCCACCAATCGCGTCCGGTGTCAGCCAGGCGCGTGCCAAAACGTTTCAACTCGCCATATGCCGATTTCAGATCGGCCTTGATGTCTTCTCGTTCCATGTGGTCCCTCGCTCTTGTGCTCTGTCTTGATCTGCACGGGTCTCGCAAGCGACGTGCCAGAACTCACCACGCCGGACCGCATGCAGATGCTGATAAAGGCTGGCTGGCGCATCACCGCCAGGAAGATTCTTCGCGGTACGAACTTCTTTCACGCCATGCGCGCCAGGTCCGGCTACGTACCTGGGTTGGCGGAGTCGTCTTGCTGTTGGTTTTGTAGCCGGACCGAGAGGCGCTCTATTAACTCGATGCAACGGGCGCAAGCCAGGTTGGCCTCGCGCATGGGCTTTTTGTCTTCGGCGATTCCCAGCGCCAGCATGACGACGTTGAGCTCGTTCCTGAGGTCATGGATACACCGTTCTACTGATTGCGTGCTCTCCTTTTCGCCGCGCATTGCTTGCTCAGCTTCGCGACAGATGGTTATGGATGGTGCGGACACTCACGCCCAAGCTGCGCGCTGCCGCGGTCTTGTCGCCGCCATGAAAGGCCAGCGTCTTGTTGAGCATTTCTTCCTGGACCTGGCGCCAGGACATGCCGACCCGAAACAACACCGTCATATCATCCGGTGCGATGTGGCGACCGCCGGGTGTGCTGGGTGGACGAATGAATACGGGTTCGTGGCCGCTACGCAGATAGGAAAGTTCCACCACGCCCGCCAGCTCGCGTACGTTGCCAGGCCAATCGTAGGCGCGCAGCCCGTCGA
Source organism: Pseudoxanthomonas sp. UTMC 1351 (assembly GCF_040948865.1). Lineage (NCBI taxonomy): Bacteria > Pseudomonadati > Pseudomonadota > Gammaproteobacteria > Lysobacterales > Lysobacteraceae > Pseudoxanthomonas > Pseudoxanthomonas sp. UTMC 1351. The sequence goes on along the minus strand of NZ_JAVGJT010000013.1, from coordinate 159,526 downwards.
TGCAGCGGAGGTCTAGCCGCTTGTGGGTGCCGTGGTGTCGATTCAGCAGACCCAGGAAATGCTGTGTCAACAACTCGATATCGCCGCCGCGTTCGCGCAATGCGGGGAGATGCAGCGGGAAACGCGCCAGCCGGTAGTAAAGATCCGGCCGCAGCCCATTGCCTTCGCCACCGTCCAGACAGCGATGGCTAGCGGCGATCACCCGCGTATTCACGGGAATTTCTTCGCTGCCGCCCAGTCGAGTTACCGCGCCGGCTTCCAGGACACGCAGCAGATAGACCTGAAGCTCGGCCGGCATATCGCCGATTTCATCCAGAAACAATGTGCCGCCGTCGGCCTGTTCGAAATAGCCTGCATGGCGCCCGGTAGCTCCGGTGAAGCTTCCGCGTTCGTGGCCGAATAGCTGGCTTCCCAGCAGCTCTGCGGGCACCGCTCCGCAATTGATGGCAACGAACCTCCCGCGTCGGCGGCTGAGCTGATGCAGCGCACGAGCCACCACCTCTTTCCCGGTACCGGTTTCACCCAGGATGAGTACGGAAGTGTCGTAGCTGGCTACCGTGGCGATATCGCGCAGCACTGCACGCAACGCGGGGCTTTCGCCCACCAATCCGAACCGGCCTGGTTTGGTGATGTCGGCGTGAAGCCGATGCCGGTGCCTGGCATCCTCCAGCAATTCATCCAGGCGGGCGGGTGGGAGTGGTTTGCACAAATAGGCATCGGCGGGCGAAGCAACCGCGCGGCGAGCGTGTTCGGCGCTGATGCTGCCGGTAACGAAGACGATACGGCCGGAGTGGTCTCTCGGTACGCTTTCGATGATGTCGAATCCATCGCCATCCGGTAGGAATATATCCAGCAGCGTCAGGTCAGGGTCGTTGTCGGCCAGCCAGAGGCGGGCTTCGTTGGCGGAATGAATGGATTTGGTCGCAAACCCTTTCTTGCTGGCGTAGTCGGACGCCAGAGAGGCAAATGCAAGATCATCGTCGATGATCGCCATGCAAGGAGTGGACATCGAGGAACCTCGACTTCAGCGCGCTTTTTTCATGCGTCTGGTGAATAGGGAAAATATTGCATTAATGCGCGTTATCACGGTGCGAACTTTCTACCTGACCATCTCTGCAGCCGTGAATCACAGACCCTTGTGATAAATGAACACGGCGCATGCCACCTTGATGCATCTCCGGCTTCGATCTGTGCCCACTCGCATCACACCCACACCAGTAGGGGTTGTTGCGTTGAAGACGTCGCCATTGAGTGGCGGCCGACATCATCTTTCATACAACGGACATCCCCTATACCGCTATGCGGGTGATCGTGGTGCGGGAAGGACAACGGGTCATGGCGTGGAAGACAAATGGGGCAATTGGCATCTGATGTCGATCGAAGGAAATGCGTACGGAGGTCAGTTGCCGTCGCAGTGAAACTTTGCCTTTCGTAGAGCGGAGCTTGCTCCGCTGCTTTTGCCGGGCGACGGGCCTAAGAGCAGCGGAGCAAGCTCCGCTCTACAAGTAACGGGCTCACGCCCCTGTCTGCGCGTGCGGCGCTTTCATTACTTTGGATTGCGGCGAGCCTTCCTGACGCAAGAAGATGGACAGCACCACGATGGCCAGCACCGCGAAAAATTCGCTTTGCCAGTTCTGGAACGACTCGAACCAGAATGTCGGGCCGCTGAAGTGGTTCCACAGACTGATGGGTGGGTCTCCCCGTAGCAGGCGCTCGTCCAGTTCCAGCCGCCAGCTGTTGCGCAGGTGCAGCACGAATGACAAGGCGAACAGCGCAAAAAATGCCAGCGCAAGTGAGTTTGCGTAAATCAGTTTCCAGATGCCGCCAGCTCGCACCGGCCAAGGGGTGGGGCCGGGTTCGATTTTCTCTTCTTCCTTCGATTCCTCAAAAGGGCGCGACTCCGCCGAGCCGCGTTGCCGCAGCCAGACGGTCAACAGCACGTACATCCCCATCTGCAGGAACTCGCTTTCCCAGTTCTCAAAGGTGGCCGACAGAAAATGGCCGCTGCCGATATAGGCCGACAGCGGCTCCGACGCCGCACCCTCTTCGATGCGTTCTTCGTTGTAACTGGCGTGGCCGGTTAACAGCTGGCCAACCAAAGTGCCGAGAAAGATGGCGATAAGGACCAGGGAAAGGCCGTTGGCGCGAAAGAATCCGATGGACCTGTCAGCCATATGGTTACTTTCCGGCGGCCTGCAGTTGCTTGGCCGCTTCCAGGTGTTTGGCGACGGCCGTGCGTGTATCGGTCAGGTGGGTTTTAACCGCGGGGTCGACGGCGGCGGGGATCAGGTCGTTGTCCAGCGTCGCCAATGCTTCGGTATGTCCCTTCACCATCGCATCGACATAGGCCTTGGCGTAAGCATCCCCCGATTGTTTACCTAACGTATCCAGTTCGGTCTTGCCCTTGGCGCGCTGAGCAGCTGCTTTCGCATCGTCGGCATTGGGCCCGAAGCGATTGGTCTGGTCGCGATTCTTGCTGTGTTCGTCCACCATCATCTGCGCGAACTTGGCGACGTCGTCAGGCACGTTCTTGCTCAGTGCCTGCTGTCCCGCGGCTATTTCGTGCTCATTGATGGCGTTAAGTACGCCTAGTGCACCGCGCTCGGCTTCGGAAAGATTGGCAACAGGTTGCGGCCCGGTCGCATCAGCGCTTGGTGTGGTGGGCGTAGCGCCCGTGGCCGGCGTGGTCGTATCCGTGGGCGTACCGGCAGGCGTTGCTGTGTCGGCTGCTGTGCCCGCCGCAGTGTCAGCTGGCGTATCCGCTGGCGTGTCGTTGGGATCGTTGCGGTCGCATGCGGCCATGGGTAGTGCCGCAGCCAGGCAAAGAATGAGAGCTTTCGTGTTCATGGCGGAACCCTGAATGGATGACGCAGGCAATCTGCCACCGCAGATGTCAATCCGATGCGACGGATGCGTGAAGCCATCGTGGAGATTTTTGTTGTAGTGAAATGCCTAAAAACAAGCGCTTTCATCACGCCAGCTGGACTAGAGTGATTTGTACCGTTGTTCGCGTATCGCGATTTTGCGGCGGCATTCGCAGAACCTTCTTTTCCCCCAAAAAAGATGCGAGGAAGAACCATGAATAAATCCGTGACCAAGAAAGGTGTGCCGGTCAAGAAGACGGTCGACAAACAGCGTGTGCTCCAGGACAGGGCGGATGCATTGGAGAGCAAGGGGCAGGCGAAGAAGAAGCCGGTGCAGGCAGGGACAAGCAAGCAACCCGAGCCACCGCTACCCGCTCAGCACCTGAGGAAACCAGGCCGTGAATCCGAACTGGCCGAAGCCCCTCGCTTCCTTGCGCCGGACTATCGGGGCAGCGGCAAGCTGGAAGGCATGAAGGCCATCGTCACCGGTGGCGATTCCGGTATCGGGCGCGCGGTTGCCGTGCTGTTCGCGCGGGAGGGCGCCGATGTCGCCATCCTTTATCTCAACGAAGACGAGGACGCGGAGGAGACCGCCAAGTGGGTGCGCAAGGAAGGACGGGAATGCCTGCTGATATCCGGCGACGTCAAGGACTCAGGGTTTTGCGAGCGTGCCGTCGCCGCGGCGGTCGAAGCATTCGGCGGCGTGGATATCCTGGTCAATAACGCGGCCTTCCAGCAGCACGTACCCAACCTCGAGGATCTGACCGACGAGCAGTTCGAGGAAACATTGCTGACCAACGTTGGCGGCTATTTCCACATGGCGCGCGCGGTGCTGCCGCATATGCGCCGCGGCGGCTGCATCATCAACAGCGGATCGGAGACAGGATTGTTCGGCAGCAAGGAATTGCTGGACTATTCCGCCACCAAAGGCGCCATCCACGCGTTCACCAAGTCGCTGGCCAGCAACCTGCTGGAGCGCGGCATCCGTGTAAACGCGGTTGCGCCCGGTCCGGTATGGACGCCTTTGAACCCTGCCGATCAGCCCGCGCAGAAGGTCGCCGAGTTCGGCAAACAAAGCGCGATGGGCCGTCCGGCGCAGCCGGAGGAACTGTCGCCAGCTTATGTTTTCCTGGCGTCGCCGGTAACGGCCTCGTATGTGAATGGCGCGATATTGCCGGTCATGGGTGGTCCGAGCGGTTAAAGTTGCGGCCGAAGCCACGACTTAGGCGCGTCGCCCATGTCCAGTCTGGATGCGTTGATTCTCGCCAGGGTGCAGTTTGGTTTTACCCTGTCGTTCCACATCATCTTCCCCGCGCTGACCATTGGCCTGGCCAGCTACCTGGCGGTGCTGCAGGCATTGGGATTGTGGACGCGGAAACAGGTCTACCTGGATCTGTTCCACTACTGGCTGAAGATATTCGCCGTCGCCTTCGGAATGGGCGTGGTGTCGGGTCTGGTGATGGCCTACCAGTTCGGTACCAACTGGAGTGAATTCTCCCGTTTCGCCGGGGGTGTTACTGGGCCGCTGCTCGCCTATGAGGTGTTGACCGCCTTTTTTCTGGAGGCGGGTTTCCTGGGCGTGATGCTGTTTGGCATGAACCGCGTCAGCGATCGCCTGCATCTGCTTTCCACGGTTGCCGTTGCGTTGGGAACGTTGGTATCCGCGACCTGGATCATCGCGTCCAACAGCTGGATGCAGACGCCGCAGGGCCATGAAATTGTCGATGGCCGCGTGGTACCCGTCGACTGGCTGCGCGTCATTCTCAATCCGTCGTTTCCCTACCGTCTGGTCCACATGGTGGTGGCCGCATATCTGGCGACGGCGCTGCTGGTGGGAGCAAGCGGTGCGTGGCATCTGCTGCGCGGCAACGACACGCCTGGGGTAAGAAAGATGTTGTCCATGGCGATGTGGATGGTGCTCTTCACCGCGCCAGCGCAACTGCTGGTCGGCGACATGCACGGCCTGAACACGCTGAAGCATCAGCCTGCCAAGATCGCCGCGGTCGAAGGACATTGGGAAAGCACGCCTGGACAACCGATGCCGTTCACGGTGGTGGGATTGCCCGACATGGAAGAGGAGCGCACCCGTTACGCCGTCGAGATCCCTGCGTTGGGTAGTTTGATACTGACCCATTCCAGGGATGGGCAGATTGCCGGGCTGAAGGAATTCCCGAAAGAAGACCGCCCCAATTCGGCCATCGTTTTCTGGACCTTTCGGGTCATGGTGGGATTGGGCGTTCTGATGATCCTGCTGGGTCTGTTCGCCGCCCTCCAGCGCTGGCGTGGAAAACTGTTCACGTCGAAGCCGTTGCTGCGTTTCGCGTTGCTGATGGGCCCTTCGGGTTTGATCGCCATCCTGGCGGGGTGGTTCACCGCGGAAATCGGCCGGCAGCCGTGGGTTATCTACGGTGTAATGCGTACCCGCGATGCGGTATCCGGTCATTCGGCCGCGGAGGTGGGCTTCACCTTGGCGACCTTGATACTGGTTTACGCCGTGGTGTTCGGCGCGGGCAGCTGGTATGCGTTGAAGATCATCGGCCGTGGACCGGTCCCGGGCGAAGGCAAAGAGCAGGAAGAGGGCGGGCCTGGTTCGGTCCGGCAGCAAATGCGGCCCATGTCCGCCGCTTCCGGCGCTAGCGATGAAGACAGCGAGCCGCACAATCACCCACCGCATGGCCAGAGGACGCCGCCGCCATGAACATCGACCTGCCTATTCTGTGGGCGCTGGTGATTCTTTTCAGCGTGATGATGTACGTGGTCATGGACGGTTTCGACCTGGGCATCGGCTTGCTTTTCCCGTGGTTTCCAGAGAAGGAAGACCGCGATGTGATGATGAATACCGTGGCGCCGGTGTGGGATGGCAACGAGACCTGGCTGGTGCTGGGCGGCGCTGGGTTGCTGGCGGCGTTTCCGTTGGCGTACGCGGTGGTGCTGAGTGCGTTTTATCTTCCGTTGATGCTGATGCTGATTGGTCTGGTGTTCCGCGGCGTGGCTTTCGAGTTCCGCTTCAAGGCGCCGCCTGAGCGCAGAAAACGCTGGGACATCGCTTTCGCCGCGGGTTCCTGCGTGGCGGCGTTCTTTCAAGGCGTCACGCTGGGCGGGTTCGTGCAGGGCGTCGCGGTAGACGCTGGACGCTACAGCGGTGGCGCGCTGGATTGGCTGCGTCCTTTCCCGCTGTTCACCGGCCTGGGCCTGATGGCCGCATATCTGTTGCTGGGTAGTACGTGGTTGGTTTTGAAGACCGAAGGCGAGTTGCAGCAGCGGGCGCGGCATCTCGCGCAACGGGCGGTATGGGGCCTGTTGGCAGCCATCGTGTTGATCAGTCTGTGGACGCCGCTGAGCCTGCCGGACGTGGCGAGGCGCTGGTTCAGTTGGCCCAACCTGTTGTGGCTGTCGCCGGTGCCGCTGCTGGTGGCAATTTCTGCCTGGCAGCTGCTGCGCTCGCTGCGCACGCAGGCGCATTGGACGCCGTTCCTGTTGACGCTGCTGCTTATCTTTCTGGGTTACAGCGGTCTGGGTATCAGTCTGTGGCCGCACGTGGTGCCGCCAGGCATCACGATATGGGAAGCGTCGAGCCCTCCGGAAAGCCAGGGGTTCGCATTGATTGGCGCGCTATTGGTAATGCCGCTGGTGCTGATCTATACCGCGTTCTCGTATTGGGTGTTCCGGGGCAAGGTGAGGAGAGGGGAGGGTTATCACCATTGAAGTAGTTGCGCGCGGGCAGCCGTTTTGCTGCAGGCGTTAAGAGCAGAAGCAAGGCAGCGCAGCAAGCTACGCTCTACGTGACATGGGTTCACGCGGCAACTACCGCCGATTTTCTATGGTCGCTGGGTCCGCCCGGCAGGAGCAGGATCATGGTTAGGCACCTTCCCATCGAAGAGCAGGTCATCGCCGTTACCGGCGCTTCCAGTGGCATCGGGTTGTGCACCGCGTTAATGGCCGCGGAGCGTGGCGCGAAGGTTGCGATGATCTCGCGCAGCGACGACATCCTGCAGGAAATGGCATCCGCGATACGCACCGAAGGCGGTGATGCGTTGGGGATAGGCGCGGATGTATCCAGCCGCCAGGACGTCGACGCGGCGGTGGAAGCGATCATGCGGCGCTTCGGGCGGATAGATACCTGGGTGAACAACGCCGGTGTAGCCATCTACGGCCGATTGACGGAAGTGTCCGAGCAGGACAGCCGGCGTTTGTTCGACGTCAATTTCTGGGGCGTGGTCAATGGCTCGCTAGCCGCGTTGCCTCACCTGGCGCGCTCGGGCGGCGCATTGATCAATATAGGTAGCGAACTGTCCGACGCGGTGGTGCCGTTGCAGGGCATGTACGTGGCATCAAAGCATGCGGTGAAGGGGTTTACCGATGCCTTGCGGGTGGAGATCGAACGGATCGGACAGACGCCGGTTTCGGTCGTATTGATCCAGCCCACTGCCGTGGACACGCCATACCCCGAACATGCACGCAACTATATGGATCGGGAACCCAAATTACCTGATCCGATGCTGGATCCCACCCGCGTGGCAAACGCCATTCTCAAGGCGGCTGTCGAGGGCGGGCGCGATGTCACGGTGGGTGCCATGGCGGCGATGAATACCGCCGTCTCCAAGCTGCTGCCGAGGTTGGCCGATCGCATGGCTGTGCTCCAAGGCGGCCGTCAGCAGCGGGATATGGCGCCGCGGCAGCGCGAAGGCGCGCTCTACCAGCCTAGTCAGGATGGTCGAATCCATGGTTCCGGTGCCGGGGCCGATCGCGGTTAGGCGCCGCAACCAAATCGCCATCCGGTCAAGTCGCTGGGGGCTGGCCTGCTGCGCCGGAGGCGTTTTTTTCAACAGCCTAATGGCTGGTCATGACGATTCGTTGATGACTCGATTCGCTTTGACTAATCAGGCGCTTTGGCCGGTACGAACGGGGATACCGGATCGCTCGCAGGAAATGTCTCTTCCACCGATTCGTCTTGGATCTCGCTTTCGTGCTCTTTGCGCCGGCGGCGTTCTTCCGGTGTTTCCTCCCGGGTGCGGTTCTCGTTGGGTGCGGGTGGATCTTTCTTGTCGCGAACGTTCATATGCCTGACTCCCAGCGCCGATCGCCTGGTATGGATTGTGCGTCCGCTGGCGAAAATCCAGCGTGAAGCCCATGCTGGCTGGAGCATCGCACCGGCAATCGATGCCGGACCCTGCAGAAAGTTCAGACGATGCGCAGGTTCCACAGCCGCGGATCGTTTGTGCGCTGTGCCAAGCAAGGGAGCTGAAGCAGGATGCATGGCCTTCTGCGTTCTTAGCGGCGGTCTTGGTGCCACGGCAAGCTGACCGGCCATTCAAACACCATGACAAGCTGACTATTCCCTTCATGCCCGGGGTATGTGGTCCGCTTTCCATTTCCGCCTTCCATGCTGGCATGGAAGTTGCGGATCATTGCCACTACCGCTGAGCGGCGAACACCACCGCAATGTGTAGATGGCAAGGAGACTACATTTCTGCCGGAAGGTCTACTGATGATCACATCTCCGTCCATAGCGATCAGGTACCGACTGGAAGCTTATTTCGGCGCTTTGGTGCGGCAGGCCGCCGACACCGATATCGAGGGCATCATGTCGGCCGTCGGACCCGCGGTCACCCACCTGTTCGAAGAAACACCACAGCCATTGCATAGCCTGTTGGAGCGCGAACTACGCACGGTGGGCGATGAGTACGGAATTTCGAATGAGCTGGAGCAAGTCTTCATGGAAGTCCATGAAGAGATCGATGAAGCTGAAGACGAATGAGACGGCGGCGAGCAGCGGAAGGGATGCAGGAATGTAGGGCGCAGCTTTCTCCTCCCCCTTGAAAAGGGGGATGACCCGCCATTCGGCGGTTGAAAAGCATTTGAGGGGGATTTGCTCTTGCACTTCGCGGTTGCTCTTCTAAAACAGCAACAACGCTCGTCAGCGACGTGGATTGGACTTAGTCGTTGCGCCGCCGCCGGTCGCCAGCCAGGGAACTCCGCGCATATTCTCGTCATCCAGCGTCGGCGACCACGTGATTTGGGGTTGTTCCAGTTCCGGCTGCGGTGCGGTTGCCAAATACTCGGCTGCATCGGTCCCGGCCAAACTCAGCCACCAGCCGATCATCGCGCCAGGGACGAGCGCAGGCGCATGCGGACGGTCGGCCAACGGTGATTGGATCAGTTGGAAATATGTCGCGGTATGCCCGTTGTGACCCACCGAATGGTGAAGTGCGGCGGCGTAGACGATGGAATCTTCCATGCTCCACCACAGACTGCTGTCGGCGGCGGTGATGGTCTTGAACGCATTCATGGGGACCACGCAACGCCGGGTTTCCCACTCCGGCTTGTGCCGCTTGCACGCGTCCTGGACGCTGATGGCGCCTATCGCGCGGGATGCATTGCCGGATCCTGCCGGCAAGCCAAAACGTGCGAATTGCAAGCAAAGGCGATGGTCCTGCGACACGATGACACTGGCTTCAGTCAGCAGCTCGACCTCGGGCCTGTCGGGAGCTTTGGTGGCATTGTCCAGGCGCGATACCAGGCGGTCATCCACCGAAAGATACTGAGCGAAGCACGCAATGGTGGTGTTGCCGGTGGCGGGGTCCGGGTGCTGGTTGGCAGCCGCGGTGGGATGAGGTGAACGGCGGCGCAAAATCTTCTGGGGCATTTCAATACTGGGGAACATCCTCGTTCTCCACATTGCCTTTGCTGCTTTATGCGAAATCACATTGCCGCATCCTACGTCGAGTCGGCGTGACGATCAACCTACCGGAACCAATGGCTCTACATCGCAGCGCTTCCGTTGTTGCGAAAGATGCGCACCACCGCCTGTGTCAACGCCGCCTTGACCCGGGGCTAACAGGCAGTCGTTCCAGAATGAAAAACCGTTACCACGAGGTGGCAATGGACAAAACGCGCCGATGCATCGTTGCCCTGTCGGGCAGGGAAACATTGTTACCGCACGACCGGGAACCGCATGAAGCGCTCTGCCGCCATCTGTCCAAGATATTGGATTGGCCGTACGAGGGTTGGTTCTCAGCAGGACAGGAGTACCCCGAGCTTCCCTATTTCCTCCCTTTTGAAACCCTGTCGACCGACGAAGCAGCGGATTGGGGAGTCAGCAGCGCCGACAGTTTGCTGGGAGGCGTGGTGCCGCATCCTTTCGTGGCAACCAAGTCGGTGGCTCATCCACTGGTGCCTGGCGCGGTCGCGTCTCCCGCGGGTTGGAACCCCGCACTGGGACCGCAAATAGCCGCATATACGTTGCCTGGCTATTCGGCGTTCTCCAAATCCGATGTGTATCGCGCCATCGAACGGCTGTTGCCGTTGGGACCTGTGCGGCTCAAATGCGCTGCGTCGCGGGGAGGCGTGGGGCAAGCGGTGATTTCCGATGCCGGGCGGGATTCCGCCTTCGTGGAAGTGTTGGAACCTGATGTGCTTGCCGCAGGCGTAGCGGCGGAAGTCAATCTGGGTGAGCTGCGCACCATCAGTATCGGAGAAGTCGATCTGCCTGGTATGACGCTGGCCTATCACGGCGAGCAACGTCTGACTCGGACCGAAGATGGGACATCGGTCTACGGCGGGTCGTATCTGCATGTTTTTCGCGGCAATCTCGCGCAGTTGGCACAGAATCACCTTCCGCCAGGAATCAGCGACGCCATTGCAGCCGCTCTGGGCTATGAGCGTAGCGTGATGGATGCCTTTCCCGGCGTGTTCGCATCGCGCCGCAACTACGATGTGGCTATAGGATCGCAAGACAGCGGCAACGAACATGTTGCCGTGCTGGAGCATTCCTGGCGTGTTGGCGGCGCCAGTGCTGCTGAAATCGCGGCATACGAGGCACTGCTCAACGCGCCGTCCGAACAGTGGGTGGAGGCTTATACCTGCGAACTCTACGGAGAAGGAACTCCTCCGGCGAACGCGCAGGTCCTATTCCAAGGCAACGTGCCCGGGAACGGCAAGTTGACGAAGTATTGCGGAGTATCGATGCGTGGACGTGAAACTTGAGCAAGTAGACATCAAGGTGGATCATGAAGTGCTGCAAGGCACGTTGTTGGGCCCGGACACGGCCTTGCCGGGCATCCTGTTCGTGCATGGCTGGGGCGGCAGCCAGCAGCACGATTTAAGACGGGCGCGAGAAGCGGCTGCATTGGGATGCATGTGCATGACGTTCGACCTGCGCGGCCACGAGCGCTTCGCGCTGATGCGCGAAACGGTGACGCGTCAGCAGAACCTGGAAGATCTGCTGGCCGCCTACGACCGCTTTGTTTCTTTGCCCGACGTGGATAGCCGCTCCATCATGCTGGTGGGCATCAGCTATGGCGGTTACCTGGCCGCCCTGGTCAGCGAAATGCGTCCCGTGCGCTGGCTCGCGCTGCGTTCTCCCGCGCTATACAAAGATGAGGATTGGGACGTACCCAAGTTCGAACTGCGCAATCGCTGGGATCTTCCCGCCTACCGCAGCACGGTGGTGACGGCCGAACACAACCGTGCCTTGAAAGCCTGCACGCGCTTCCAGGGCGATGTGTTGCTGGTGGAAGCCGAACACGACGAGATCGTGCCGCACCAAGTGGCGGAGAACTACCGAAAAGCGTTCACCAAGGCCAAGTCGCTGACCTCGCGCGTGATCGGCGGCGCCGATCACGGCCTGGTCCGCAAGGAAGACCAGCAGGCCTACACCAAGATGCTGATCGGTTGGACAACCGAAATGGTCATCGGCGAGCGCCAGACAGTAGCCCGCACCAGGATCGCGGAAAAAACAGCGGCGGGTGCGATCAAGGGATGAGTGGTGGAGCTGCTCATCCTTCGCTATAGAAAGATTGGTAAGGCGAGGGGCTTGGCAGGATCGGAGAGCTACCTTGTGGGAGCGACGTGAGTCGCGACCGGAAACATCAACGTCGCGACTCACGTCGCTCCCACAAGGTATCCGCCACACTTCGCTTTATTTTTTTCACGGCGACAGTTCCCCGCAAACACCAAGAAGCCGCGAATGCAGATTTTCCATCGATGGACTATGGCGAGTGCATTGACGCTGCTGGTGCAGTTAGCATCAGCAATGCCGAGTGCCACTCCGGCACCCGTACCCCTCGCGCCCGCGCCGCCAACCGAAGCACAAGCAGACCGCGAACTCAGCCGCCGAGTCGGTGAGCGATTGCGCGATGTCGATGGGCTGGAAGACGTTACCGCCACCGTGCATGGCCAAGTGGCCCGGCTCGACGGTGAAGTGGTCGAGCCGGAGAAAAGAGAAGTCGCTGAACAAGTCGCCACTCAACAGCCCGGCATCGAGACGGTCGAGAATCGGGTCCGCATCAGCACTCGCCTTAGCGATCGATTGCAGGTGGCGGTGCGTCAGGTCGGCGACAAGCTGCTGCGCTTGATCGCCGCCGCGCCGCTGCTGGTGGTCGCGCTGGTTATTTTCCTGACGGCGCTATGGTTGGGTCGTTTGGTCGCCGGCAGGATCCACTTCCGTAGACTGCATCAACGCAATCCGTACATCGACAGTCTGGTGGGCCGAGTGCTGCAGTGGCTGATCGTATTCGGTGGATTGTTGATGGCGCTGGACTTGCTGGGCGCCACGACGCTGGTGGGTGCGGCGCTAGGCTCAGCCGGTGTGGTGGGCCTGGTGATGGGTTTCGCGTTCAAGGACATCGCCGAGAACTATGTCGCCGGCATCCTGCTGAGTCTTCGCAAACCGTTCGCACCGGGTGACCACATTGTGGTCGAGAGCCGCGAGGGCAAGGTAGTCGCGCTGACTTCGCGCGCGACCGTGCTGATGACGTTGGACGGCAATCAGCTGACGCTACCCAATGCCATGGTGTTCAAGTCGGTGATGCTGAACTACACGCAGAACCCGCTGCGCCGCTTCGATTTCACGGTGGTGCTTGGCGCCGATGAATCGATCCGGCAATCGCAGGAACTCGCGCTGGCTCAGATTGCCGGAGTAGCGGGCGTGCTTGCCGATCCGGCCCCGTCCTGGCAAATAGAAGACTACGCAGCAGACAAGATCGTGCTGCGTTTCTACGGCTGGGTCGACCAGCGCAAAAACGACATCATCAAAGTGCGTACCGAATCGATCCACGCAGTGAAAGCGACCTACCAGGGCCGCGCCGCTCAAACCGCGGCCGCGCCAGCACCCGAGCGCATCGGCGGCGACACTTCGGTCAACCACGACATCGACGCCCAACTCGCCGCCGAACGCCGCGCCCATGGCGAGCGCGATTTGCTGCAATCGAAAGCCGCTACGGAAAAGTAATGAGCTGGTATGGCCGCCCGCGTCCTATCTAACCAGGCGAACGTCGCTCAGATGAGCATCACGTGCGTTTGCGTCAGCTACGGTCGATCAGATAATTAGACGGAATCGCTGTATCGAGCGCCGAGGAGAACCACGAGCCAACCAGTATGGCGGTAAGGATTCCTACTGCCAGGAACAGGACCGATCTGAGAACGAGAGATTTCATTGCAGAATCCTTCTGCTAGAGGTCTTCCACGGTACGCCTTTTTGGTAAGACGTGCGGCCGTTTGGACGCCGTTGGTCCGAATGGCCGACCGTCCGGCGCATTTTGCGCTTAAAGGATAGGAAGACGCCTTCGAATTGAAGGTGCGTCGGGCCACCTGGGGCCGAACTACGGCCGACCTACGGCATTGGCAGGTCCGTACGCAGTGCCCTGCGGGATGCGGAATTCCGCAGGTCGGGGACACGCCCCCAAGGCATTCGTCATAATCGCAGTCGTAGCGATTGGAGAGCGAATGAAGAAAATCGATCTGAAGAAAGAGCTGAAGCAGTTCTACGAGGCATCAGCCAAGGAGGTCGTGGAAGTCGATGTCCCCAGGTTCAAGTTCCTTATGGTCGACGGACAAGGTGATCCGAACACTTCCCCGCAATATGCACAGGCGGTGGAGGCGTTGTTTTCGGTGTCCTACACGGCCAAGTTCATGGTCAAGAAAGGCCCGCAGAATCTCGACTATTCTGTCATGCCGCTCGAAGGACTTTGGTGGGCGGACGACCTGTCGGCGTTTGTTGCCAACGACAGGACAAAGTGGAGATGGACGATGATGATCATGCAGCCTGACTTCGTTGCCGATGCACTCATCGAAAGCGCCATTGCCGCGGTCAGAAGCAAAAAGCAGCTTCCCAGCATCGACAAGTTGCGCCTGGAGCAATTTACCGAAGGTCGTTGCGCTCAGGTAATGCACGTTGGCCCGTTCTCCGAAGAGGGACCGACAATCGAACGCGTGCATGCATTCATCGAAACCAAGTCGGGTCTCGCCGGAAAGCATCACGAGATCTACTTGAGCGACATACGGCGCGCAGACCCGAAGAACTGGAAGACCATCATTCGTCAGCCGATGCGATAACGGCTAACAACCAGAGCCGATGCAATAGCGGCTAACAAGCCAGGGTAGGGCGGAACCGTCGCAGGCGTTGGTCAGCTTCGCTATTGGAGGTTCGACCAAATGTCGTGCCGTCCAATACGCCAAAAACACTTAGGGCCCGGTTTCCCGAGCCCTAAGTGTTTTCTTCAAAATTGGCGTCCCCACGGGGATTCGAACCCCGGTCGCCACCGTGAAAGGGTGATGTCCTAGGCCTCTAGACGATGGGGACGCGGTAAAGCTTTTCCAAATTTTCAACTCCAGACAGGCCTAATGCCGGGAGATGGTGGAGCCAGCCGGGATCGAACCGGCGACCTCTTGCATGCCATGCAAGCGCTCTCCCAGCTGAGCTATGGCCCCACGTGTGCTGGAAGGAGCGGAATAATAGCTACCGATTCGCGGATGCGCAAGCTTCGGCTTCGATTTTTTTCATGGCTGGCGGAATCGACCCCGTTGCGGTTGAAATAGCGGACCGCTCCGGCAAGGTAGTACCGCAGGGAATGATTGAATTCACCGTAATCGATTGGTCCGCGTGGGCTCCGGGGCTGCAGACGCGCCAAGAGTGGCTGGATTGGGCGAAACAGCCTTTTCTGCCGCACGGGGAGCAAACACCGGCGCTCAGTGAAGTGCCGGCGATGCAACGCCGCCGCATCGAGCGGCTGGGGCGGATGGCGATCCAGACGGCGTACTGGTGCCAGGAAGCGCAAGCGGAGTCGGTGCCATTGGTGTTCGCATCGCGGCATGGGGATGTGGAGCGTTCGATGGAGCTGTTGCGGGCGCTGGCGAATGATGAGCCGCTATCGCCTACGGGGTTTGGTCTGTCCGTGCATAACGCCATCGCTGCGCTGTACTCGATCATCCGCGGCATGCGCGGCAACTATCTGGCGCTGGCGGCGGGGAAAACCACTGCTGAAGCCGCCTGCGTGGAAGCCGCCGGCCTGCTGGCCGACGGTGCGCCGGAGGTGCTGGTGGTCGGCTACGAAGCTCCATTGCCTGACGTCTACAAGGGTTTCGCCGACGAGCCGGACCCTTTCTACGCCTGGAGCTGGCGGGTGGGGCAGGCCACAGAAGGAAAAGGCACGCCGCTGAGACTGAGTTGGGGCGCTGCTTCCCGTGCCGTTTCGACGCCAGTTCCGGCTTCAACCGCGGCGAAACTGCCGCATGGCCTGGACGTACAGCGCTTTCTGCTGACGCAGGACCGGACGCTGGAATTCAGTGCCGACGGCGTGAGTTGGACCTGGCAGCGGCATGCGTGAACGACTGAACCATGCGTGGCGGGTGATCGGCACGGGTCTCAGCTTCCTGGCGTTTGGCGTGGGCGGCCTTTTCCTGCGGTTGTGCGTCATTCCGCCACTGCAATGGTTCATACGCGATCCGCTGCGTCGCACGCAGCGTATACGCCGGCTGGTGCAGCGCAGTTTCGCCGCTCATGTGGAGCTGATGCGGCGGCTGGGCGTGCTGACCTACGAAATACGCGGGCAGGAGCGCTTGCAGCGAAACGGGCTGCTGATCCTGGCCAATCATCCGACCCTGATCGACGTGGTATTCCTGGTGTCCCTGCTGCCCAACGCCGACTGCGTAGTGAAGTCGGCGGTGGCGCGCAATCCGTTCATGCGGGGGCCGGTTCGCGCCGCCGGTTACGTATCCAACGAAGATGGGGCGGGGCTGATAGACGACTGCATCGCTGCGGTGAAGGCGGGGGGCAATCTGGTGATCTTTCCGGAAGGTACCCGCACCACGCCGGGCCAGCCGCTGCGGTTGCAGCGCGGTGCGGCGAATATCGCGGTACGCGGCAAGCTGAACATAACGCCGGTACGGTTGACGTGTTCGCCACTCACCCTGGGAAAAGGGGAGAAATGGTATCGTGTGCCGTCAAGGCGGTTCCATGTAACGGTCGACGTTCAGGAAGACCTGCCGATTGCGCGGTTCCTGGACGGCGTCGACCCGGTTACAGGGGGGGAAGCTGTCGCGGCGAGACGACTTACCGATTTTCTGGCTCACTATTTTGCAGGGGAACAAACGCGTGCAGGCACTTGAGCACGAGATCAAGGAACTGATCATTTCGTCGTTGTCACTGGAAGACATCGCGCCCGAGGACATCGACACGGCCGCGCCGCTGTTCGTCGAAGGTCTGGGGCTGGATTCGATCGATGCGCTGGAATTGGGATTGGCGCTGCAGAAGCGTTATGGCGTCAGCCTTTCCGCGGATTCGCAGGAAACGCGCCGCCATTTTTCCAGCGTGCACGCTTTGGCTGAATTTGTCGCTTCACAGAGACAGCCGTAGTCTCTGGGGCGAGGGGTAGCAAGATGACCAAGAACGAACTTTTCGACCGGATCGTGGCGATCCTGCACGAGTCCTTCGAAATCGAACCGTCCCGGATCAAACCGGAAGCACGTCTCTACGATGATCTGGATATCGACAGTATCGACGCGGTGGACCTGATCGTGCAGCTCAAGCCCTTGCTGGGCCGTGGGCTGCAGCCTGACGCGTTCAAATCCGTGCGCACGGTGCAGGACATCGTCGATGTGCTGTTCGGGCTGATCCGCGAAGAAGCCGCCTGAGACCGGCCGCAGGCGTATTCCTTTGGCCCGCGCTCCTTTGGCTCGTGCTCGCGCGGTGGTGTTTCTTGCGCTTTCGCTGGCGTACCCGCTAGTGGTCTATTTCGCGCTCGGGCGTTTCGAGCCGCGCTGGATGGCATTGCTGCTGTTCGCGCTGGCTTTGCTGCGTGCCGTTGCGACACGGCAGGCGGTCTGGCTGGTGGCTGCCGGCAGTGCCGGGTTGCTGGCCGCGCTGGCCACCCTATTCAACGATGCCTTGCCTTTGAAACTCTATCCCGCACTGGTCAATGCCGCGATGTTGGCGGTGTTCGCCATCAGCCTGCGCTTTCCGCCTTCGGCCGTCGAACGCATCGCCCGTCTCAGCGATCCGGACCTGCCGCCGCAAGGTGTGGTCTATACGCGTCGCGTGACCCAGGTGTGGTGCGTTTTCTTTGTGTTCAACGGCGTTGTCGCGCTGGCGACGGCGTTGTGGGCTTCCGACCGGGTTTGGGCGTTCTACAACGGGTTGTTGGCGTACGTGTTGATGGGCGCGCTGTTCGGCGGCGAGTGGTTGATCCGGCAGCGGGTGATGGCGGCGCACCGGCATGGCTGATTGGATTTCCCTGGATGCGGTGGCGGTGTCGGCACGTCCCGGCCGACTGGTCGCCTGTGCCGGAACGGACGCGAGCGAAAGCGGTACCACCGACCATGCTGCTTTTCGTCGACGTGCCGCGCAGTGGCGCGCCGCTTTTTCCGCCAGGAGTGGACAGGACTGGGCGCTGTATTTCGAAGACACGGCGGAATTCGCAGCAGCGTTGTACGGCGCCTGGCACGCTGGCAAGCGTGTGTATCTGGGCGGCGACAATCTGCCGGCCACCCTGGCGCGTTTGCAGCCGCATGTGACGGGTTTCGCGGGCGATATTCCGTTGGAACACGCGCCGTTGTCTGCGGAGATGAACGACAGCGCCGACGGCGATAACGGCGCTTTGGATGAATGGGCACCGCTGGGCGAAGAGTCGACCCGGCTGATGGTGTTCACTTCGGGCAGCACCGGTGAACCGGTCGCCATCGAGAAAAAGCTGCATCAATTGGCACGCGAGGTCGAAGCATTGCAGGCGGCGTTTGGCGCCGACCTGGGCGATGCCACCGTGCACGGTACGGTTTCGCATCAACACATCTATGGCTTGTTGTTCCGGGTGCTGTGGCCGTTGGCGGCCGGCCGCGCGATCGTGCCGCGGACGTTCTTTCCCGAAGACATGGCGGCGGCGTTGGCGCGGCGGGATTCGGTGCTGGTCGCCAGCCCCGCGCACCTGAGGCGCATGCCGGAACAACTGGATTGGGCGTCGTTGCAAGGACGTGTGCGGGCGGTGTTCTCGTCGGGTGGCGCGTTGCCGGCCGAATCCGCACTGGCGGCGAAGCGTTTGCTGGGCGTGGCGCCCACCGAGATCCTGGGCAGCAGCGAAACCGGCGGTATCGCCTGGCGACGCTGGAACGGCGAGCAACCGGCTTGGCGTGCGTTGCCTGGCGTGCACTGGCGCGTGGAGCGAGATGTGTTGGAAGTCAGGTCGCCGCATTTGCCGCAGGACGACTGGTGGCGCAGCCAGGACCGTGCGGAAGCCGATGGCCAGGGTGGGTTCCGGCTGTTGGGCCGGGCCGACCGCATCGTCAAGATCGAAGAGCGCCGCGTCTCATTGGATGCGCTGGAAAGGCAGCTCGCCGAACACGAATACGTGCGGGAAACCAAAGTCCTGTCGTTGGCGGGCACCCGCAGTACCTTGGCTGCCGTTGTCGTGCCCAACGAAGCCGGTTGGCAATGCCTGCACGAGATCGGAAGGCGCGGCTTTTCCCTGCAACTCGGCCAGCATCTGGCCAACAGCCAGGATGCGGTAACGCGTCCGCGTCGGTGGCGTTTCGTCGAAGCGATGCCGGTCAACGCGCAGGGCAAGCCGACCGAAGCAGTGCTGACCGCGCTGTTCCGGCCTGAGCGTCCGCAACCGCACTGGCTGATGCGCGATGAGTCGGCGGCCGAACTCGAACTGGATCTGGATCCATCGCTGGCGGCGTTCGATGGCCATTTCACGCAAGCGGCCATCCTGCCGGGTGTGGCACAGCTGGATTGGGCGATTCGTTTTGGCCGCGAGGCCTTCGCGCTGCCGCCGCGTTTCCTGCGCATGGAAGCCCTGAAATTTCAACGTGTGGCGCGTCCCGGCGATCGCTTGAAGTTGAATCTGGAGTGGCAGCCGAGCAAGCACACGCTGAGCTTTCGCTACGTCTCCGTGCATGGTCCGCATGCCAGCGGCCGAGTGGTATTCGGCCATGACGACTGATATGGCAGTGGACATGCCATGGTCCCTGGCCGAGCACGGCGATTTCCGGCCGTGGGTGCTGATCCCGGTGTTCGATCATGAGCACGCCATCGGCGCAATGGTGCAAGGCGTGATGGCGACGGGTCAGCGCTGCCTGCTGGTGGACGACGGTTCCCGCGAATCCTGCGCGCGTGTGCTGGACGCGCTGGCGCGGGAGCACGCCCCGCAGGTGACCCTGCTGCGTTTGCCGCAGAACCAGGGCAAGGGCGGCGCAGTGCTGGCGGGTTTCCGGGAAGCGGCGCGCCTGGGTGCCACGCACGTATTGCAGATCGATGCGGATGGTCAGCACGACCCCCGCGATATTCCACGATTTCTGGAACATGCCCGCCGCGCACCCGCGAAAGTGATCTGCGGCACTCCCGAATACGACGCCAGCGTGCCCAAGGGCCGCTTGTACGGCCGTTACCTGACCCATGTATGGGTGTGGATCAATACGTTGTCGTTCGCCATTCGCGATTCGATGTGCGGTTTTCGGGTGTATCCGTTGCCGCCGGTGCTGTGTCTGATGGAACAGGAAACCATCGGCAAGCGGATGGATTTCGATATCGAGGTGATCGTGCGTTTGTTCTGGCGCGGCGTGGAAATCGAGAACCTGCCAACGCGGGTGACCTATCCCAGCGACGGGGTTTCCCACTTCGACGTCTGGCACGACAACGTGCGGATCAGCCGCATGCATACGCGCCTGTTCTTCGGCATGCTGCGGCGGCTGCCGCGGCTGTTGCGGATGCGCGCCACCCGGCCGGCCCGCGCATGAGTGCCGCGCGTGGTCAGCATTGGGCGGACATCGGCGAATCGACATCCGCCGCCGGCATCCTGTTCCTGTGCGGTATTCATCGGTGGCTGGGGCGCTGGCCGTTCCGGATCTGCGTCTATCCGGTGGTGCTGTTCCACTGGCTGACCAACGCCACGGCACGCAAAGCATCGCTGCAGTATCTGCAGCGTCTGCATGCGCATCGTGGAGTGTTCGAAGCGGCACCGGGTTGGCGGCACAGCCTGCGTCATTTCGCCTGTTTCGCCGAGACCCTGTTGGACAAGATCCTGGCGCTGGGCCACCGCTATCCTGCGCAGCAGGTGCGGATGCATCGCGAACAGATGCTCGCGGCCATCGCCAGCGGGCAGGGCGGCGTGATCATCACCGCGCACATCGGCTGCCTGGAACTGTGCCAGGCATTGGCCGATCGCGTGCCCGGGTTTCGCTTGACCGCGTTGGTGCACACCGCGCACGCGCAGCGCTTCAATCGGCTGATCCGCCGGCTAGACCCGCAGGGCAAGGTGGAGCTGCTGCAAGTGACCGATCTGGGGCCCGCCACCGCGGTGATGCTGGCTGAACGCGTTGCGCGTGGCGAATTCATCGCCATTGCCGGCGACCGCGTTCCTCTGCGCGGCGGCCGCAGCGTGCGAGTGCCTTTCCTGGGGCATCCGGCGCCATTTCCCATCGGCGCCTACGTACTGGCTTCGGCATTGGCGTGCCCGGTCTTCACGATGGCCTGCACCCATGCGGGGCAGGGCTACGACATCCGTTTCGAACGCATCGCCGACCGCATTGTTCTACCCCGTGGTTCGCGCGATGCCGCACTGGCCGAACAGGCCACGCGTTTTGCACAATGGCTGGAAGCGCAGGTTAGTGGCGCTCCTTACGACTGGTTCAATTTCTTTCCCTTCTGGGATCAGGTTCCGCATGACGCCTCCACCGAATGAATCCCCGTCGCCGCGCTTTGGCGACGCTCCGTTGCGCATCGAAGACGTGGTGGCGCTGTCGCGTCGCCGCGCGGTAGCGGAGTTGTCGGAAGATCCCGCGTTCCGCGCGCGCATTACCCGCGGTGCCGATTTCCTGGATCGGCTGCTGAAAGAAGACGGCGTGATCTACGGCGTGACCACCGGCTACGGCGATTCGTGCACCGTCAACATTCCCCCGGAACTGGTCGCGGAACTGCCGCATCATCTGTTCGCCTACCACGGCTGTGGGCTTGGGCGTTTCCTGGATGAAGCAGAAACACGCGCGGTTTTGGCCGCGCGGTTGGCGTCGCTGGCACGCGGGATGTCCGGCGTCAGTCTGCCGCTGCTGGAAGGCTTGGTGCTGCTGCTCAAGCACGACGTGCTGCCGTTGATTCCGGCCGAGGGTTCGGTGGGCGCCAGCGGCGATCTGACGCCGTTGTCCTACGTGGCCGCGGTGCTGTGCGGCGAGCGCGAGGTGATGTACCAGGGCCAGCGGCGCGCCGCGAAGGAAGTGTTGGCCGAGATCGGCATGGTGCCGTTGCAACTGCGGCCTAAGGAAGGCCTGGCCATTATGAACGGCACCGCGGTGATGACCGCGCTGGCTTGCCTGGCGTTCCATCGCGCGGAGTATCTGTGCCGGTTGGCAACGCGGTTGACCGCCTTCAATGTGCTGGCCAGCGCCGGCAATGCCCATCACTTCGATGCGGTGTTGTTCGCCGCCAAGCCGCACCCCGGACAATCACGAGTGGCGCAGCGTTTGCGCGAAGACCTGCATAGCGACCGGCCGCCTCGCAACGAGCAACGTCTCCAGGATCGCTATTCTCTGCGCTGCGCGCCACACGTGATCGGTGTGCTGGAAGACGCATTGCCGTTCCTGCGCCAGTTGATCGAAACCGAACTCAACAGCGCCAACGACAATCCGCTGATCGATCCCGACCGCGAACAGATCCTGCACGGCGGCCATTTCTATGGCGGGCATATCGCCTTCGCGATGGATTCCATGAAGAACGCCGTGGCCAACATCGCCGATCTTCTGGATCGTCAATTGGCGCTACTGGTCGACACCCGCTTCAATCATGGCCTGCCGTCCAACCTGTCCGCCGCCAGCGGCCCGCGCGCTGCGATCAACCACGGTCTGAAGGCCTTGCAGATCAGCGTGTCGGCATGGACCGCCGAAGCGCTCAAGCTGACCATGCCGGCGTCGGTGTTCTCGCGCTCCACCGAATGCCACAACCAGGACAAGGTCAGCATGGGCACGATTTCCGCCCGCGACTGCCTGCGTATTGTCGAATTGACCGAGCAGGTAGTGGCCGCCATGCTGATTGCGGCGCGTCAGGGCATTGAGCTACGCCAACGCGTGGCCGGACCGCAATCGGAATTGCGCGACGAGCCGGCGGCGATGTACGACGATCTTCGCCAACGCATCCCGCTGATCGAAGAGGATCGCGCTTTGGACGTCGAGTTGCGCGGATTGCTGGACGATATCCGCAGCGAACGCTGGGCGTTGTATGCCGACTGACAAGCCGTCTCATCTGCACCATGCCGTGACGCTGAGTCCGGCCTTCCACGACTGCGATCCCATGCAGGTGGTCTGGCATGGCAATTACTTCAAGTATCTGGAGATCGCTCGCTGCGCCTTGTTGCAGGGTTTGGACTACGACTACCCGCAGATGTCCGAGTCCGGCTATCTGTGGCCGGTGGTGGATGCGCGCATCAAGTACATCCGGCCGTTGCGCTATGCGCAGCCGTTGCGCGTGCATGCGCAAATCAGCGAATGGGAAAACCGGCTGAAGATCGATTACCGCATCGACGATGCCGAAACGGAACAAACCCTGACCCGCGCCCACACCATTCAGGTGGCAGTCGATGCGGTTTCCGGCGAGATGCTTTATGTCTGTCCTCCTGTGCTTTGGGAAAAGCTGGGAGTAAAGGTATGAGGTCAAAGAACGATCGGTCGTATTCACACGGGCAAGGGCGTAGCGTCTACGTCCCGGCAAAAAGCATGTGCCCCAAACGAAGTGGTTCGAATGGGTTTGGGCGCGTGTTGGTATGGCTGGTACTGTTGTCGCTAGCGGTCGCCGTGCTGCCGTGTGCGCAGGCCGACGACGATCTGAATCTTGTGCGCCAGCGCGTGGCGCAGGTCCCGGTACTGCGCGGCGACTTTGAACAGGAAAAGAAGATCAGCGGCTTCAAGAGCCCGCTGCGCTCGCAAGGCAGCTTTCTGCTGGCGCGCGACAAGGGCGTGGCCTGGACCACGGCAAAACCATTTCCCTCGGAAGTGGTGTTGACTCGTGATCGGATCCTCAGCCGCCAGCGCGATGGCAGTACCCGCACCGAAATGGACGCCCGCCAGCAACCCGCATTGCACTCGGTCAACCTGATGATGTTCGCGTTGATGAGCGGCGATGTGGAATCGCTCTCATCACGCTTCAACATTCAAGTCCAGGCGCAGTCGAAAGACGGTTGGCGGATCACCCTCAAGCCAAAGCCGGGTGCACTGGCGCGTTCGTTCGAATCCATCGTGCTGAACGGCGACCGCTATGTGCGCCAGGTTGAAATTGCCGAAGCCAATGGCGACCGCACGCAGCTGAAGTTCTCCAACTTCCGCGAATCACCAGCGAGCTTGAGCGCGGACGAGGCAAAGCGCTTTGACTGAGCCGGCGAGCCCCAATGAGGCACGCCCCAATGAGGCGCGCCCCGGTAGTGAGCGTTTCGCGAAGGCGTGGCGTTGGCTGGGGCTGGCGTGGCTGTTGGCGGTCGTCGCGGTGGGATTCCATCAGTGGCACTTCTGGCAGCAATCACGCATCGACAGCGATGTGCTGGCACTGTTGCCGCAGGACGCTGACGACCGCGTGGTGGCCGACGCTACTCGCCGCATCGCTGACGCCAGTGCGCGCCAGATGGTGGTGCTGTTGGGAGCGGACACGCCAGAACGGGCGAAAGCAGCGGAGGCGGCTTTTCGTGGGCGCCTGGATGACCTCCAGAAAGACGACCAGCTGCCGTTCGAGGAAAGCGAGTCTGCCGAGAGCTGGTTCGACACGGCACGGGAGTTCTATGCGCCTTATCGTAATCGCGTACTGACGGCGGAGCAGCGAAGCCGTTTATCCCAGACATCTGCCGACGCATTGGCCCAAGAAGCGTTGGCGGCGCTGTACGGCCCCATGGGCGCGCCGCGCCTGACGCAGTGGCGGGTGGATCCGCTAGGGCTCTGGCCGCAATGGTGGAGCGCACGCGCGGCTGCATCGGGTTTGCGCATGGGGGACGACGGGTTGTTGCAGGCCGAGGATGGCTATTGGGTGGTGTTGCGGTTTCAAACCCGCGCATCGGCCTTCGCGTTGAATGGCGAACGCGTCATCCAGGATGCGTTGGATTCGGCCACCGATGCCGCGCGCAAACAAGTGCCCGGCTTGCGCGAGCTGCGCGCGGGTGTGCCACTGCATGCGGAAGCCGCGGCGGTGCAGGCGCATCGCGAGATCAATACCATCGGCTGGGGATCGCTGGCGGCGGTGCTGTTGCTGACGTGGCTGGCGTTCCGTTCGCTGCGGCCAATCCTGTTGGTGGCCCTGTCGTTGTTGATCGGTTGCGCCGCGGCGCTATCGGTCACCGCGCTGGTCTTCGGCAAGGTGCATTTGCTGACCCTGATCTTTGGCGCCAGCCTGGTGGGCGTGGCCGAGGACTACGGCATCCATTGGTTCGCCGCACGCCAGGGTGAGCACAAGAAGAATAACTGGTCGCTGCTTCGTCACTTGCTGCCAGGACTGGTATTGGCGCTGGTGACCAGTGCGTTGGCGTATCTGGCGCTGGGCTTGGCACCGTTTCCGGGTCTTCGCCAGATGGCGTTGTTCTCCGTGGTCGGCTTGGCCGCGGCGTTTCTCACCGTCGTGTGCTGGTTTCCGTTCGTGGGGGGGCGCCGTCCTCCTGAGACGAGGTTCTCACAGCGGTTGGGTGGCGCATTGCCGCGTTGGCCCAGCGTGCGCGTCAACCGAGCATGGACAGTGGCGGGGGTGCTGGCCGTGTTATTTGTCGCCTTGGGTTTGTGGCGGCTTGGTACCAACGACGACCTGCGCAGCCTGCAATCTTCACCTCGGACGTTGATCGAACAGCAAGCGCAGATCGGGCGATTGCTGGGCATGCCCAGCCCCGCGCAGTTCTATCTGGTCCGCGGCGCGGACGCAGAACAGACGCTGCAGCGGGAAGAAGCCCTGATAGAGAAGCTGGGCCGCTTGAAAGCCGAAAACAAAATCGGCGGCTACCGGGCCATCAGCGATTGGCTGCCTTCGCGAAAGCGCCAGACTTCCGATGCGGCACTGACGGCGCATGCGGAGACGGCGGTGATGTCGCGGGTATCCACGCAATTAGGCGAGGACCTGCAGAGGCAGCCGCCCGCCGCGGGAAACATCGAAGCGGATGCCTTCTTGCAATCGCCAGCCTCAGAACCGTTCCGTCATCTCTGGTTGGGACCGCTGGGTGATGGCGTGGCCACGGTGGTGTTGGTGGACGACCTCTCCCAAGCAGGCGCATTGGATCTGCTGGGCGCGCAGGCCAAGAACTTGGAAGGGGTGCGCTGGGTCAACCGCACCGCCGATTTTTCGAAGCTGCTGGGCCATTACCGGCAGATGATGACCTGGCTGTTGCTGGTGGGCGTGCTGCTGATTTTCGCCGTGCTGTATTGGCGTTATCGCGGCCTTGCCTGGAGGGCGTTACTACCGACGCTGCTGGCAGGCTTGTTGACGGTCGCGTTGCTGGGTTGGCTGGGACAACCGCTGCAGCTGTTCAATGTGCTGGCCTTGATGCTGTTGCTGGGCATGGGCATCGACTATGGCGTGTTCCTGGTGGAGCACCAGGGCGATCCCAGCGCATGGCTCGCGGTGTCGGTCGGAGCGGCCAGTACCTGGTTGTCGTTCGGCTTGCTGGCGTTGTCGTCCACGCCGGCATTGCGTGCCTTCGGGATGACGTTGCTGTTTGGCATCGGACTGGTGTGGTTGATCTCGCCGTTGTTCCGGCCGACTTCGAACATGACCGCAAAAGAGCCAGGACCATGAGCGCGGCGAATCCTTTCGACAACGATGCTTCCATGGCGGACATGCCAAGGTGCCACGCGTCCGCCGTGCCAGCGCCCTCGGCAACGTCGCCGGAGTCGCCAGTGGACTGGGCGACGGTGACGTTGCCAAAAACATGGCCGGACATCACGCCATGGTGGCAGCCCGCGATGGCGCGCAAGCTGTTCAGCAAATTCCGCGGCAAGCAACGTAGCCGGGTAGAGCTGCCAGAGAACTTGCCAGGCGCGCACCGGATTCCCAAATACCTGCTGCAGGAATTTCATAACCTGCCCAACGGCAATTATTCGCACCGGGTAACCCGCGGCTATGTGCGCGGGTTTGAGCGCGCCATGCTGGGCCATATGCGACAAGGTCGCGCGCAGGTTGCCGAAAGTTTGCGGAACAGCGCACGCGCGGTGGATATCGGCTGTGGCGGCGGGTATCTGGCGGCGGCCATGCGGCAGGCGGGCGTCGCCGAAGTCTGGGCGCTGGAGCCGTCGCCATATCTGCTCAGTCTCGCGGCGCGTCAGCATCCGGACATCCATTGGCGGCAAGGCGTAGCCGAGGACAGTGGATTGCCGGACGGCTACTTCGACGCGGTCGGCATCAGCTTCGTGTTGCATGAAATCCCGCCGCATTACCTGCGTGGTTTCTGCGCCGAACTCAGGCGCATCACGCGTCCTGGCGCGCGACTGGCCTTGCTTGAGCCTTCGCCGTTGCAGTGGCGGGAAAGCGCATGGCCGCTGTTCCGGCGCTATGGCTGGCGTGGCGTGTATTTCCGCTGGATGGCGCGGCGCGTCTTCGAGCCGTTCGCCGATGCCTGGCACAAGCTCGATTTCCCGGCGTTGCTCGCCGAGCATGGTTTCGTCGTCACCCGTGACGACATCGGCTGCCCCTTTCGTTTTCTCGTTGCCGAACGCATCGGCGACGTTTCTCAATCTAATTCAACAGGTAAACAGGCATGACGGCTGTCAGGGAAAGAACCGACGTTCTCATCATCGGCGCGGGTCCGGCGGGCTCGGTGGCGGCCGCGCTGCTGCGGCAGCAGGGGCGCAAGGTGCTGATCGTGGAGCGCGAACAGTTCCCGCGCTTTTCCATTGGCGAGAGCCTGTTGCCGCAAAGCATGGAGTACATCGAAGCGGCGGGTCTGTTGCAGGACGTCGTGGAAGCCGGCTTCCAGTACAAGAATGGCGCGGCCTTCGTGCGCGGCGAGCGCACCACCGAGTTCGATTTCCGCAACAAGTTTTCGCCGGGGTGGGGCACCACCTATCAGGTGCAGCGCGCCGACTTCGATCATGTGCTGGCCAAAGGTGCTGAGCGAATGGGTGCGGAGGTGCGTTACCGCCACGAAGTGCTGGCGGTGGAACCCGGTGAAACACCGCAAGTGACGGTGCGCTCACCGGAAGGTGTGGAATACGTCATCGAAGCCGACTTCCTGCTGGATGCCAGCGGTTTCGGCCGGCTGCTGCCGCGCTTGCTGAAGCTGGAAACACCTTCCAACTTCCCGGTGCGTGGCGCCATCTTCACTCACGTCCGCGACCACATTCCGGCGGATGCGGGTTTCGACCGCAACAAGATCCTGATCACCACGCATCCGGAACACGTCGACGTCTGGTACTGGACCATTCCGTTCTCCAACGGCTGCTGCTCGTTGGGCGTGGTGGCGGAGCTGGAATTCCTCAACCGTTACCAGGGCACCGAACTGGAACGCCTGCAAGCGATCGTCGGCGAAGACCCCAACCTGACGCGATTGCTCAAGAACGCGGAATGGGCCGTGCTGCCGGTGCGGCAGATCACCGGTTACTCCGCGAACGTCAAATCGCTTTGGGGGCCGGGCTATGCGCTGCTGGGCAATGCAGGTGAATTCCTGGACCCCGTGTTCTCGTCCGGTGTGACCATTGCGTTCAAGTCAGCGCAGTTGGCGGCCGAGTGCCTGCGCCGCAAGTACGCGGGCGAGCAGGTCGATTGGGAGACGGATTTCTCGATTCCTTTGCGCGACGGCGTGCAGACGTTCCGGCGCTTCGTTGAATCCTGGTACGAAGGCGGATTCCAGCAGATCATTTTCCATCCCAATCAACAGCCGGAAATCCGCGGGATGATCTGCTCGATCCTGGCCGGCTATGCGTGGGACAAGAAGAATCCTTACGTGGCGGAAACGCAGCGCCGCTTGCGCGTGCTGGAGCAACTGTGCGGCGTTTGATCGCCCTCGCATTGCTTTGCTTGTCGCTGACGGCATGTCTGCAGCAGCGGCCGCCTGCGCCATTGGCGGAGCTGCCGCCGTTGCGCCTGGTGCCGGCGGCGCTGGGCCATGAGTTGTCGGTGCAGCAGAAGCTGCACTTTCGTTTCGGTACGCAGCAGCGTGAGCTGGATGCGTTGTTGGAAGTGGACGCGTCCGAAGTCCGGTTGGCGGTGCAGGCGTTGGGCCAGACCGGCGTGAATCTTCGTTGGGACGGCACCGAGCTGCATCAGCAGCGGGCCTCCTGGCTGCCGGAAACGGTGCGCGGCGAACGCGTGTTGGACGACCTGCAGTTCGTTCTGTGGCCTGCCGATGCCATTCGCGCGGCACTGCCGCCGGATTGGCGGCTGGAAGAGCAAGGCGGCGAGCGCCGTTTGCTGCACGGCGATACGGTATGGCTGTCCGCCACGCGGCTAGATGCGCAGCGCGTGCGGCTGGAGAACTTTGCCGAGCGCTATAGTCTGGAGATCGAGTCGGCGGACGTTGGAGCGCCCGGACCATGAGCGGCGCCCGCGTCTATCTCAATGACCTAGGCATCATCTGCGCATTGGGCGAAGGCAAGGCGGAAGTGCGCCAAGCGTTGTTCGCCTCCGATACGCCCCACGGTGTCGCCATCTCCGATGCCATGACACCCGGCAGGCCGATCGCGATCGGCCATGTTCAATCGCCTTTGCCCGAAATCATTGAGCGGCCTTTGCCCTTGCATGGCCGCAACAACGCTTTGTTGGCCGCCGCATTCGCGCAGATACGCAACGCTGCCAGTCAGGCCATCGCGCGCTATGGTGCCGACCGGGTGGCGGTGATCCTGGGCACCAGCACATCCGGCATCGGCGAAGCCGAGCAGGCGCTGCCGCGATGGCAGGACACTGCGCATTGGCCGGCGGACTTCCACTATTCGCAACAGGAAATCGGCGCGCCGTCGCGCTTCCTGGTCCACGAATCCGGTGCGCGAGGCCCGGCGTGGACCATTTCCACCGCGTGTTCGTCGAGCGCGAAGGCGTTGGCGTCGGCGGCGCGGTTGCTGCGTGCCGGCATCGTCGATGCGGTGATCGCCGGCGGTGCGGATTCGCTTTGCCGCTTCACCATTGAAGGCTTTACCGCGCTGGAATCGGTCTCACCCGCGCGTTGCAATCCGTTTTCACGCAACCGTAACGGC
The DNA here is from genome assembly GCF_040948865.1 of Pseudoxanthomonas sp. UTMC 1351. Classification (NCBI taxonomy): domain Bacteria; kingdom Pseudomonadati; phylum Pseudomonadota; class Gammaproteobacteria; order Lysobacterales; family Lysobacteraceae; genus Pseudoxanthomonas; species Pseudoxanthomonas sp. UTMC 1351. The sequence continues at coordinate 130,262 of NZ_JAVGJT010000013.1, read as the reverse complement.
ATCAACATCGGCGAAGGTGCCGCGTTGTTCCTGATGACGCGCGAACCGGGGCCGGTGCATCTGGCTGGCTGGGGCGAAACCTCCGATGCCCACCACATTTCCGCGCCGGAGCCTCAGGGCATCGGCGCGGTCACTGCCATCCAGCAGGCGCTTTCGCGGGCCGGCATCGACGCGCGGCAGTTGGACTACGTCAATCTGCACGGCACCGCGACGCGCCAGAACGATGCCATGGAAAGCTTGGCGGTCACAACGGTATTCGGCGATGAAGTGCCGGTCAGTTCCACCAAGCCTTTGACCGGCCACACGCTAGGCGCGGCCGGCGCAATCGAGGCCGGTCTGTGCTGGCTCAGCATGGTCGACAATGCCGATGGATGGCTGCCTCCTCACTGGTGGGATGGCGAAGCCGATCCGGCATTGCCGCCGCTGCGTTTCGTACAGCCCGGCGAGCGCGCAACCAGGCCGCTGCGGCATGTGCTGAGCCAATCGTTCGCGTTCGGCGGCAGCAATGCCGCTTTGTTGTTCGGAGTGGAGTGAGATGGGAACGCTTTACGACATCGAACGAGTGGTGCCGCATCGCGGCACGATGCGGTTGATCGATCGCCTCTTGGAGTGGGACGACGACCACGTGGCGGTGGAAGTGCGGGTGCCGGTGGAAAGTCCCTTCAGTACGGACGCCGGCATGCCGGCCTGGGTGGGCGTGGAATACATGGCGCAAGCCATCGCCGCCTGGGCGGGTTGCCGCGCGCGTACGGCGGGCAAGGAGCCCAGCATCGGATTCCTGCTGGGTACGCGACGCTACACCACGACGGATCCGTATTTCCGCGCGGGCGCCCTGCTGCGGGTGGAGGCAACCCGGGAGTTGATGGGCGACAATGGTCTGGGGATGTTCGGCTGCCGGATCCTCGAGGACGGCAGGGAAGTGGCGACAGCCAACGTATCGGTGTTCGAACCACCGGATGCGATGGCTTATCTGGAGAGTGGAACGTTATGAGTGGTGACTCGACCGTCCTGGTGACGGGGGCCAGCCGTGGGATTGGTCGCGCAATCGCGCTTCGCGCCGCGCAAGACGGTTTTGATGTCGTGGTGCATTGCCGGAGCCGCGTGGATGAAGCCGAAGCCGTGGCCGCGGATATCCGTAGCCTGGGCAGGAGCGCGCGCGTGCTGACCTTCGACATCGCCGACCGCGCCACTACCGCGCAGGCGCTGGAAGCGGACATTGCCGAACACGGCACGTACTACGGCGTCGTTTGCAACGCTGGCATTGCCCGCGACAACGCTTTTCCGGCGATGAGCGGAGAGGACTGGGACGCGGTGATACATACCAACCTGGATGCGTTCTACAACGTACTCAATCCGTTGGTGATGCCGCTGGTACGCCGGCGCAAGCCGGGACGCATCGTCACGCTGTCGTCGGTGTCCGGATTGGTCGGCAATCGCGGGCAGACCAACTACAGCGCGGCGAAGGCCGGCATCATCGGTGCCAGCAAGGCGCTGGCGCTGGAACTGGCCAGCCGCGGCATCACCGTCAACTGCGTGGCACCGGGCCTGATCGACACCGAGATGGTCAGCGGCGAAGTCGCCGATGAAGCCTTGAAGATGATTCCCATGCGTCGCATGGGCAAGCCGGAGGAAGTGGCTTCGGTCGTGTCTTTCCTGCTGTCCGAGCAGGCGAGCTACGTCACCCGCCAAGTCATTTCAGTCAACGGAGGACTGATCGGATGAGCGCACCTATTGCGAAAAACCATGCGCCTCGCCGCGTCGTCGTCACTGGTGCCGGCACCATCAGTCCGCTGGGGCACGATTGGCCCAGCGTGCACCTGCGCCTGCGCGAGTGCCGCAACGCGGTGCGCCACATGCCGGACTGGGATATCTATGAAGGGCTGAACACCAAGCTGGCCGCGCCCGCCGAAGATTTCGAACTGCCGGCGCATTACAACCGCAAGACCACCCGCAGCATGGGCCGGGTAGCGCTGATGTCGGTGCGCGCCACAGAACTCGCGCTGGAGCAGGCCGGGCTGCTGGGCCATCCGGTACTCAAGAGCGGGCAGGTGGGCGTGTCGTATGGTTCGTCGGCCGGCAGTCACAACGCGATCGGCGAGTTCGGCCGCATGCTCAACGAGCACACCACCGACGGTATCAGCGCCACCACCTATTTGAAGATGATGAGCCACACCGCGCCGGTGAACATCGGCGTGTTCTTCGGCCTGACCGGCCGCGTCATCACCACGTCGAGCGCTTGCACCTCCGGCAGCCAGGGCGTGGGTTCGGCGTACGAGGCCATCCGCAACGGCAAGCAGGTTGCCATGATCGCGGGCGGTGCCGAGCAGCTGGACGCGACGGCCGCTGCGGTCTTCGATACTTTGTTTGCTACCAGCGTGCGCAACGACGCGCCGGAAACCACGCCGCGGCCATTCGATGCCAATCGCGATGGTTTGGTGCTGGGCGAAGGCGCCTGCACCTTGATTCTGGAAGATCTGGAACATGCGCGTGCCCGCGGTGCGGATATCCTGGCGGAAGTAGTCGGCTACGGCACCAACAGCGACGGCCAGCACGTCACCCAGCCCAGTGCCGAAACCATGGCACAAGCCATGCGTCTGGCTTTGGAAGATGCTGAGCTTGCGCCGGAGGATATCGGCTACGTCAACGCTCATGGCACCGCGACCGATCATGGCGATATCGCCGAAACCACTGCCACCGCGCAAGTGTTCGGCCCGCGCATGCCCATCAGTTCGCTGAAGAGCTACGTCGGCCACACGCTGGGCGCGTGCGGTGCCTACGAGGCCTGGATCACCATTGAGATGATGCGCGAAGGCTGGTTCGCGCCCACGCTTAATCTGGAATCCCGTGACCCGCGTTGCGCGGAACTGGACTACGTTACCGGTGAGGGCAGGGACCTGCGTACCGACTACGTGATGAGCAATAACTTTGCCTTTGGCGGCATCAATACGTCGCTGATTTTCAAGCGTTGGCAAGATTGAATAGTCGGAAATAAAACACGTGTCAAAGTCAGTTCAAACAAAAGGAGAAAATCGCATGAATCGCATCGCATTGACTGCTGTCACCGCCGTGATCGCCCTGGTATCCGCCATTCCCCACGCTTCCGCCCGCGAGACACGGGTAGAACTTTCGTTGCAGGAACTGCTTGATTCGCCGCAGGCCAAAGAGGCCGGTATCGATGGCAGCGTCCGCTTCTATCTGGCCGGGCAGAAACACCCGGCGGTTGTTTCGAAGATGGGCGAAGACGTGGCCAATCGTAAGACCAACGCGGCCAACAAGTCGGATGAGGAAGCTTGCCGCTGGGTGACGCTGTCGGTACTGAAGGCCTTCCAGGACAGCGCCAAGTCGAAGGGCGCCAACGCGGTTATCGACGTGGTGAGCTATTACAAGAAGAAAGAGTTCAGCAGCCCGAGCAATTACGAATGCTATGCCGGCGCCATCATGGCGGGTACCGCGCTCAAGGGCACGTACGCGAAAGTGGGTAAGTAAGGCTCTGGCTCTTGATCCCTTCTCCCTCCGGGAGAAGGTGGCGCGCAGCGACGGATGAGGGAATGAGGTGTCCGCTTGTAGCAAATGCTATGGTGAGTCATTGGCATTCCCTCATCCGCCCTTCGGGCACCTTCTCCCAGAGGAGAAGGGCAAGAAGCCAGCGCCTACTTCTGTCTTGCACTGCGCTCAGAGCTTCACCAGCGCTTTGAAGCCGCCAAAAATCATCCGCTTCGAATCGAACGGCATCGTCTTTGGATCCATCGCCGCGATGCGTGGATCTTCCATCGCCAGCTTGTTGATCTTGTCGCGGTGCGCGCGCGACTTGTAGCAGATCCACGAGAACACCACGGTCTCGTCCGGTTTCAGCTTGACGCTCTTCGGGAATGAAGTGGTCTTGCCCTCCGGCACATCGTCGCCGACGCATTCCCAATACTGCAGCGCACCGTGTTCCATCCAGACCTTGCCGGCCTTGCGCGCCATTTTTCTGTAAGCGTCCACGTTGCTTTTAGGGACCGGCAGTACGAAACCATCCACGTAGCTCATTGTGTTCTCCTGTCGGGTATCGGTCGGCCATCGTCGGCGCGAGTGCGTTAAGACGGAGAAAAAACAGCAATTAGCGGGGCAGGTCGACCCGCCGCACCTCTCCTAGAGCCGAGCTGCGGCCGCGATGGTGTCGGGACAGCGAATAGCCGCTAGAAGGCGCTTGTCGTAGAGCGGAGCTGCGCCTCGCGATAGCGTTGAGTCAGTAGCAATGAGGCCGTCGCAACGGCAGGCGATAGCGAATAACCGCCTAGACGTTTCTTGTAGAGCGGAGCTTGCTCCGCTGCTTTTCGCCGCTGCCCATGATTACCGCCGTGTCACGAAGAGCAGCGGAGCAAGCGCCGCTCTACGACAACCGCGCCACTGCGCCAGGGGAGGTGTCCGGCACCCGAGAAAGGTGCCGACAGTTCAATTCACGGATGCCCGCAATCGCGAACGTCGATCAAGCAAATCCAGCAACGGCCCGGTCATCGCCGTCGTCACCAGCGCCATGATCACCAGTACGGCGAACAGACGATCGCCGATCAGGCCGAGCTCGTAGCCCAGGTTCAATACGATCAGCTCCATCAGGCCGCGAGTGTTCATCAGCACGCCTAGCTTGCTCGCTTCCGTGGACGGCATGCCCGCGGAGCGCGCGGAAAGCCAGGTGCCGCCGAACTTACCCAGCGTAGCCACGGCGATCACGCCAGCGCAGAGCGCCAGATCGCTCATCTGCCAGCCATCGATCCGCAGACGCAACCCGGTCATGGCGAAGAACAGCGGAAGCAGCAGCGCTATTGCCAATGGCTCCACGCGCTGCACCAGCAGATCGCGTAGGCGCGCATTGCCGGATACGGCGATGCCGGCCAGGAATGCACCGAATAACGCGTGTATCCCCAACAGTTCGGTGATAAGGGCGGCCGTCAGTGCCAGCAGCAACAGACCAATCAGGCTGCGGCCTTCCTTTCCAGGAGCAATCGTCTGTTTCGCCATCCAGGGCCGTAGCCCAGCGGTCATAGCGACGGCGAACACCGCGGTGCCGCCCAAACTCATCAACACCATGCCCCACCCATCGGCCTGCACTGAAGCGACGATGGCCGCCAGCAAACACCAGGCACTGGCATCGCCCAGCGCCGCACAGGCCACTGCGATGCGCCCCAACGGAGTGCTGTCCATTCCGCGGTCGGACAGAATGCGCAGCAGTACCGGAAATGCCGTGATGCTCAGTGCGATGCCCATGAACAACGCGAAGCCGGTGAATTCGACACCGGCCGGCGCATGTTCGCGATAAAGCGCAAAGGCCAGCAGCACGCCGCATAGAAACGGCAATGCGATACCGGCATGGCTGACCAGCAGCGCGAAACCGCGCCGGTCGCGCAAGCTGGAAAGCTCGAACTCGGCGCCAGCAACGAACAAGAACATCAGTACGCCCAACTGGCTGACCAGCGACAGGGCACCCAGCGACTCAGGAGCGAACAGCCAGGTCTGCGTCTGCGGAAACACGGCGCCGAACAGCAACGGACCCAGCAGCAAACCGGCGGCCATTTCGCCAATGACGGCCGGCTGCCCCAACCGGCGTAGCAGCCATCCCGCACTCTTGGCGACAACAAGTACCGTCAACAGTTGCAGAAGGAAGCGCGCCAACGGCGAGGACAGATGCACCGCGGCCACGGGAGCCACGCGAGCGGTCGACCCAGGGCCGCTGAAATACAGGGAAAGCGCCACTGCACCCAACATGGGCAATGCCACCAGCAGTGCATAGCGCCAAGGCGACGCTTTCCCGCCGCTCTTGGTTGCCTGGATTGACTGGTCTTCCACGGCACTTCCCCTGTTCGATGCGGCCCCGCGGCATTCTAGCGGGTCGGCCGCATCGGGCCGACCAATGTGACGATGTAGGTCGGGGCCACGCCCCGACGGCTGGTCACTACGAGCGAATCAATCCGCTTTTAGCTGCAGCCCGCGTAGCCGCAAGGCATTGCCGACCACCGACGCCGAGCTCAGGCTCATCGCCAATGCAGCCAGCATCGGCGAGAGCAGCACGCCGCTGAGGGGGTACAGCAGGCCTGCGGCGACTGGCACGCCTAGTGCGTTGTAGAGGAAGGCGAAGCCCAGGTTCTGCCGCATGTTCCGCACCGTGGCTTCGGAGATAGCCTGGGCGCGCACGATGCCGCGCAGATCGCCTCTGACCAGTGTGACCTGGGCGTTGGACATCGCCACGTCGGTGCCGGTGCCCATGGCGATGCCAACGTCAGCGGCTGCCAGCGCGGGTGCATCGTTGATGCCGTCGCCGGCCATCGCCACGCGTCGGCCTTGCTTCTTCAGTTTTGCCACCAACTCGGCTTTATCTGCGGGCTTCACTTCTCCGTGCACTTCATCGATGCCTAGCTTTTTTGCAACGGCGCGCGCGGTGGTCGCGCCGTCGCCAGTGGCCATCACCACACGCAGGCCGGCGCGATGCAATGCTTCCAGTGCGGCCGGCGTGGTGGCTTTGATGGGATCGGCTACAGCGATCAAGCCAGCCGCAATGCCGTCCACGGCCAGAAACATCACGCTGGCGCCTTCTCCGCGCAATCGCTCGGCGACTTCGCGCAGGGGCGCGACATCAGCGCCGGCTTCAGCCATCAGCACGGTATTGCCCAGCGCCAGCGAGCGACCTTCCACCACGCCGTGTACGCCGATGCCGGTGGACGATTCGAAGTCCTCGGCCGGCGAGAGCGTCAAGCCGCGTGCACGTGCCTCCGCGACGATGGCTTGCGCCAGCGGATGTTCGCTACCGGCGTCCAGGCTGGCAGCCAAACGCAACACCTCGTCATCCGAATAAGGCGCCTGCGCGATTACTTCGCGGAAAGCGGGACGTCCCTCTGTCAGGGTGCCTGTCTTGTCCACGATCAGCGTGTCGACCTTGCGCAGCGTCTCGATAGCCTCCGCATCGCGGAACAGCACGCCCGCCTGCGCGGCGCGGCCGGTCGACACCATCACCGACATCGGTGTCGCCAGTCCCAAGGCACAAGGGCAGGCGATGATCAGCACCGATACCGCATTGAGTACGGCATACGTCCACGAAGGCGAGGGGCCGAACAGTCCCCAGCCGAAGAACGTCAGCACCGCCGACGTCAGCACCGCCAGCACGAACCAGAACGACACCTTGTCGGCCATGCGTTGCATCGGCGCACGCGAACGCTGCGCCTGCGCCACCAGCTGCACGATCTGCGCCAGTACACTGTCGCTGCCTACTTTTTCCGCCCGGATGACCAGGCTGCCGGCGCTATTCATGCTGGCGCCGATCACCCGGTCGCCTACCGACTTCGCCACCGGAATCGGTTCGCCCGTCAGCATTGATTCGTCGACATGCGAACGGCCTTCCAGCACCACGCCGTCCACCGGCATTTTCTCGCCCGGGCGCACGCGCAGACGATCGCCTACATGCACGTGGGTTAGTTCAATGTCGTCCTCGCTGCCGTCATCATGCAAACGCCGCGCGGTTTTCGGTGCCAGGCCCAGCAGGCTTTTGATCGCCGCCGACGTCTGCGAACGTGCTTTGAGTTCCAGCAGCTGCCCCAATAGCGTCAGCGAAACGATCACCGCTGCCGCTTCGAAGTAGACGCCGACCCGGCCGTGTTCATGAAACGATGCCGGGAAAACACCCGGAGCGACCGTGGCGACCACGCTGTAGCCATAGGCAGCCAGCACGCCGGTACCGATCAGCGTCCACATGTTGGGACTGCGATTGCGAATGGACTGCGCCCAGCGCTCGAAGAACGGCCAAGCCGCCCACAGCACCACCGGCGTGCTCAGCATCAGTTCTCCCCAGCTGCGCAGCGTCGGCGGAATCATATGCAGGTACTGTCCAGCCATCGCCAGCACCAGCGTTGCCACGCTCAGCGGAAGCGTCCACCAGAAGCGCCGGCGGAAGTCGGTGAGTTCAGGGTTCTCGTCGTCGTCCAGCGACGGCATCATCGGTTCCAGCGCCATGCCGCAGATCGGGCAGGTGCCCGGCGCATCGCGGACGATTTCCGGATGCATGGGGCAGGTGTATTGAGTGCCCGGCGGAGCGGTCACGGGTTCGGTTTCGCCGGACTGCAGGTACCTTTCCGGATCGGCCACGAACCTGCCGCGACAGCCGGTGGAGCAGAAGTGGTAAGTCTCGCCATGGTGCTGCGCGTGGTGCGGTGTTTGCGACGGATCCACGCTCATGCCGCAGACGGGATCGCGAACCGTCGCGCCATTGTCTTCCCGCGGATTTTCGTGGTGATGGCTGCAGCAGGCTGGTTTGGAGCTGGCTGGCTTGGGAGCGTGTTCGTGCCCGTGTCTATGTCCATGCCCGTGATGCTGATGACCGCCAGGTGAGTGGCGGTTCAAAGACGTATTCATGCTTCGTTCTCCACCAAGGCGTTGAGGATGGGACACCGCTCCAGTTCGCCATGACCGGGGCAGGCGTCGACCAGAGTGCGCAGCGCATCGCGCATGCGGGCAAGTTCCGCCAGGCGCTGTTCCACCACCGCCAGCTTGGCGGTGGCAGCGGTCTTCATGGCGGCCATGTCGCTGTTGGCGGAAGCCGTGAGCGAGAGCAGTTCGCGAATCTCATCCAAGGTGAAGCCCAGCGCCTTGGCGCGGCGGATGAAGTTCAGCCGCGTGGCGTCTTCGGCTTGGTAGCGGCGGTACCCGCTGGGGCTGCGCGAGGGGGAGGGCAGCAGATGCTGGCGCTCGTAATAGCGGATGGTGTCAATGGCGACGCCGGCCTGGCGCGCGAGCTGTCCGATATTCATGGGAGGCTCCGAAAAGGGATTGGGGCCATTTTGCGGTCTGGACTCTAGTCCAGAGTCAAGGGTTTGTTGGGGAGGGGCAATAACCGGGAGCGGGGAGGCAGCTCAAGGGGAGGGCAGGACCATGTTCGAAAATTTGTCGTCATCCCGGCGAAAGCCGGGACCCAGCGCCTTTTGCACCCCAGACGGCAACTGGCTTCTCCATCGCCAATGGCCGGTCAAGGCGCTGGGTCCCGGCCTCCGCCGGGATGACGAGTATCGCTAAGCGTGAACAGGCTCTATGGGTCTATTGCGTTGAACGAGTCATGTCGCAAAAACATGCTCGCCGTTTCGATTGACCTATGGCGCGCACGCGGACGCAGCGACCACAATTGCACCGATATGGCGCGTGCGAAGCACCATCTCGAACGCATTTCCGCCGGTTCGGTGCCAATCCCTGCAAAAAGTTGACACGCGTTTTTTGCACATGCTATTGCTGGCGCCGAGAACTCGTGGTGAAACTCATTCCCCGCATGACGCGCGCCAATCACCTGCTGCGGTTGTTCCTGATCTTCGTGCTCTGTGTGAGCGGCGCGGTCAATGCTTGGGCATCCACGCACATGGCGATGGAAAATGCCGCGCATGCTGCCGCTGCGGCGAATTCGACGGTGGACGCCGCGGCCGATTGCGAAGAGGACAATACCGGCGACGCTGCAAAAGCGGGAAATAACAGCGGGCTGAAGCACGATTGCGACTGCGGCGGCCAATCAGCCTGCGCGTGCAGTTGCGCGCTGACGTTCTTCCCGGATAACACCCCTGTGCCGTTCGCTGCCCAGCATGCGTTGGCCTCCGTCTATGCCGGCCGGTTGAAGACGCTGAGCGCCCTCCACGATATTTCCCCGGTTTTCCGACCTCCGATCGGTTGATCTTGTCCCGTCGTCCCTGCGGCGACACCTCCGTCCTGCGTTTCCGCGGTGCATACGCTACCGCGTAAACCCGTCGGACGTGATTCATCCCGACAAGACCCAATCCCTGGGGGAGAGAACCCATGCATTCCCAACGTCATCCTTTGGCCGTCGCCATCGGCGTGCTGCTGTGCGTCAGCGCCGCAAACCACGCGCAAGCGCAGGAAGCCACTGCTCAATCAACGGCCGAGCAGGCCAAGACCATGGATACGGTCACCGTCACTGGCAGCCACATCAAACGCGCGCAAATATCCGGTGTCGGTCCGGTCACGGTGGTCGATGCCGAGACCATCGAACGCTCTGGCGCGACCACCATCGAAACGCTGTTGCAGCGTCTGCCCGCGTCAGCAGGTTTTGCGGGCAACCAGACCAACGCTTACTGGGCCAACAACGGCTACGGCACCACTCAGGTGAACCTGCGCGGGCTAGGCATCAACCGCACGCTGGTGCTGCTGAACGGCCGACGCATCGTCAACGGCGGGACCGGCGCCAATGCATCGGTCGATCTCAACGTCATTCCCGTGGCCATGATCGACCGCATCGAAGTGCTGAAGGACGGCGCATCGGCGATCTATGGCGCGGATGCTGTCGCGGGCGTGGTCAACATCATTACCAAAAAGGAATTCGACGGTGCGCAGCTCAATGCGCGTTATGGCGAAACATTCGGGGGCGACGGCGCCGACTACGCGTTCGATCTGTCGTGGGGCACCAGTAGCGATCGCGGTTCGCTGATGGGCTCGGTCAGCTATTCGGAAAGCCAAGCCGTCAACATGGCCAGCCGCGCCCCGTGCGGGCTGGGCGAAGTCGATGGCCGGCTGGAATGCGTGGGTAGTTCCGCCACCATCGGCGGTCGCGCGCGCCTGGCCGACGGCACCACCGTCAACTTCAATCAGGACCCGAATGGTGACGGCGACTTCTACGAGCCTTATTCCTCCATCCATAACTACAACGGCAATCCCTCGCTCAATGCGGTAAACCCGATCAAGCGCCTGAGCTTCAGTGCTTTCGGCGACATGGTGCTAGCCGAAGACCTGAATCTGTTCACCGAACTGATGTTCACCAACCGGCGTTCCAACCAGCTCGCGACGCCCGGTGCCATCGGCCAATACCGTCCCATCAATATCGCCGCCGATCACCCCACCAATCCCACCGGACAGAATCTGGTACTGCAACGCAAACGTCTGGAAGAAGCCGGTCCGCGTGAGTTCTACCAAGAGACCGATACCTTCCGCGCAGTGCTGGGCTTGGAAGGGCGCTTCGGCATGGGTTGGGAATGGAACGCGGCCATCAATTGGGGCCGCAATACCGGCGATGACGGTTCCACCAACGTCGCCAACCTGGACCGTGTGGACCAGACGCTCAACACGGCGCTGTGCAGCAATGCGCCTGGGGCGGCGATACCCTGCGCCGATTATCTTGGCTACGGCGACGTCAGCCCGGAAGTGCTGGACTACATCCTGTTCACCACACGCGATACCGGTGGCAACGAGCAACGCAGCTTCACCGCCAATTTGTCCGGGCAATTGTTCGAAATGCCGGCCGGATGGGTGGGATTCGCCACCGGCGTGGAAGCGCGCAAGGACCGTGGCTGGCGCGATCCGGATCAGCTGACACAGATGGGCATCGCCAATAGCAATGCACAGCAGCGCATCGACGGCGAGTACACGGCCAAGGAAGCATTCGTGGAGTTCGCCGTGCCGTTGCTGCAGGGCATGGCGCTGGCTGATTCTCTGACATTCAACGCGGCCGCGCGGTACTCCGATTACGATCTGTTCGGCAACGACGTCAACTACAAAGTTGGTTTGGATTGGCAGGTGGTGCCCAGCTTTAAGTTGCGCGGTATCTATTCCACCGCGTTCCGCGTACCCAACGTACCGGAACTGTTTGGCGGCGTTTCCGAAGGCAATCTGACCACCGCCGATCCTTGCAGTGGCTGGAGCAGCCAGCCGGCATCGTCCACCGTTTATCAGAACTGCCAGGCCTATGGCGTGCCGGTGGGATACACGCAACTAGGCAACACCATTCTGACCACCACGGGCGGCAACGTCGATCTGGAACCAGAAGATGCCGAGACGTTTACCGTGGGCGCGGTATGGACGCCAGCGTTCGCCAAGGGCCTGACCCTCACCTTGGACTACTACGACATCAAGATCGACAACGCCATCCGCAGCGTGGCCGGTTCGACCAAGTTGTCGCTGTGCTACAACACACCCGACTTGGCGCATCCGTTCTGCGGCAGTGAACACTTCACTCGCAATCCGGTCACCGGTGAGGTGGATTTCCTCTCCGCGCAACCGGTCAATACGGCAAGCGAACGGGTTTCCGGCATCGATCTTGGCATGCTGTACGAACTGCAGATGGCGGGTTGGGACACCATCATCAACTTCGATCTGTCCTACCTGGATCGCTACGATTTCGTCCCGTATCCAGGCGGCGAGGAGATCGACTATGCGGGCAAGATCACCGGCGGGCAGGGCAGCTATACCCAGTGGCGCGCGTTCGCATCGTTGACGATGGCGCGAGATGCGTGGTCCGGTTCCTACAGCCTGCAATACATCGGTTCGGCAGACGATATCAATGCTGCGCCAGGAGACATCGGCGACCACGCCCCCAGCGTGACGTATCACAACGTGCAGCTGAAGTATGCGGTCAGCGACGCATTCGACGTGTCGTTGGGCATCGACAACCTGTGGGACAAGGACCCACCGTTCATCCAGAGCTACACCGACGCCAATACCGACACCATGACCTACGACTTGCTGGGTCGCCGTTGGTACGCGCGCATCGGATATCGCTGGTGATACGCGAGTAATCGCACGCGGCTTCGCCGGTCTCCGGCGGAGCCGTTCGCGGCTCTTGAACGCAAGTCGAATAGGAAGCATTACCGCATGAAACCCGCATTCTGGGCGCGACGCGCCCATAAATGGATCGGCTTGGTGGTTGGTGTGCAGGCGCTGCTATGGATGATCAGCGGCGTCTACATGACCGTCGTCTCGCTGGACATCATTCACGGCGATCACTTGGCGCATATGCAGGAAGCGCCGTTGGATGCCACCGCACAGCGCATCGATCCTGCTGCGATGGCAAACCGCTATCCCGGTATCACCTCGTACCGGCTGAAACGTCTACACGGCAAGGAAGTTTTCGAGATCCACCAGGACGAACGCAGCGTGCTGCTGGATGCAGTCACCGGTACCCCAGTCAGCCCTTTGGATAAGGCGACGGTGCAGTCGCTGGCGGTATCGATCTACCAGGGCGATGCCGACGTGCGCAGCGTCGAATGGATCACTCGCGCACCGCAGGAAGTCGCCACCCGGCCAGTGCCGATGTGGGCCGTGCACTTCGCCGACCGCGGTGCGACCACGCTCTACTTCTCGCCGGATACCGGCGCATTGCTGGCGCGCAGGCACAGCTTGTGGCGCTGGTTCGACTTCCTGTGGATGTTCCACATCATGGACTACGAGGAGCGCAGCGACGTCAACAACAACTTGCTGAGGGTATCCGCTGCTATCGGTTTGTGCCTGGCGCTTAGCGGCGTCTGGCTGTTGTTCTACAGCTTCCGTCGGAGGGCCGCCGCATGACGCCCTGGATGCGGAAAATGCATAAATGGCTGGGCCTTCTGGTCGGCCTGCAACTGGTGCTGTGGATGACCAGCGGTCTGATGATGAGCTTGCTGGATCACGACAAGGTGCAGGGACATACGTTCCGCGCGCATGCGCATGCGGAACGTCCATGGCCACAGGGACTGCTGTCGCCAACGCAGATGGTTGCGGCTTCGCTTACGCCAGTGCGCAGCGTATCGGCGCGATGGCTGTTGGAGCGGCCCGTCTACGAACTGGCCGGCGAAAAAGGTGTCCGCTTGGTCGATGCAGACAGCGGTCGCGATGTAATCGTTGATGCGACGCTGGCGACCGCACTGGCGGCGGCATCCTATACCGGAAATGGGAATCCGGCAGCGCCACAACGACTGGTCAAGACGCTGGAAGCACGCGACCACGAAGGACCATTGTGGCGGGTGGACTTCGCGGACGCGGAAGACACCACAGTCTATGTTTCCGCGCAAAGTGGCGCCGTACTGGAGCACCGCAACAGTACGTGGCGCCTGTTCGATGTGTTCTGGATGCTGCACATCATGGATTACACGGGGCGGAAGAATTTCAATAATCCGCTGGTGATCATGATGGGCGTCGGCGGGCTATGGATGGCGCTGTGCGGCATCTGGTTGTTGGTCGCCAGTTTCCGCTTGAGCGAGTTCGTTCCCCGGCGCTGGCGGCGTGCACGCGAGCTGGCGGTATTCGATCCTGACGGCACCCGGTTAAGCACAGTCGAAGCTCCTGCGGGCGACAGCGTCTATCTGGCACTTGCGCGGCAGGGCCTGCAGTTGCCGTCCAACTGCGGGGGCGGACAGAGTTGTGGCTTGTGCGAAGTACGCTTCCGTGGCAACGCGCCGGAACCCACCAGCGCCGACCGCGCGCATCTGACAGAAAGCAAGTTGAAGCTGGGTTATCGGTTGGCCTGCAATCTGCGCGTCGATACCGACACACAGGTGGAGGTTACCGGCGGTGCGGGCTTATGGACGGAGCACACGGCTACCGTGGAGAGCGTGCGGGCGGTAACGCCGTTCCTGCGTGAGATCGTGCTGAAAGCGCCACCGGCGGCTGCTACCGCTTTCCGGCCGGGCGCCTATCTGCAGATCCATGTGCCGGATTATTCGCTGCGCAAGCACGACATCGCGCATCCGGATGATCATCGGGACGAATGGTCGGCGTTGGATCTGCCGGCCACGCTGACCAACAAGGAACCGGTGCGGCGCTCGTATTCCTTGTCGCTGCCGGTCGAAAAAGCGGGCGGCCATCTGACTTTGCTGGCGCGTTTCAGTCCGGGCCGCCAGGACAAGAAACGTCAGCCGGTCGGCAAAGGCTCGACCTACTTGTATTCGTTGAAGGCCGGCGACCCTGTTCGGTTCAGCGGACCGTTCGGCGACTTCGCCCTCAAAACCGGCGGCCGCGAGAAGATATTCATCGGCGGTGGCGCGGGCATGGCGCCGCTGCGCGCGATGGTGCATGCCTGCCTGGACGCGGGTGCCAGCGAACGCATTCATTTCTGGTACGGCGCGCGACATCTGCGTGAGGCGCCTTACGTGGAAGAAATGGCGGAACTGGCTCGCCGCTATCCCAATTTCAGCTGGCACCTGGTGCTGTCGGAAGAGGCCGAGTGCAGTGCTGGACTATTGAAGGGACTGGTGCATGAAATCGCACACGCGAAGTTGCTTCGCGACCATCCCGATCTGCATGCCTGCGATTTCTACCTGTGCGGGCCACCGGCGATGTTGTCGGCCACGCGCCAGTTATTGCAGCGGCTTGGCGTGGCTGAGGAGCGGATTGCGTTTGACGATTTCAAGATATAGCAGTGGCGTTCGCATGCACGGCTTTTGTCGTTGTAGGAGCGGCGTCCCGCCGCGAGCTCTTGCTGTCAGACCGTGGCAAAAACGAAGCGATTGAAGCCTGCCGTTCGCCATCTGGACGCGCTGCGGCGCGTTCTGGATCGGGCTCACCGAGCGGCTATCGGGGCGCGGAGCGGCGTCCCGCCGCGAGCTCTTTTCTTCGGATCGCCCCAGAAGCGAAGAGCTCGCGCCGGGACGGCGCTCCTACAGGGTTTCGGCTCAATGCCCGTGATGCGCGTAATCGCTCAACTGGCCTTGCTTGTCGACGGAAGACACCACATACGGCTGCACCCGTCCATCGGGAACTTCCATGCCAGGCGAGCCCAGCGGCATGCCAGGCAGCACCAAACCTTTCACGTCAGGTTTTTCCGCCAACAAACGCTTGACGTCCGCCGCGGGCACGTGGCCTTCCACGAAGTAGCCGCCGACTTCCGCGGTGTGGCAGGACATCATGCTCGGAGTGATCCCCAGGCGCAGTTTCACCGGCTGCAGATCATCGGAATTGCGGACTTCCACCGTGAAACCAGCGGTGCGCAGGTGGTCCACCCAGGCGCCGCAGCAGCCGCAGCTTTCGCTCTTGTGGACGAGCACCTTGGGCAATGGTTTGGATGACTGTGAACGCGAAGTAGAAGGCTTTGCCGATGTGGCGGATGCTGCTTGCGCAGATGCCAGCGGCAACGTTTCGGTGGCGGTCTTCGCGATATCCATTGCGGGATTTGGCGCAGCACCGCAGGCGGACAGCGCGATGGCGGCTGCTGCAATGCTGGCGAGACGAGTAATTCTTCGGGGGAACATATCAGGACTCCTTTTGTGGCTGATTGCGATCGATCTGCATTTGGCGATTTCATATCAGGTGTTCGTTAAATCCAATAATCCCGTCATCCCGGCGCATGCCGGGACCCAGCGCCTTACCTTCCGGATGGTGGCTACCCTGGCTAATTAAACGGCTAGCTAAGTCGCTCGGTCCCGGCATGCGCCGGAGGCGCTCTTCAACAGCCGAATGGCTGGTCATGACGACAGAGAGTTTCATTGGGAACCTAATGCTGGTGACCATCGTCTTCATGACCATCATGAGGTACTGACGAAGTATCTTTCCTTTCTTCCGGCGAACCGGACTCAGCTTTCGCTTCCTCATGCGAATGCGGTGAGGAATCAGTGTGCGGATGAGGGGCTGGCTTTTCGCCACCATGATGATCGGCATCGCCATTCATGCCCTTAGGATCAGGCATCGACTCACCACCCCCATGCGAATGCCCGCCACTTTGCGCCACCATGGCCTTGTATTGTTCAGGATCCAGCTTCGGCAGTTCTTGCAAGAAGGCGGCAAGGTTCCAGATGTATTCGTCCTGCATGCTCTTGCCCCAGGCCGGCATGCCGGACAACTTGATGCCGTGCTTGATCACCCAGAAGGCTTCCGCGGGCGACGTCGCCATCTTGGTCAGGTCGGGCGGTGCAGGGTAGAGGCCTTGGCTGAGCTCAGTCTCTGTCATGCCTGGAGCCAGATGACAGCCTGCGCACATGGCCTGGTAATTTCCGGAGCCTTGCACGACGCGTGCCCGGTCGCTCAGATCCGGGACCTGGATCGAAGCGGCACGTGTCTGGATGGAACGGTCGCGGACGGTTCCGAAGAATGCATAGACCGGACGCGTGTGCGGTGCATCCGCGCCCACGTTGTAAGCACCCGACCAGACGATTCCGGCAGCCGCCAGCACGACTACCACCAGAGTGAACAACACGAGTAACGGTTTACGTTTGGTCGATGACATCGCGACGTCCTCCCTCAGAACCAAATGCGTACGCCCGCGACCACGCGCGTATCGCGCACGTCTTCGCCGGCCGCGCGGTGGTAGTCGGCGGTATCGCCGAAGGCGCGTTCGTGCACGACACCCACGTAGGGCGCGAAGCGACGATTGATTTCATAGCGCAGCCGAAGCCCGGCCTCGATGGTGTTCAGGCCCGATCCGTTGCCGTACTCCGGTTCGTCCTTGGCCGATAGGCGCGCTTCGACCAGCGGCTGCAGGATCAACCGATTGGTCAGCAACAGTTCGTACTCAACTTCCACAGTGGCAGCGATCTGTCCCGATTCGCCGACGTATGCGGTGGCCGACACTTCAAACTTGTAAGGCGCCAACCCTTGCACGCCGAACGCCGCCCAGCTGCGCGAGTCTCCGGGGCGGAACTCATGCTTCACGCCGGTCACCACATCCCACCAGGGAGAAACACTGCGGCCATACAGCACTTCAAGATCGGAAGCTTCGGTTCGTCCGTCCTCGCGTTCGCCTTCGCTGCGTAGCCACAGGCGATTCAAGTCGCTGCCGATCCACGCGCTGCCTTCCCAGGCCTGACCGTTGCCATGATCGGCATCCCATGTTTCCAGGCGGTTGAACAGCACCATGGCGTTGATGCTGGACGCGTGTTCCATTGCGCCATGATTGATCGGTGCAAAAGCCGCGGCGCGGTCGGCATCGGTGATCTGGGGAATCGGCTCAATGGGTTGCTGCGTGGCGCCGCTGCCGTGGCCCATCGCTGCGTGGTCAACCGGAGGATTTTCCGACGTTTGTTGACCATGCTCCATCTGCGAATGATCCATGCCGCTGTGGTCCGTGCCTTTGTCGTCTTTGCCCGAATGGTCCATCTTGGAATGGTCGACCGGCTCGACGGGAGGTGATTCCTGCGCGCCGTGTTGCTCGTGGCCGGTGCTCGTGGATTCTTCCGATTTTGGTGTCGTGGTCTGATGCTGCGAATGGTCGTGTTGCGCCATTGCATTGCCATGGATCGCCAAGACTAGCGCCGCAGTCAGCAGGTTGAGGGAAATTCGAATGGACATGTTCATTCTTCCACCCGCACTTCCCGCATCATTCCGGCTTCCATGTGGTAGAGCAGATGGCAGTGAAAAGCCCAGCGACCCAGCGCGTCCGCGCGCACGCGATAGCTGCGGCGGGTGCCTGGCGGCATGTCGATGGTGTGCTTGCGCAAGTGGAACTCGCCGTTCTCGTCTTCCAGATCGCTCCACATCCCGTGCAGATGGATGGGGTGCTGCATCATGGTGTCGTTGACCAGCACGATGCGCATACGCTCGCCGTAGTTCAGCCGCAATGGCTCGGCGCTGGCAAAGGGAATACCGTCGAAGGACCAAGCGAATTTTTCCATATGCCCGGTCAGGTGCAGCTCCACCGTGCGGCCAGGCTCACGTCCATCCGGGTCGGAGAACAGGCTTTTCATGTCGCCGTAGGTCAGCACTTTGCGGCCGTTGTCGCGCAGACCTATACCGGGATCGGAAAGTTTCGGTTCGCCGGCCCCGGACTGCATGTCGATAAGCGGGTTACCGGTTTCGCTGGCTGGATGCATCGGCGCGGCGGCACCGCCGTGCTCACCGTGGCCGCTGCTCATGCTCGCGCCGCAACTACCTTCGGCCATGCTGGCACCGCAGCTGCCCTCCATGCCTTTGTGTCCACCTGCATGCCCACCGCCGCCCATGTCATGGCCCATGTCGCTCATGGTCAGCAGCGGGCGCGGATCACGTGCTGGAATCGGTGCTTCCAAACCATTCCGCACCGCCAACGTGCCGCGCGCATAGCCCGTGCGGCCCATGTCCTGCGCAAACAGCGTGAAGGCATCCTGTCCACTGGGCTCGACGATAACGTCGAAGGTTTCCGCCACCGCGATACGGAACTCGTCCACGGTCACCGGATGAATGTACTGGCCATCGGCCGCCACCACGGTCATCTTCAGGCCTGGAATGCGCACATCGAAGTAGCTCATCGACGAGCCGTTGATGAAACGCAGCAACACTTTTTCGCCCGGGCGGAAGAGCCCGGTCCAGTTGCCCGATGGCGCAGTGCCGTTCATCAGGTAGGTATAGGTATGCGCGTTGACGTCGGAGATGTCGGTGGGCGTCATCCGCATGCGCCCCCACATGCCGCGGTCGCTCAGCGTTTCGCTCAGTCCGTCACGGCGCACGTCGCGCACGAAGTCGCCCACGGTACGTTTGTAGTAGTTGTCGTACTCGGGCATTTTCTTCAGGCGCCGGAACAGTGCGGCCGGGTCCATGTCGGTCCAGTCCGACAGCAACACCACGTGTTCGCGGTCGTAGCGGTACGGCGGAGGTTCGCGTGGGTCGATGATCAGGGCGCCGTAAAGGCCGGCTTGTTCCTGGAACAGCGAATGGCTGTGGTACCAGTAAGTGCCCGACTGTTTCACTTCGAACTGGTATTGATAGGTCTGACCTGGCGGAATGCCGTTGAAGCTCAATCCCGGCACGCCATCCATGTTGGCCGGCAGCAGGATGCCGTGCCAGTGGATGGATCCATCGGCGTTACGCAGATGATTCGCCACCCGAACGGTAACGGTATCGCCTTCGCGCCAGCGCAGGATCGGCGCGGGTAGGCTGCCGTTGACGGTAATCGCTGGGCGCACGCGACCGGTGAAATCGACCATCGAACTACCGACTGCCAGGTCGAATTCGGTGCCGGTCAACGTCTGCACGGGAAGCGTGGTGGCGTTGGCGGCAAAAGCTGGTACGCGGGCAAGGCCCAGGCCGGCGGCGACACCACCAATAGCCAGGCCAGTGACGAACTGCCGGCGCGAGGGCTTGAACGCCGAATCGGGTCCAAAGCCGAAAGGGTTGGAAGACATTGTTGATTCCATGATTGCCTGTGGGGGTGGCCATACCGCGCAAGACGCGGATTGACCGGCGCCGGAGGCCGCATGACAGCGGATTCCAGCGCATGCGCGTAGAGAGGCCGCTAAGGCGCGGCCAACAGGCTTAGCCGATGGGAGGTCGCTGCAGGTGCGACAAAGCAGGAGACAGATGCTGCGCCGGGCGATACGCCGGGACGTGGCTTCGCGCCAGCGTCGGGGAACGAAGCCAGAAAGCCAGGTTGGTGGCAGGAACATGCTGCGCGCAGACGCAGTCGCACTGGTCGGTCTGGCAGCAGTTGGAATCGTCGTGGCTGTCGTGGCCGGCAATGCCATCTTTCGGCGGAGCGGGGTCCTGGTAGGCCATGTCGCCCTCGGCGTCGTGACAGGGCGGCACGTCGTGCGCGGCCATATCGTGGTTGACGGCGTCGCTGGCGACGGGTGCCCCGGCCATATGCAACTGCGTGGCCGCATACGCATAGCCCGATCCGTTGAAGATCAGGACAACGCTGAGCAGCACGCGCAGAAGGATGACGGGAAGCGACGACATGGTGCGCGTACTTTAACCTGCTGGTCGCTGAAATATGCATTTGGCGGCTGAATGGTGGGTGGAAAACCCTGGACTTGGGGCAGGGTTTAGTCGACAGGACGTACTGCTCTTTTCCTTCTCCCTCTGGGAGAAGGTGGCGCGAAGCGACGGATGAGGGAATGAGGTGTCCGCTTGTAGAAAGTTCCGCTGACAAGTCATTCCCATTACCTCATCCGCCCCCGTATCAAGTACGGAGCAGGCTCTCGCTTCGCGCCCCGGCCCTGCGCAGCACGCAGGGCATTCAGGCATGCACGACCCGATGGGTCGTAAGCCGCATGCCTTCATCCCAAGGGGAGAAAGGAAAAGCAAGCTCTTCCTCGGAGGAAGGAAGCTCCTGTGAACGTAGATCTACCCATCGATGCGACAATACATCGCCCCCATCCACCCACACCCATGTCCACACCCCCCACATCTACGCCCGGCCCAGCACTGTGTACCGAAGAAGAGGTTGCGCGCCTCGTCGACGACTTCTACGCACGCGTACGCCAGGACGAGCAACTGGGACCGATCTTCGATGCGCGCGTTCATGACTGGCCCACGCACTTGGCGCAACTGACGGATTTCTGGTCGGCCGTACTGCGGGGTACGCGCCGCTTCCGCGGAGCGCCGGTGCCCAAGCACATGGCGATACCGGGCTTGTCGGCGGAGTTGTTTCTGCGTTGGCTGGATCTGTTTATGCAGACCACCGCCGAATGCGGAAACCCCGCGATGCGCCGTGAAGCCAACGCGGCGGCCCAGAACATCGCGGACAACCTGTGGCAGCGCTACCAATCCAATCGCGATCCTTTCGCCACACCACAGCCGTTGCGTCCGGTCTCGTTGCTGCCCATCGTTGGCACTTAGCCGGTCAGTTCGCACCTTTCAAACGCTTGTCTCATGCCCCATGCTTTATGGTTAGTGCGATTTGCCCACCAAGTGACGATATGAAGAACTCGACCGCAGTCGCCTCCGCTCGTCCCGTGGGAATGAAGGACATATCCAATACCAGTGAAACAAGCACGGTCATCGCGGCGGATGTGGGGGGTACGTTCGCGCGGTTGGCTTGGGTGACCATGAGTCCGACAGAAGCGCCGGTCGTTCGGAATTTCCGTAAATTCGCCTGCGGTGAATATCCCAGTTTGGCGTCCATCCTGCGCGAGTTCTCCACCGATGCGGCAGCAGATCCTGGCCCGGGTACTTCGCGCAGCGCAGTGGTTGCAATCGCGGGGCTGCTGGAAGGCGATCATCTCCTGAATACCAATCTGCCGTGGCAGGTTTCGGTAGCCAAAACAACGGTGGAATCCGGCCTGGAACACTTGCGCCTGATCAATGATTTTCAGGCGATGGCTTACGCCATTCCGTATGCGGATCCGCAGAAAATGAATCGCCTGGCGGGCTCGGGCGATCCATTGGCCGGGTGGCCCGCGTTGATACTGGGACCGGGTACCGGCCTGGGCGCGGCTCTGCGGTTGGGAGGCGAGCACGCTGCGGTTTTGTCCAGCGAAATCGGGCACTCCGCTTTGGCGGCGGGCAATGAACTGGAACTGGACATCGTGCGTTTGCTGATGCGCCGCTACGGGCACGTGGACAACGAGCGCGTACTGTCTGGCCCGGGATTGGTCAATTTGTACGGTTGTTTGTGCGAACTGCGTGGTGTATCGCCGCGATGGGGAATGCCACAGCAACTGATTGAGGCGGCGCAGTCCGGACAGGACCCCATTGCAGAAGAGAGCCTGCACGTGTTCTGCGAATGGCTGGGCAGCCTGGTGGGCGATTTTGCCATCGCGTTCGGAGCCAAGGCCGTTTACTTGTCAGGCGGCATCACCAGCCATATCGCGGAATTCCTTCACGATGGCCGCTTCCAGCAGCGCTACTTGCGCAAGGGTGCGCTGTCCGACGCGTTGCGGCAGGTGCCGGTATGGCGCGTCGACCACGGGCAACTGGGCGTGATAGGTGCCGCGGCATGGTATGCAGAGCACCGTGTTGATACTCCAACGTTTTAGGTTCGCTGCAATGCCGCATGAAAATCATGACACTTTCATGTAATGCGAATGCGCTGGGTTTCCTTCTCCCCCCGGGAGAAGGTGCCCGAGGGCGGATGAGGGAATGGCAATGACTCGCCGTCTGACCTTATTACAAGCGGATACCTCATGCCCTCATCCGTCGCTGCGCGCCACCTCGCTTTGCGCCCCGGCCCTGCGTAGCACGCAGGGCATTCAGGCATGCACGACCCGATGGGTCGTAAGCCGCATACCTTCATCCCGGTGGGAGAAGGGAAGCCTTCGCATCCTAATTTCCGAATCAATTGACGTCGTTTGTAATCCTCATTCTCAAGTGGATTCTTGAACGAAAACCGCACACCTACGCACGCGTATGGAAAACGATTTGATGAAGATCAAGGTAAAGTAGCGTTTGCGT
This sequence comes from Pseudoxanthomonas sp. UTMC 1351, assembly GCF_040948865.1. Taxonomy (NCBI): domain Bacteria; kingdom Pseudomonadati; phylum Pseudomonadota; class Gammaproteobacteria; order Lysobacterales; family Lysobacteraceae; genus Pseudoxanthomonas; species Pseudoxanthomonas sp. UTMC 1351. The sequence continues at coordinate 107,483 of NZ_JAVGJT010000013.1, read as the reverse complement.
CGCCATATTGGCGCTTTCCTATCGGTGAATCCCTTGATGACAAAACCTTCGTCGCTCGATCGTGAGCAATTGTTGAGTTGCGCTCGCGGCGAGATGTTCGGCCCTGGCAATGCGCGTTTGCCCGCACCGCCCATGCTGATGTTCGACCGCATCACGCACATCTCGGAAGAGGGCGGAAGCTACGGAAAAGGGGCAATCCACGCCGAACTCGACATCGATCCCTCTCTGTGGTTTTTCGCCTGCCACTTCGAAGGCGACCCGGTGATGCCGGGCTGCCTGGGACTGGATGCCATGTGGCAGTTGGCAGGTTTCTATCTGCCGTGGCTGGGTGGGACCGGGCGCGGACGCGCACTGGGTGTTGGCGAAGTGAAATTCGTCGGGCAAGTGTTGCCCAATGCCAAGGTGGTCCGTTACGAGATCGATGTGCGTCGTGTAGTGCGCGGCAAGATGACACTGGTGCTGGCCGACGGGCGCACCTTGGTCGATGGCCGCGAGATATACACTGCCAAGGATCTGCGCGTGGGTCTGTTCTCTTCGACCGAAGGATTTTGAGATGCGTCGTATAGCCATTACGGGAATGGGTATCGTGTCGTGCCTGGGCAACGATTTGGACAGTGTCTCCAAGTCATTGCGCGAGGGGCGGTCCGGCATCACTTTCCAACCCGACTATGCGCAGATGGGTTTGCGCAGCCAGGTGGCGGGAATTCCGAACATCGATCTGGAAGCGGCGATCGACCGCAAGCAGAAGCGATTCATGGGCGATGCCGCGGCCTACGCGTATGTCGCCACGCGGGACGCGATTGCCGATGCGGGTTTGTCGCCGGAGCAGGTGAGCCATGTCCGCACCGGCGTGATTGCCGGTTCCGGTGGCGGATCGCCGGAATGGCAGATTGAAACAGCCGATCTGATGCGCGCGCGTGGTGTGCGCAAGGTCGGTCCATACATGGTGCCGCGAACCATGTGCTCGACTGTATCGGCGACGTTGGCAACAGCGTTTTCCATCAAGGGCGTGAGCTATTCGCTGTCGGCGGCGTGTGCGACTTCGGCGCATTGCATCGGCGCGGGGGCTGATCTCATTCGTTCCGGTCGCCAGGACATCGTGTTGGCCGGCGGCGGTGAAGAGGTGCACTGGGGCATGACCTGCCAGTTCGACGCGATGGGCGCGCTTTCCACCGGCGCCAATGAGACACCCGAAATCGCTTCTCGCCCCTACGACGCCAACCGCGATGGTTTCGTCATCGCAGGCGGCGGTGGCATGGTGGTGCTGGAGGACCTTGAGCACGCCCAAGCGCGCGGTGCGCGCATCTATGCGGAACTGGTCGGCTACGGCGTAACGTCCGATGGCGCGGAGATGGTGGCGCCTTCCGGCGAAGGCGCCGTGCGCTGCATGCAGATGGCGATGGATGGCGTGTCGGCTCCGATTGATTATCTAAACACCCATGCCACGGCAACGCCGCTGGGCGATGTGACGGAACTGGATGCCGTGCGCACCGTCTTCGGCAACGACATTCCGCCGATCTCATCGACCAAAGCGTTGTCGGGCCATTCGCTCGGCGCGGCCAGCGTGCACGAGGCGATCTATTGCCTGTTGATGATGCGCGATGGCTTTCTCGCAGGGTCGGCCCACATCAGCGAGTTGGATGAACGTGCAGCGGACTATCCGATATTGCGCAGCAGCCGCGATGCGTCGGTGAATACCGTTATGTCGAATAGTTTTGGTTTTGGCGGCAACAACGCAACGTTGGTGTTTTCGCGGGTTTGATCTGAGTCATCGATAGGTCAGAAGAAGGCAATGTAGGAGCGGCGTCTCGCCGCGAGCTCTTTCTGTCAGATCGCGATAGAGGCGAAGAGCTCGCGCCGGGACGGCGCTCCTACATCTACGGCACAATTATTCACCTGCCGTCGCCACAACCGGTGTGGTCCTTGCACCCCACAGCGCATAGAACAAAACATACAGCTCGCAAACCGCGGTAAGCAGAAAAGCCTGCTGCAATCCATAGCGATCGGCCAGCCAACCCTGCACGACAACAAGCGCGCCGCCGGCGATGGCCATCACCAGCAGGCCGGAGCCTTCTTCGGTCAGCGGCCCCAGCCCTTTGATGCCCAGCGTGAAGATGGTCGGGAACATGATCGAGTGGAACAGCCCCACCGCGATCAGCGACCACATCGCTACCGCACCGGTGGTGAACACCGTCAGCAGCATCACTACGAACGCGCCGATCGAGAATATGGCCAGCACGGTTTCGGGTGCCACCCGGCGCATCAGCAGGCTACCGGCGAAACGGCCCACCATCATGCCGCCCCACAACAGGAACAGATAGTTGGATGCCTCCGCGTGGGTAAGGTTGCCGATATGCGGCTGCGAGACGAAGTTGATGAACAGGTTCGACACGCCGATCTCGGCGATCAGGTAGATGAAGATCGCCGGAATGCCAAGCACCAGATTGCGATGGCGCCATAGCGAGTGCAGGGAGCGCTCTTCGCGCGTGGCACGTTGCGTCGCCTGGCCCAATGCAGGCAGCTTGAAGCGGGCGATCACCACCGCCAGCAGCACCAGCGTTATCGCGACGATCAGGTAAGGCAACTGCACCGACTGCGCATCGGCCAGGCGCTCGGCCTGGGTCAGCACCACCTCGCCCTTGGTGGTACCCGACGCGGAGCGGCCGAGAATCAGATAGCCGCCGAACAGCGGTGCCAGCGTAGTGCCGACCGAGTTAAATGCCTGCACCAGGTTGAGACGCGATGATGCCGTCTCCGGTGGGCCGATGACCGCGACATAAGGATTGGCCGCGACCTGCAGCAGGGTGATGCCGCTGGCGATCACAAACAAAGAGGTCAGTGTGATGCCATAGGACGGCAAGCGAGCCGCCGGGATCATGCCCAGTGCGCCAACCGCCATGATGACCAGACCGATCACCAGCGCACGCTGGTAGCCAACCCGTTCAATCAACTTGGCCGACGGCAGCGAGGCGAAGAAGTAAGCGATGAACCACACCGACTCGATCAACGTCGCCTGGGTATAGGACAAGCTGAAGACGCTGCGCAGATGCGGCAGCAACGTGTTGTTGATGACGGTGATGAAGCCCCACATGAAGAACAGCGAGGCCAGTAGCGTCAAGGCTGCGCGATACGAAGGCGAGCTGCCGACATGCGGCGCTTGCGTGGAAGTCCGAGCAGCCGATCCAGCAGGTCCTACCATTCCCAATCCTTCTTTCGACGTCGAATGAGTGCGCACGCCGCCGCAGCGGCCGGCGTGAATCTGCCGTCATGGAGACGCTTGCCAGCAGACCCGGCCATACGTTGTCAGCCGACGCCCGCCGCGATGCGACTCCCCCCAAAGGATAGGCAGGGCAGGGAGCGCCGCACCAATCATTTAAATCGGGCGAGCTATATCGCAATTGCAATGACGCAATGCAGGGGACCGGAACCAGGAATGGGAGGGCAGGAAGCCGGAAACAGGAAGCCGGTGTCAACAAAAACGCAGCTGATCCTTGTAGGAGTGGTGCCGGCATGCTGGCACCGGTAAGTCGCGATGGGGCTTTACCGGTAACGCCTCATCGCGACTCACGCCGCTCCTACAAACACACGTAGCCCGGATAAGCGAAGCGCATCCGGGGTGGGTTACACGGAACCTGCACGTTCCCCGCCCGAATAGCGGTATCTACTCGCTGCGGTTGTTCGCCATCTGGCCGCGCTGCGGCCTTTGGCCTCACCCGGGCTACCTACCTTGTGGGAGTGGTGCCGGCATGCCGGCACCGGTGAGTCGCGACGTTGATGTTTCCTGTCGCGACTCACTGGTGTCGACATAGCGCCATCATCTTTACAAGGAAGCGGCGGGGTAACGCCCCATCGCGACTCACCCGCGCCAGCATGCCGGCACCACTCCTACAAGGAACGGCAACGGTATCCATGTCGGCAATGGTCGATGATCGCATTCGACTAAAGTCGAGCATCCGATGCGCTGGAGTTCGAGAGCCTAAGTTGCCGCCTCATCGAGCACCAGCATCATGCAAGGGATATCGTAAATGATATTGGTAAATGTATTTACCAATCAGTGCGCATCCAACACGTAGATCTTCATCAAGAACGCAAATAGAAAACTCTCAGTTTTCTCTCATTACTATGAACGAAGATCGGTGCTGCACGCATGCAGAACGATGTTGAATCGATGCATGCAGATCGCACGCAAGTGTTTTCTAAAATATTCTAAGTGCGCAATTGCAATTCGAGTCACAGTAATTTTTGTTTTCAGCGGATAGAAATGCACGACCGATTTCATATGCAATAGCGGATATGAAATTCGACAGGGGGAACATGGAAGCTACCAACGTCCTTGATGCCGGATATCCGCCGGCATCTGCCATCAATGAAGTCAGCTCCCAAAGCCGTGGTTGCACGACCACGTGCACGCGGAGGTCGGTAGCCGCTGCCGCGGTTTGCGATCTTGCTTCCTATCCGATGCCCGAAGCTCAGCGGTCGGAACGCCGCCCTGTGTGGGTCGCAACCGCCTTGCGAGCGCATGGCGCTGGAGCAAGGCACCGGCTGGTGCTCCAAACCCTGCACCACTTAACGCGCGTCGATATCAGCCTTCGGTCTGCCGCCGCTTCAGCGCCAGACATCTCTCGGCCAAGCTCCGCCCGCTTACCGCAGTGGATCGAACGCGATTCCACGGTAGTGCTGCGCCCTCAACCAAACGTCACGCGCAGCTCCCGTCCCAAGTGCTGGCGCATGCACGCGCTGCGCCGGATATCGCCGCGTGCGCGATCCGTATCAAAAAAGTCATAAGCAACGCCACATCGTCTTGTCTGCGGACCACCGCATTCGTTTGCCACTAAGGAATAGGTAATGAACAAAATCTACAGCGTGGTATGGAACCGTTCGCTCAATCAGCTGGTGGTCGCTTCCGAGCTGGCCTCGCTTGGAGGAAAGGCGTCGGGTGGTGGACGGAAGGCGTCACGTCCGGCAGTAACGTTGTGCGCCGGGGTCACCGCCGCGTTGTTGACGATGGGTGGATTGGGATGGGCCGGGTCGGCGCAAGCACAGGTGAGCTGCGCTGCGGCGCCGTACAACTACTACAGCGGCAGCACGATGTGCGTGGGTTTCATGTCCCAAGCGACTACAGGCGGAGGCACTGCGGTAGGTTATAACGCCCAAAGTACGGCGCTGAATGCCACGGCTATCGGCTACCAAGCCATTGCCTCTGGGATTAATGCCATTTACCTGGGTCCGCGAACCGGAGGAGCCGGTGCGGCGGGCGACGGTGCCATCGGCATCGGCACCGACGTGATCGCTACTGCTGACGGTACTGTCGCCATAGGTATTCAAGCCAGATCGACGGGCACGGGCGCCTTGGCCATGGGTACCTCATCCAGAGCCTGGGGTAACCAGTCGATCGCATTCGGCCTAGGCGCGAACGCGGGCGTCCAAACCAACACGGCCCTGCCCAATGACATCGCAATCGGTGTCAATACGCAGGCTACCGGTGGTTTCAGCGTCGCGCTGGGCACTGCTGCCACTGCGACCGCGCAAGGCGGCGTTTCGATGGGTAACTCAGCCGATGCCACGGGGATCAATGCCAGCGCATTGGGATCCGGGACAACCGCGAGCGCCACTAATGCGACTGCAGTTGGCGCGTCCGCCGAAGCCGCCGGAGTCGCTGCCAGCGCCCTCGGTTCTTTTGCCAATGCCGGTGGCGGGGGTTCCGCTGCGATAGGTTCTGGCGCCAACGCCAGTGGCGCTAATGCGTTCGCCGGTGGCCGTTCGGCAGAGGCGAGCGACGCCGCTGCCACGGCCGTCGGCAACACCGCTCGCGCGCTAGGAAACAGTTCGCTTGCGCTCGGTACGCAAGCGCTCGCTATCGGAGCAAGCACGGTCGCGGTCGGCCAGGGTTCCGGTGCAGGCTCGACGGCCGCCAATACCGGTTCGATCGCAATGGGTGTCGCCGCCGGAGCGCTGGTCACCGGCGCGCAGAACACCGCCATCGGCGGAGGCATTGCCAGCGTGATGCGCGGCGCGGGTTCGGGCGTCACCGGAACGCGGAACGTCGCCTTCGGCGTCGGCGATGGCACGGTAACCTACGACGGCACGCTGCAGGCTGCGGCCGGCAGCCTGGTGAGCGGCGACGACAATATCGCCATCGGCACCAACGCGGGCATCGGCGTCACGGCCGACGCAACGACGTCGATCGGCGTGAACGCGAATGCCAGCGTGGGCAACGCGATCGCCATCGGTACCCTGGCCAGCGCATCCGCACTGGATGCCGTCGCGCAAGGCAGCAGCGCCAACGCGGGCGGCCGCAACGCGATCGCCATCGGCTTCCAGTCGATCGCGTCGGAAATCAACTCGATCAATCTTGGCGCGCGCACATTGGCAGGATCGGGTGCCACGGCAGCGGGTGCCATCGCCGTCGGCACGGACGTGACCGCATCGCAGGATCGCGCTGTTGCCATGGGCGTCGCAAGCCGGGCAACCGGCGTGGATGCGGTAGCAGTCGGAACCTGGACCAATGCGGCTGCCAACTATGCGACAGCGCTCGGCACAGGTGGTAACGGCGCAGCAACAGCCGTGCGCGCCACGGGTGTCGGCTCGGTCGCCATTGGTGGTAACGCAGCACTAGGCGCTCTCGCGTCGGGCGCCAACGCCATCGCCATCGGCGGTGAATCCGTCGCCAATGCTGATGACGCAGTCGCCATCGGTCACGGCTCCACCGCCACCGGCGGCCGGGCCGTCGCCATCGGCTCAGGCAATGTCGCCAATGGCGACGGTGCAGTCGCCATCGGCGACCCCAACACCGCCACCGGCAACGGTGCGATCGCCTCGGGCCTGGACAACACCGCCACCGGCAACGGTTCGGTCGCGATGGGCAACACCAATATGGTCGGCGGCGGCGGCCAGGCGGTCAGCACGCCGGGCACTGCGGCGCAGGGTGCGGTCGGCATCGGCTTCCAGAATCAGGTGATCGGGCAGGGCAGTGTGGCGATCGGCAGCACCAGCCGCGCGCTGGCGGCTGGCGCGGTCGCCTTTGGCGATACGGCTGTAGCCAACAATGCGCGCGATGTGGCGCTGGGTTCGGGCTCGGTGACGGGTGTGGCGGTGGCGACAGCCAACACCGCAATTGACGGCGTGACCTACAACTTTGCGGGCACCAATCCTACTTCCACTGTGAGCGTGGGCGCAGCCGGTACCGAGCGCACCGTTACCAATGTCGCAGCCGGCAGGATTTCCGGTTCTTCGACCGATGCCATCAATGGCTCCCAGCTGTTCGCGACCAACCAGGCGATCGAGGCCGTCGCCACGACCGCCACTGCCGGTTGGAACATCACCGACGGCACCAATAGCGGCAACATCGCACCGAATGAAACGTTGACGGTGGCGGCGGGCAGCAACGCCACGGTGGTCTACAACGATGCCACCGGGACGATGACCGTGGGCGTGGCGGCTGATCCGAGCTTCAACAGCGTCACCGTGGGCGACACCGTCATCAACGACGGCAGCATCAGCTTCACCAGTGGCGGCCCCAGCATCACCAATGTCGGCATCGATGCCGGCAATACGACCATCACCAACGTGGCAGCGGCAGTCAACAACACCGATGCGGTCAATCTGGAGCAGGTAACCAATCTGGTCGACGGTGCAACAACGCGCTACTACAGCGTCAACGACAACGGCGTGCAGGGCGGCAACTACAACAACGACGGCGCCAGCGGCATCAACGCTATGGCAGCCGGCGTGGGCGCCAGTTCCACGGCCGCGCAGGGTGTGGCACTGGGCAACAACGCCAGCGTGACCATCGATGGAGGCGTAGCGCTGGGCTCGGGTTCGCTGTCGGACCGTGCGCTGGCGCCAGCATCCGGCAATATCATCGCCGGCACCGGCCTGGTGCCGTACAACACCAGCGACAAGACCTTGCTGGGCGCGGTGTCGGTGGGCACCGACACCACCTACCGCCAAGTCACCAACGTGGCCGACGGCACCCAGGCCCAGGATGCGGTGACCGTTCGACAGCTGCAGGGCGCGATCACCTCGGTGACGGCAACCGGTACGCGCTACTTCCACGCCAATTCAGTGGCGGCGGATTCGCTGGCCGTCGGCGCGGAATCGATTGCCGTTGGCCCAACCACTATCGTCAATGGCGACAACGGCATCGGCATGGGCAATGGCGCACTGGTGCAGCAGACGGCGCCGGGCGGTATTGCGATTGGCCAGAATTCGGAAGTCAGCTTCGCCGACGGCATCGCGCTGGGCACCAATGCCACGTCCAACGGCATTCAGTCGCTGGCCTTGGGCGCAGGCTCCACTGCCAACGAACCGGGCAGCGTGGCGTTGGGTGCGGGTTCGGTGACCGCGGTGGCGGTGCAGACATCCAGCACAGTCATCGATGGCGTGACCTACAACTTCGCCGGCACCACGCCGACCAGTACGGTGAGCGTTGGCACGGTCGGCGGCGAACGCACCATCACCAATATGGCGGCCGGTAGGATTTCCGACAGCTCCACCGATGCGATCAACGGCTCGCAGCTGTATGCGACCAATCAGTCGATCGAGAACCTCAGCAACCAGGTTGAAGCGAGCGCCATTCACTACTTCAGCGTCAACGACAATGGCGTGCAGGGCGGCAACTACAACAACGATGGCGCGACCGGGCTGAATTCGATTGCGGTGGGAACGGGTGCGACTTCAGTCGCAGGAACCGGCATCGCCATTGGCAATAATGCCGCCGTCACAAGCGGAACCTCCGTCGGCGGGATTGCAATCGGCGACTCGGCGCGAACCGCAGGCAATCATGCAGTGGCCATTGGTTTGACTGCCAGTGCGGCGTCGAACGCGGTAGCACTCGGCGGCAACGCAACGGGAGCCGCGGCTTACACTGTCGCCATTGGTGGCGCGGGTAGCGTTGGAGGCGCCAACGCAACAGGTCTCGGAGCTATCGCCATCGGTGGTGGCGGCGGAACCGCCGTCACGGGGTCTGCGGCCGTCGCATCTGGATCTCGCGCCGTCGCCATCGGCCAGAACACAACGGCCAATTTTGCGAATTCGGTTGCCTTGGGCTACCAAGCCGTAGTCGGCAGCGCCTCGTCCGTGGCCTTCGGTCATGCCGCTACCACGGGCGCAACCGGCGTGAACGTCGCCATCGGCAACCTGAGCACCGCCAATGCCGGCACCGCTGCCGGCGGCGCGGTGTCGATCGGTCGCGGCAACGTGGCCAACGGCGACGGCGCCGTGGCCATCGGCGATCCCAACACCGCCACCGGCAACGGTGCAGTCGCGCAAGGCATGGACAACACCGCCACCGGCAATGGTTCGGTGGCGATGGGTAACACCAATATGGTGGGCGGTGGCGGCCAGGCGGTGAGCACGCCGGGCGCCGCGGCACAGGGCGCTGTGGGCATCGGCTTCCAGAACACCGTGGTTGGACAGGGCAGTGTGGCGATCGGCAGCACCAGCAGTGCGTTGGCCGCCGGCGCGGTGGCCTTCGGCGACACCGCAGTTGCCAACAACGCGGGCGATGTGGCGCTGGGTTCGGGTTCGGTGACGGGCGTTGCGGTGGCGACCACCAGCACGGTGATCGATGGCGTGAGCTACAACTTCGCGGGCACCAATCCGACCTCCACCGTGAGCGTCGGCGCGTTCGGTACCGAACGCACCATCACGAACGTTGCCGCCGGCCGGATTTCCGACAGCTCCACCGATGCGATCAACGGCTCGCAGTTGTATGCGACCAACCAGGCGATCGAAGCAGTCGCCACGGCCGCCAATACGGGCTGGAACATCACCGACGGCACCAACACCGGCAACATCGGCCCGAATGAAACGCTGACGGTGGCCGCAGGCAACAACGCCACGGTAGCCTATGACGACAGCACCGGCACGATGACCGTGGGCGTGGTGGCCAACCCCAGTTTCACCAGCGTCACCATCGGCAACACGCTGATCGACAACTCCGGCCTGACCATCACCGGCGGCCCCAGCATCACCAATGTCGGAATCGACGCCGGCAACACCACCATCACCAATGTGGGTCCTGCGATCACTGGCACCGATGCGGTCAACCTGGATCAGGTGACCAATCTGGTGGACGGCGCAACGACGCGCTACTACAGCGTCAACGACAATGGCGTGCAGGGTGGCAACTACAACAACGACGGCGCCAGCGGCATCAACGCGATGGCGGCGGGTGTGGGTGCCAGTTCCACGGCGGCGCAAGGCGTGGCGTTGGGCAACAACGCCAGCGTGACCACCGATGGCGGCGTGGCGCTGGGCTCGGGGTCGGTGTCCGACCGCGTGGTGGCGCCGGCAACCGGCAACATCATCGCCGGCACCGGCCTGGTGCCGTACAACACCACCGATAAGACCTTGCTGGGTGCGGTGTCGGTGGGCACCGACACTACTTACCGCCAGATCACCAACGTGGCCGACGGTACCCAAGATCAGGACGCGGTGACGTTGCGCCAGTTGCGCAACGGACTGAGTTCGTTCTCGGTAACGCCCACCATGTACTTCCATGCCAATTCGGCGGCGGACGATTCGCTGGCGGTTGGCGCCGAGTCCGTAGCCATCGGCCCGACTACCGTCGTGAACGGCGACAACGGCATCGGCATGGGCAACGGCGCACTGGTGCAGCAGACGGCACCAGGTGGCATCGCGATTGGCCAGAATTCGGAAGTCAACTTCGCCGACGGTATCGCGCTGGGTACCAATTCCACCTCCAACGGCATCCAGTCCATGGCATTGGGCGCCGGCGCTACCGCCAACGAACCCGGCAGCGTTGCGCTCGGTGCGGGGTCGGTGACGTCGGTGGCGGTCGCAACACCCAGCGTGGTGATTGGCGGAACGACCTATAACTTCGCCGGCGTCACGCCGACCAGCACGATCAGCGTCGGCGCGGTCGGTAGCGAGCGCACCATCACTAACGTCGCGGCCGGTAGGATTTCCGACAGTTCCACCGATGCGATCAACGGTTCGCAGTTGTTCGCTACCAACCAGGCCATCGAAAACCTGACCAACGCCGTCAATGCTTCCGCGACGCACTACTACAGCGTCAACGACGGCGGCGTGCAGGGCGGCAACTACAACAACGATGGCGCCACCGCCACCGGTGCCATTGCATCCGGCATCAACGCCAGCGCGACCGCGACGGATGCGATCGCCATGGGCACTGGCGCTACGTCTGGCTTCGCCAACAGCGTCGCGCTGGGCGCCGGTTCGGTCACGGCCGCCGCGGTGGGCACCGCCAGCGCGACCATCGCGGGCACCACCTACAACTTTGCTGGTGCGACGCCGGCCGGAACGGTCAGCGTGGGCGCTGCCGGTGCAGAGCGCACCGTCACCAATGTCGCGGCGGGACGGATCAGCGACACCAGCACCGATGCAATCAATGGCAGCCAGTTGAACGCTACCAACCGGGCCGTCAACCTGATCGATGGGCGCGTCACCAATCTGGAGAGCTCCATCACCAATATCGTCAACAACGGCTCAACTCCCAATTTCCAGGTGGGCGGCGGCAACACCACGGTGGCGACGGCTAGCGGCAGCAATTCCACGGCGGGCGGTTCCGGTTCAGTGGCTTCCGGCAACAACAGCACGGCGATAGGCGGCAACAGCACGGCGTCGGCCGACAACAGCACCGCGGTGGGCAATGGCGCCACGGTGACCCATGGCAACAGCGTGGCGCTGGGGTCCGGCTCTGCTACCACCGTGGGCGCGCAGAACAACTACAACGGCGCCTATGTAGGCAACAGCAGTTCGACCGGCGAAGTAAACGTGGGCGGGCGCACGATCACCGGCGTGGCGCCGGGTATCGCCGGCACCGACGTGGTCAACGTCAACCAGTTGAACGCGGGTGTGGACCAGGCCGTCACCCGAGCTAATCAGTACACCGATAGCCGCTTGGCCCAATTGGACAACGATGTGTGGACGCTGGAACGCGGCTACCGTGGCGCGACATCGTCGGCGATGGCCATGGCGGGTTTGCCGCAGGCGTACCTGCCGGGCAAGAGCATGGTGTCGGTGGGCTTTGGCGGATATCAAGGCGAATACGGCATGGCGTTCGGTCTGTCTGGCATCACCGAGAACGGCCGCTATGTCTACAAGGCGCAAGCCAGCGGCAACACCACGCGCGATTGGGGCTTCTCGGTGGGTGCGGGAATTCAGTGGTAGTCCTCTGCTCGTCGTCCCGGCGTAGGCCGGGATCTAGCGACTTAGAACCACTGAAAGCGAAAGGCACTGGGTCCCGGCCTACGCCGGAAGCGCTTCTCAACAGCCGAATGGCTGGTCATGACGGCAGATTGTTCAGACCTTCTACCAAAAAAACAGCCACCGATATTCAAAGACGACATTCAAGGGGCAACAAACACATGGACATCAAAAACAACGCCGCGCGCCTCATCCCACTCGCGCTATGCGTCTTTGTCGCGGGCGCCACGCTGACGGGTTGCACCCGACACGTGAGCCGCGGCATTACCCCGGACGCCAAGGTGGAGGAAGTGATCTTTCCGTCCACCGACAACATCGTGCTGAAGGAAGGCACGTTCCCCAACGTGGACAACTTGCGCCAGATTGGCCCGGGCGTTACCAAGGACCAGTTGTACGACTTGATCGGCCGGCCGCATTTTCGAGAAGGCTTCTCCGCCCGCGAGTGGGACTACCTGTTTCATTTCCGCCAGGGCGACAAGATCGTCACCTGTCAGTACAAGGTGATCTTCGACGAGGGTTACCACGGCCAAGCCTTCTATTGGGCGCCGGCGGGATGCGCGGACTTGCTGAAGTCGGAGGCGGGCGCGGACGCTGGGGTTGCCACCAAACCAAAGCGCTTTGAGCTTTCGGCCGACGCATTGTTTGCTTTCGCCGGCTCCGATCTGAAGGATATGCAGCCGCAAGGCCGCACCGAGTTGGCTGCCATCGCCGGCCAGCTGAAGGATTCGAAAGCGGCGATCATTCAGGTGATCGGGCATACCGACCGGATAGGGAGCGAAGCGGACAACCAGGCATTATCGCAACAGCGCGCACAGACGGTGCGCGAGTTCCTGATCCAGAATGGCGTGGCGGCTGACGGTCTTACTGCGCTTGGCGTGGGCGAATCACAACCGGTGAAGCAGTGCTCCGATTCGTTGCCACATGGTGAGCTGGTGGCCTGCCTGCAGCCGAATCGTCGCGTTGAAGTGGTTGTGATGGGGGTTCAGTGACGTTGCCAGAAGCTTTGGTTGCGATGGCTTAGGCTCTTCCCGACCTCATGGGACCGCGTTTTACCCTTCTCCCTTTGGGAGAAGGTGCCCGGAGGGCGGATGAGGGAATGGCAATAACTCGCCATTGGCTTTTATTACAAGCGGACACTCCATTCCCTTATCCGTCGCTGCGCGCCACCCCCGCCTTCGCGAGGGCAGGCTCTTCTCCCGGAGGGAGAAGGGAAAATCCAGCTACTCAAGTAGTACTTCTATATAGGTGTTCCGAATGAAAAAAGTTTTATCCGCTATTGGCCTGATCTTTCTACTGAACGCCGGCATCGCGGCCGCACAACAGCCACCTGCCAGTGCCCGGACAACCGCCAACCCCGCCGCTGGAACCATCGAACCCAATGCCATACGCGATGCCGCCATGCGCGTGGTCATAGCGATTGATGCAGGGCAGGCGGCCAAGCTATGGGACGAAGCATCCACTGTCACCAAGAAGTCAGTGGCACGCGACGCGTTCGTTGCCGGCATAAACAAGGGCCGCCAGCCGCTGGGCAAGATCGCCACCCGCAACTGGCTTTCGGTGCGCCGCCAGTTTGGCGATGGCCAGGCATTGCCATCAGGCCTGTACGCCTCGGCCGAGTTCCTGGCCGAACCCGCAGGCAAGGCGCCGGTGCGCGAGCTGGTGTCGTTCCGCCTGGATGAAGACGGCACCTGGCGCTTCGCTGGATATGCGGTACAGCCGTAGTCGTCACGGAAACCATACTGGCTGAAAAACCATCGTGGCCCGGATACGCGAAGCGCATCCGCGCCCCGATAATGGCTAAGTGGTCGGAAGGATGGCTATGAGTCCGTGTCCTTGAGTTCGATCCAAGCCTGACTGCTTTACCTCCCCCTTGACCCGCCATTCGGCTGTTGAAAAGCGCAAAAAAGGGGGCAAAAGCCGCAACTCATAGGGCGGGCTCAAGCCCGCCGCCGTGGAGTACCGCGATTCCCGTTTGGTGGGCTTGAGCCCACCCTATGGTTTTATCCGTTGCTCACCTGCTCAGACGCCAGCTCATTTTCAACGTCGTCAGACGCCGGCCGCGGGCCATACCGCAGCGCCAGGAACGTGCCCAGCGTCATGGTGACGACCGCGAAGATCGGACCGCCGAGGGCGCCGATGTTGTCGACCAGCAGTCCGCCGCCGATGGCACCGGTGGCGATGGCGACTTGGAACGCGGCCACCAATAATCCGCCGGCGCCTTCGGCCTGGTCAGGCGCCGCGCGCGCGATCCAGATCTGGAAACCGACCGGGAATGCGCCGAAGGCAAAGCCCCAGAGAATAATAGCGATGGCAGTGACGATGGCCGAGTGGCCGGCTAGCAGCAGGCTGGCGGCCAGCAGTGCGATCAACGTGCCGCCGAAGACGATGGCGTAGCGCTCGCTGCGTCCGGCGATGTAACCGCCAACGAAGTTGCCGAAGAATCCGCCGATGCCGTAGCCAAGCAGGATGGCCGAGATAGCGCCGACCGATAGCTGAGTGACGTTTTCCATCAGCGGACGGATGTAGGTGAAACCCGCGAAGTGACCGGAGATCAGCAACAGCACAGCCAATAGCGCCATGCGCACGCCGGGGCGGGTCAACAGTTCACCCAGCACACGCAGGTTGGGATTGGCGATGGGAGGCAGCGACGGCAGCGTAAACAACTGACTGACCAGCGTGATCAAGCTGACCACGCCCGCGGCGATGAACGCGCTGCGCCAGCCCCATAGTTCGCCCATCCATGCACCTATCGGCGCCGCGCAAACGGTCGCCACGGAAACGCCGGTCAGGATCAACGACATCGCACGGGCGAATTGATGCTCAGGTACCAGCCGCATCGCCAATGCTGCTGCCATCGACCAGAATCCGCCCAGTGCGACGCCCAGCATTACGCGCGCGACGAGTAGCGTCCACAGGCTATCGGCTGTGGCCGCCAGAGCATTCGACAGCACCAGCAGCAGCGTCAGCAGGATCATCACGATCTTGCGATCGATGCGCCGCGTGAGCAACGGAATGGACGGCGCAGCCATGGCACCGATCAAGGCGGTAGCGGTGACCGTCTGGCCGGCGACGCCTTCTGTGATGGACAGGTCGGCGGCCATCGCGGTCAGCAGGCTGGCGGGCAGGAACTCGGCCGTCACCAGCCCGAATACGCCCAACGCGAGGGAGACCACGGCGGGCCATTTGGCTGCTGCCGGCAGAGCGACATCAGGGCAGTCGAGACAGGTAGTGGAGGACATGAGAATGGGGAAGGGTTGAATTGGCCCCCTAGCTTAGGGATAAGATGCTGGCGTTTACATGCCGGAAATTCCGAAATGCTTGCTCATTCGTCCGAACTGGCGCTCGCGCCCGCCACCAATCCCTCCGGCGCCGACACGCTGACCCAGGTGCTGCTGGGGCTGCGCCTGGACGGCGTGGAGTACGGCCGCTGCCAGATGCGTGCGCCCTGGGCGATCGCGTTCCCCGCCAAGGAGGAGGCGCGCTTCCACTTTGTTGCCGAAGGAGACTGCTGGTTGCATACGCCGTCATCCGACTGGGCGCATCTGAGTCGCGGTGATGCCGTGCTGCTGCCGCGCGGCAGCTCTCATATTCTGGCCAGCGCGCCCGACTTACCAGCGGTGGATATCGATACGCTGAACCGTGTTCCGGTGTCGGAAAACATTTATCTGGTGCGAGACGAGGTTGGCGATGATGCGTCTGCCGCGCACAGCGTCATTTTCTGCGGCGCCATGCGCTTCAATCTGGACCCGTTGCATCCTTTGCTCGGCATGATGCCGGACGTGATGCGCGCGGGCGATCTGGCCAATCGCGATCCCACCGTTCCTATGTTGTTGGAAGCGATGGAACGCGAAGTTTCGCTCAAGCGCATCGGCGCCTGCAGCATCTTGGCGCGACTGGCGGACGTGCTGGCGGCCAGCATCATCCGTGCCTGGGTGGAGTGCGGCTGCAGCGACTCCACGGGTTGGATCGCCGCTGTGCAATGCCCAAAGATAGGCAAGGTCATCGCGGCGATCCATGCGGATCCGCAGCACGACTGGACCATACCCGCGCTGGCCGAGCTGATGGGAGCATCGCGTTCAAGTTTTGCCGAAGCCTTCACCCGCATTCTTGGTGAGAGCCCCGCCAAGTACGTGACCAAGGTAAAGATGTTCCAAGCGCGAAAATGGATTGCACAGGAAGGCATGCGCATCAGCGTCGCCGCCCATCGATTGGGCTACGACTCGGAAGCGTCATTCAGTCGTGCGTTCAAACGGATTATCGGTCAGCCACCGAGTGCGGTTCGCAGAGCGTCGTAGCCCGGATAAGCGAAGCGCATCCGGGGTGCTTTACACGGAAGAGAAACGTTCCCGGGCGCGCTGCGGTTGTTTGCCGTCTGATCGCGCTGCGGCACGTTCTTCGCCGTGAGTGCCGAGAGGCTATCGGGCGCGGTGACTCGTAGTCTTTCCTTCTCCCTCCGGGGTGAAGGCATGCGGCTTACGAGCCATTGGCTCGTGCATGCCTGAACGGTCTGCGCGCTGCGCAGAGCTGGGGCGCGAAGCGAGGTGGCGCAGCGACGGATGAGGGAATGGCGCATCCGCTTGTAGCGAAGTTTGGATAACGAGTCGCTGCCATTCCCTCATCCGGCCCCGTATCAAGTACGGGGCAGGCTCTTCGGGCACGTGCACTCGCCACATCCATGTGGCTCGCCCTTCGGGCGGCTTCGCCGTGCAAATCGGCAGTCCTGCCGATTTGTCTGCCGGGGGGAGAAGGGAAAGCACACACGGGGCGCTCTACGCGGAATCGGCTCGTTCCCCCGGGCGTACGGTTGTTTGCCATCTGATCGCGCTGCGGCGCGTTCGTCATCGCGGCGCTGAGCGCCTATCGGGGCGCGGTGCGGCCCGTGGCCTTATCCGGGCTACTTGCTTCTTCACGACGGTTTCTTGCTCAACCAAATCCAACCGCGCAACAGAATCGCGTGTGACGAGTTGATGTGGCACCACGTGGTTGACGACGACATGGGTACCTCCGTCTTTACGGCGAATGGTGCACAGCAGGATGTCGATGGCGGTATCGGCCATGGATGCAATCGGCTGATGGATCGTGGTGAGCTCGGGCCACACCATGGTCGCGGCGGACGTATCGTCGAAACCCACCACCGAAAGGTCGCCCGGCACGTTCAAGCCATGGCGATGGGCGACCGACACCACGGCCGAGGCCATGTCGTCGTTGCTGGCGAAGATGGCAGTCGGTGGATTGCGCAACGACAGTAGTTTTTCGGTGGCATCCAGGCCGGACCGGTACGTGAAGTATCCCTGTTGGACCAGTGCTTCCTCCAGCGATATGCCGGCCTCATCCAGCGCCGCTTTGAAACCTTCGAAGCGCTCCGCGCTGGCTGTCTGATTGGGATTGCCCTTGATGTAGCCGATGCGCGTATGGCCATTTGCAATCAGGTGATCGGTGATCTCCTTGCTGGCGTGGAAGTCGTCGATGTGAACGCAGGAAACTTCGTTGCTGAAGCGTCCTGACGCGATGGACACCACCGGAATGCCCGCATCGATGAACTCCATCACCACCGGTTTCGATTCGCATAGCGGAGGCGGCAGGATGACGCCGGCTACGCTCTTGGCCAGCTGGCGCGCGGCATTTCGTTGGGCAGGAGCATCCAGGTTGTCCCACGTGGCGATGACCAGCTGAGCCGCCGTGCGCACGGAACCGCTCAAGGCACCGACCAGCAACTCGCGAAGATAGGTGGAGCTGGGATTGGTGTAGATCAGCGCGATGCAGGTGTGTTGAGCGGTGGCCAGCGTACTGGCGGCCAGATTGGGCCGGTAGCCGAGTTCACGCACCGCGCGCATCACGCGTTCCTTGGTCGCATCGCGCACCACTCCCAAGCCATTGACCACGCGCGAAACCGTCATAGGCGATACGCCAGCCTGCGAAGCCACTTCGTCGATCGTGACGGCACGTCCTTTCCTGCGGACTGACTTCATCGAATCCTCCAATGTTGGTCTTGCATTGGTAGTGCGTTATTCGATCTGCGTTTTCAGATGAAACAGTAACGCGCAATACGAAGATGCAACTACATGCAAATACCTGCGCATACGCCAGCTTGGTAGTGGTATGAAGTGCACCGGAGCTGAGGACTGCACATGGCTGGCGCGACCCTTTCGTATCTGAGAACGTTTTCTGTTGCAGTGCATGGTGACAAGTACTGCCACGCGTGATTAGGCTGCTCTCACTTTATGTTAGCGCTACCAGTTTGGCCACATTCTGGCACGGGTCGTCCGCTAGGAGGTTCGTTGGAAGCGTAGGTTGCCGCACAGGATTTTGATTGCCGGGAAATGCCGAAGCACCGGCATTGGCTGTAACGGGCGTGTCCACGTCTGGTCTGGAAGAGAGCGGGCTGCTGCCTGCGGGGTGCCCTGGGGGAGGGCGATTATTCATCGATCGAAGTGAGAGGGGAGGCTACATGAGAGGGAGTAGTTGTCGGGACCACGCAGTAACGAACGCCTTAGCGGCGGCGGATATTTACAGCCGAACCGCGGGGCAAGCCGTGTCGTAC
Source organism: Pseudoxanthomonas sp. UTMC 1351 (assembly GCF_040948865.1). Lineage (NCBI taxonomy): Bacteria > Pseudomonadati > Pseudomonadota > Gammaproteobacteria > Lysobacterales > Lysobacteraceae > Pseudoxanthomonas > Pseudoxanthomonas sp. UTMC 1351. The sequence continues at coordinate 88,750 of NZ_JAVGJT010000013.1, read as the reverse complement.
GCCGGAAAAGATGCCGGCTGTTCAATTCCAGACCTGAGGGCATGCTGATGAGTCGTAAGCGAATGAAATTCAAGTCGAAAGCCATTTTTACGTTCGTCGGTGGTGTGCTGATCATCAATCCGGCGTTTGCGCAGGACACCCAAAGCACGCAGACTCAAAGCACGCCTGCTGTCCAGAGCCAAAACCAGCCAGCGTCGACGTCGTCGGACGCGACGACGCTGGATACCGTCATAGTCACCGGCATACGCTCCAGCCTTGATCATGCAATGAACATCAAGCGCGACTCGGCGGGTGTTGTGGATGCGATCTCTGCCGAGGACATCGGTAAGTTCCCCGACACCAATCTGGCCGAGTCGCTGCAACGCATCACCGGTATCTCAATCGAGCGCCGCGACGGCGAAGGCGCCCAGGTCACCGCGCGCGGCTTCGGCCCGGGCTACAACCTGGTCACGCTCAATGGTCGTCAGATTCCTGGTGCGGACGGCTTCGGTGGCGGCGGCCTGGAGGTCGGTGGTGTCGGTTCGGGTACCCGCGGCTTCAACTTCGCGCAATTGGCCGCCGAAGCGGTCAACGGCGTCACGGTGTACAAGACCGGTCGCGCCAATGTGCCTAGCGGCGGCATCGGCGCCACGGTCGACATCCTGACCGCGCGGCCGTTCAACTTCCCGGGTGGCGAGGTCGTGGCGAATGCCGGCGTCAAGGCCGTCTCCGACGACTCGCAGATCTTCGACAGCAGCATCACGCCCGAGATATCCGGCATCTTCAGCTACGCCAACCCGGACAAGACCTGGGGCATCGGCGTCAACGCCAGCTACCAGAAGCGTCGTGGTGGATCGGTGCAGGCAACGGAGAATGGCTGGAACGTCGCGCGCTGGACCGGCACCGATTCGCGCCTGCGCCCGGGTGGCGTGGTCGAGAACGCGCCGCAGATCGGGCAGCTCTACAGCATGCCCAACGATCTGCGTTACGCCTTCCAGGATTTCGAGCGTGAGCGCGTGAATGGCCAGGCGGTGGTGCAGTTCGCGCCGACCGATGCGTTCGCCTTCACCCTGGACTACACCTACTCGACCAACGAGATCTCGCAAAACCGCGGCGAGCAGACGATGTGGCTGCAGAACAGCCTCAGCCACGTGACCTTCGATGGAAACTCCCAGGTGGCCACGCCGGTCTACATCCGCGATATCGCCGGCAGCGCCAAGGACTTCGGCTTCGAGCAGCAGCGCGACGAGCAGAAGTACACGCTCGGATCGCTGGGCCTGAACGCACGCTGGGACGTCAACGACCGCTTCTCGCTGACCTTCGACGCGCACAACACCAAGGTGCGCAGCCGCCCGAACGACCCGATCACCGGCGGCAGCTCGACCGCGTTCAGCCTGGCCGGCCTGGCGCCGGACAGGGTGAACAACAACTGGGGGCAGGAGTACTGGTTCAACAGCGGGCTGCCGATCATGGCCCGCACCCTGTACCCGACCGGCGCCGACGCGCTGGCCAATACCAACGGCGTGGTCAATCCGGACTTCGCGCCCGAACAGCTGGGCTCGCAGATTCTGCGCATCTGGTCGACCCGCCAGGACAGCGAGGTCAAGGAAGGTCGCGTCGATGGTGAGTTCGTTTTTGACGACGGTCGCTTCCAGTTCGGCGTCGCTTCGACGAAGTCGTCAATGCGGCGGTTGAACGTCGACGGTCATGCCCATCTGATGACCCTGGGCAACTGGGGCGTGGACGATGCCGGGCAGGTACCGGGCATGACCGCGCTGTTGAGGCAGATGAGCATCACCGACCAGTTCAAGGACTTCAGCACCGCCGGTGCCGACAGTAACGCCTGGCACGGCAACGCCAGCGAGCTGGCCCAGTGGGCCGAATCGGCCTGCGCCGACGGCACCGCGCCAGCGGTCTGGCCGGACTGCGACAGCATCAGTTCCAGGGTACGTACGGTCTATGACGACAACAACCTGGTCGAGGAGAAGACAGACTCGGTCTACATCCAGTGGGAACAGGACGGCACCCTGGGCGGCTTCCCGACGAACACCGTCATGGGTGTGCGCTACGAAAGGACCGATGTGGAATCGACCTCGCTCATCCAGGTGCCGGGCGCCATCCGTTGGATGTCCAACAACGACTTCGTCATCGAGCGTACGGCTGAACAAATGCCGTTCAGCGAAAAGGCCAGCTACAGCTACGTGCTGCCCAACCTGGACTTCAGCATCGACTTCACCGACGACATCAAGGCCCGTGCTTCGTACGGCAAGACCATCGCGCGCGCGCCCTACGGCAATCTGTACTCCGGCCCGACCGCAGGCGCTCCCGGCGGCTCGGTCCTGTTCGGCGAATCGTTCCGGGCGACCGGCTCAGCGCAGAACCCGAGCCTGCTTCCGCTGGAGTCGGACAACCTGGATCTAGGCGTGGAGTGGTATTTCGCACCGTCCAGCTATGTATCGGTGACCTATTGGCACAAGCAGGTCAAGAACTTCATCGGTAACACTGTTGTGCGCGAGAACCTGTACGACATCACCGATCCGACCTCCGGGCCGGATGCGCAGGCGGCATTGGCGTTCCTCGAAAGCCAGGCTTGCCAGGACCAAGTCACAGCGGCGGGGGAGGACGTAGCAGAAGGCTGCGCAGGCAACTACACGACGCTGTTCACCGCCCTGGCGATGCTGCGCAATGCCGACGCGACCGGCGGACTGGCGGCCTACGACGGCAGCAATACGCAGGCCATCGACATGGAGTCGCGCTTCGACATCCTCGGCGAAGCCGACGACCCGCTGTACATGTTCGACGTGAACAAGCCGTTCAACCAACGTTCCGCCAAGCTGCATGGCTGGGAAATCGGGGGCCAGTACTTCTTCGGTGATACCGGCTTCGGCGTTCTAGCCAACTACACCGTCGTCAAAGGCGATGTGGGCATCGACCGCGCTGGCGATCCGGGCTCGGACCAGTTCGCGCTGCTCGGCCTGAGCGACACCGCCAACGTCGTGATGATGTACGAAAAGTACGGCTGGTCGGCCCGATTGGCGTGGAACTGGCGCGACGAGTACCTGCTGGCGGCCAACCAGAACGGCAACAACCGCAACCCGTACTTCGTCGAGGCATACGACCAGTTCGATCTGAGCGTCGGATACAAGTTCAACGACAATATCTCGGTATCGTTCGAAGCCATCAACCTGACTGGGGAGGACACGCGCTGGCATGCCCGAACCAAGAACCAGATGGTCCGACTGGTCGACAACTCGCCGCGCTACATGCTGGGTCTGCGCTACACCTTCTGAGCCCTCCCACGCCGGTTCCCAGGCCGGCGCCGCATCGGGACCGCTGCGCAAGCAGCGGTCCCGTTTTCTTTCGGGCTTGCCGGTGAGCCTTCGCCTTCGCTCCGAAAGCGCATAACATCCCTGCGTACACCACGCGCCCAGAGTCAACATGCCCCGCTACGAACTGCTGAACAACGTCACGCACAAGGATTTACGCATCGTCACCCGCTTCGGCCGCGAATACGGCGACGAGGTAGGCCTGGTGCCTGCGTTCCCAACCGAATTCGCCGAGCTGCAGCGCGAATATCCGATCTTCCTGCGCAAGGATCGCGACAGTGGCGACTGGCAGGCGGTCGCGCTGCTGGGTTTCGAGTCCAACGAAAACCTGTTCCTGCAAGATGGCCGCTGGAATGCGAACTATTTGCCCGGCTATGTTGCGCGCGGGCCATTCCTGATCGGTTTCCAACAACAAAACATCGACGGTGAACTGCGCACTGAGCCGGTGATCCATGTCGACATGGACCACCCGCGTATCCGCAGCGGAGAAGGCGAGGGAGACGCCGCTCAGGCGGAGGCTTCACAAGCTGTATTCCTGCCGCACGGTGGCAACAGCCCTTATCTGGAACACATCACCGCCGTGCTGCGTGGCATCCGCGATGGCGCGGAGGCCAGCAAGGCGATCTTTGCCGCATTCGACGAGCTGGGCCTGATCCAGCCAATGAACATCGAACTGAAGTTCGACGAAGAGCACGGCGTCAACCTGACCGGGCTGCATGGCATCGATCGCGACCGCCTGGCTGCGCTCGACGGCGAAGCGCTGCACCGCCTGCACCGCAGCGGCTACCTGGAGGGCGCGTACCTGATCCTCGCATCAACGCACAACCTGCGCCGGTTGATGGCGGAAAAGCAGCGCCGTCTGCGCCTGCAGGAAGCCGCGGCGGCCTGATCACGATGGTCGACGCAATCGCCAGCGTGCGCGAGTTGACGGACTGCCCGCCCGGTGCGTTGCCGCTGGACGAACTGCTCGCTGGCGGCCAGCCCGTCGTCCTGCGTGGCATTGCCCGCGACTGGGGCCTGGTCCAGGCTGGCCAGCAGGGCATGGCCGAGGCAATGAACTATCTGCGTCGCCATTACAACGGCCAGCCGGTGACCTATTCATACGGCAGCCCAGAGATCGCCGGACGGCCGTTCTACAACGACGACTTCACGGCGTTGAACATCGAAGTACAGCGCAGTCCGCTTGGCGACGTGCTCGACGCGATCGCCGAGCACATCGGCGACGCTCAACCGCCCACGTACTACGTGGCTTCGCTGCTGGTCGATACGCGCCTGCCGGGATTCCGCGCGCAGAACGATTTCGATTTCGCCGCGCACAACATCCACGCGCCGCCGAGCATCTGGATCGGCAATCGGGTTACCGCTTCGTGCCACTACGATGCGATGGAGAACATTGCCTGTTGCGTTGTCGGCCGTCGCCGCTTCACTGTGTTTCCGCCGGAGCAGGTTGCGAACCTGTATCCGGGGCCGCTGGAGCCGACGCCGGGCGGGCAAGTGGTCAGCGTGGTCGATTTCGCCCATCCGGATTTCGAACGTTACCCGCGTTTCCACGACGCCTTGGCGGCGGCGCAGACCGCGGTGTTGGAACCAGGCGATGCGATCTTCATTCCCAACCTGTGGTGGCACCACGTGCAGGGGCTGGAACCGTTCAACGTGTTGGTCAACTACTGGTGGAATGGCGCGCCAGCGTACATCCCGGCGCCGACGCACGCGCTTTACCATGCGCTTTGGTCACTACGCGACCGGCCCGAAAGTGAAAAACAGGCTTGGCGAGCGATATTCGATTACTACGTGTTCGGCAATGCGCAGCGAGCCGGCGAACACTTGCCGCCGCAGGCGCGAAAGGTGCTGGGCCCGATCGACGAAACGCTGGCACGGCAATTGCGCGCGATGCTGATAAACAAATTGAACCGCTGACAGATAGGGGAACCATGAGCGAGAAAAAAATCCGCAAAGTCGTGATCACCGGTGGAGGCACCGCGGGTTGGGTGGCCGCGTGCGCGTTGACCCATCAGTTCCGCGACTTGCTTGACATCACCTTGGTGGAGTCCGAACAGATCGGCACGGTCGGCGTGGGCGAATCGACCATCCCCACTATCCGCACCTTTCACAAACTGCTGCAGATAGACGAGCGTGAGTTCCTCAGTTCCGTGGCTGGCAGCTTCAAACTTGCGATCTCGTTCGAGAATTGGAAGCACCCCGGCGACCACTACTTCCATCCGTTCGGCACGACCGGCATGAATACCTGGTCGTGCGACTTCCACCAGTTCTGGCTGGAAAGCCTGAGCCGCGGCATGAAGTCCGAATTGGGCGACTACTGCCTGGAGACCGTCGCCGCGCGGGCGAAGCGTTTCGCCCTGTTCGACCAGGGCGGCGCCAGTGCCCAGCAATGGTCGATGCGCTGGGTCCAGTCGCCGACCTCGATGGAGCGCGCCGAGGTCAGCTACGCCTATCACTTCGACGCGGCGTTGTATGCCGCGTTCCTGCGCCGCAAGTGCGAAGGCCGCGGCCTGACCCGCATAGAAGGCAAGATCCGCGAAGTACGGCAGGATCCGGAGAATGGCTACGTCCAGGCGCTTGTGCTGGAGGACGGCCAGGTGGTCGAAGGCGACCTGTTCATCGACTGCACCGGCTTCCGCGGGCTGCTGATCGAGCAGACACTCAAAACCGGCTACGAGGACTGGAACAACTGGCTGCCCTGCGACCGCGCCGTGGCGATGCAGATCGAAACGGATGAGCAGCCAGTGCCCTATACCCGGGCGATCGCCCATGAAGCGGGCTGGCGCTGGCACATCGCCTTGCAGCACCGGGTTGGTTGCGGCTGGGTGTTCTCCAGCGCGCACATGTCCGACGACGAGGCCGCGGCCAAGCTCAAGGCCGCCAACAACAACGCGCCGATGGTCCGCGAGCCGTGGGTGGTGTCGTTCCGTACCGGTCGCAGGCTCAAGGCCTGGAACAAGAATGTGGTTTCGCTTGGACTGGCCAGCAGCTTCATCGAGCCGCTGGAATCGACCAGCATCCACCTGACCTTGAGCGCGGTGACGCGGCTGGTGCAGATGTTCCCGTTCGCCGGCATCGACGATTCGATCGTCGACCGCTACAACGATGTCAGCCGCGACGAACTGGAGCACGTGCGCGACTTCATCATCATGCACTACCACCTCAATCAGCGCGACGAGCCGCTATGGCGCGACTGCCGCGAGATGAAGCTGCCCGATTCCTTGGCCCAGCGCATCGCCGTGTTCCGCGACACAGGCTATGCCTGGCAGGGCGAGGACGAGTTGTTCCGGCTGGATTCGTGGACCCATGTAATGCTGGGGCAGGGCGTGATGCCGCGAGAGCATCATCCATTGACGCGGGGCCTGGGCGATGCGGACATGACCCGTTTGTTCCAGGGCATCCGTGCCCCGATCGACCGCATGGTGGACGCAATGCCGTCGCACGGGGACTTCCTCAAGCGCTATTGCCCCGCCGATCCTTCGGTCTGGAACCTGCGCCGATCGATGCCGGTGGGCTAGGTCAAGGCAATGCTGCTGGAAAAGCATCCCGAGCTGCGCATCAGCAAGTTCGCCATCGGTGCGGAGGGCGCGCCACTGCTGGTCATCGACAATGTGGTGGCCGCACCAGAAAAACTGGTGAACAAGGCGACGCGCAGCCATTTCTCGGCGCATGGCGCTTATTTCCCGGGCATCCGCACGCGTGCGCCCGCATCGTACGAGTATTTCCTCGAAACGCTGCTGCGGCCGCTCGTGCGCGAACACTTCGGCATGGAACCGGGCCGCTTCCAGTTTCCGATGTGCCACTACTCGCTGGTGACGACGCCGCCCGAGCAGCTGGTGTTGCTGCAGCGGGTGCCGCATATCGACTCGGTCGCTGGTAACGGCCTGGCCACGGTGCATTACCTGTTCCACGGCGACTGGGGCGGCACGGCCTTCTATCGACATCGCAGTACCGGCTACGAATACGTGGACGAGGCGCGGCGCGAAACGTACTTCGCCCGTCTGGAACAGGAGAGCCAGGGCGCAGACGCGCCGGAAGCCGGTTATATCGTTGGCGATACCGCGCTGTTCGAGCAGATCGGCCGGGTCGACGGCGTTTACAACCGCATGGCCGTGTACCGGCGCAACTCGCTGCACAGCGGCAGCATCAATGACAATCGTGTCCCGCCGGCCGATCCGCTGAATGGACGGCTGTCGATCAACAGCTTTATCGATGTGGTGTATTGAAGTGCGGGTCCACGGATGATTTGTAGAGCGGAGCTTGCTCCGCTGTTTTAGCCTGCACAGGTCTTCGAGAGCATTCCGCCGAGCAAGCTCGCTCTACGAGAAGTGCCATACGACTACTCGTTATCGCTTGCCGTTGCGACGGCCTCATTGCTACTGATTCGGAGCCATCGCGGGGCGCAGCTCGGCTCTACGAAAGTACGGATGAATTCCTTGTCGCTTCCACAAGATAGCTTTATGTTTTTCCTTCGGCACGAACTCGCCCCAAGAACACCTCGATGAGCGACAACGCCTGCTCAAAATGCGTTTCCAGAAGCCAGTGGCCTGCGCCGTCCAGCAGGTGAAGTTCCGCATCCGGCAGGTCGCGTAGGTAAGCCTGGGCGGAAGTTGCAGGCATATAGCCATCTTCCGGACCCCACACCATCAGCGTGGGCGGCTTGTGCTCGCGCAGATAGGTTTGGAACTTGGGAAACAAATCGGCGTTGGCTTTCCAACGCTCCATCAAGCCCAGCGCGATGGAGCGGCGCTTGGGCGTATCCATGAGCGGCCAATGTAGCTTCCAGAGGTCTGGCGGTACGGTCTCCGCTATCTCAGGTTCTACCTCACCGACGAACTCGTGCCGGAAGCCTTCCTCGTTGATGGCGTCCACAAGAGGTTTGCGTGTCTCTTCCGACGGGTTGGTCCAGAACTTCCGTAGCGTCCCATACTTGGGGCCGAGCGCATCTTCGTAAAGGTCGCCGTTCTGGATGATCAGGCCCGCAATAGCGTCAGGTCGCGACATCGCCAACCGCAAGCCGATCCAGGTTCCATAGTCGTGCAGATAGATTACGTACCGGGAAATGCCCAGCGTTTCCACGAAGCGGATCAGGAAGCGACCGTAGCCGTCGAAGTCGTATTGGAATTCTTCCGGAGTTTCGGTGTAGCCGAAGCCGGGATAGTCGGGCGCCAATGTCCGCCATTGATCGGAAACGGCGGGCATGAGCCGCCGGTACTGATAGGAAGAACACGGATAACCATGCGGGAGCAGAAGAACCGGCGCATCGGCCGGACCGCATTCCCGGTAGAAGGTCCGGATGCCGTCGATGTCTGCCCAGCGGTGTTGGATCGATTGTTTATCCCGCATCGAAATCGCCTCTGCGCTCATGAGATTCAATGGTGCGGGAGTAGGGCGTGAACATCGCGTCCAAACGAGTCGGGGTTAATCAAGCTCATATCTAAAGTGCCGATTCGTATCTTGTGGGAGCGACGTGAGTCGCGACCGTGATGTTTCCGGTCGCGACTCACGTCGCTCCCACAAGAGATGGCGATGTTCGCACCGCCGCGATGACGGTTGACAGTCGACATTAGGATCGCGGCTCTACGCACGCCGCAGTTCCTCCCGTGCCGCCATTCGAAACAGTCAGGCCGACGCGAGCCACAGCGCAGTGAGAATTACGGGCAATACCACGGCCTCCTCGCTCCATTCCACGAACAACCCGATCACCGCAACTAACGCGGGCCATTCCCGGTGGGCGAAATCGGGCATCTCTGTTCATGAACGTAGTCCGCTCGCGCGGCCTGGAGCGGGAATTGCGCGTAGCTCATTAGGCCCCGGAACCGAGGGCAAGCGTCGGTCAGGCGGGTGCAAGGGCTCTATGTGAAGTGAGGAAGCAGCCGGTGCCTGATTCCACGCCGGATCGACCAGGTGGATGCTTCTAAAAGGTAGGCAGCACGCCTTGTTGAACCGGCGTCCCGGCCCCATTTCCGGATGTAACATCGGGTATCGCATAATCGACGCCCGCTCTTCTCCGTATAGACAAGGAAACCCATGTCGCATTGGACCATTGAACAACTGCAGCAGCGCCTGGCCGAGAATTTCGGCGGCGCCAATGTAGCCGTGCTGGAAGATGCCGAGAATGCCCTGCAGGTGGTGCTGGCCGAAGCCGGCGATCTGGAGATCACCCTGGTCCTCAGTGAAGACCAGATCTACGTGTCCACGCCGCTAGTCACGGGCGCGCAGGTTCAGGACCGCGCCGCCTTCAATGACGCCTGCCTGCGTATGAACCCCATCAACCCTTTGTCGAACCTGGGTCTGAGTACGGTGGACGGGCAGGACGTCTACGTGGTGTTTGGTGAGCTGTCGGCCGATTCCACCGAGACGCAGATCGTCCTGGAAATCCGCACGCTGGGCATCAACGCCATCGACGCCATCGAATCCCTCAAGCCCTTTTTGGTGAAAGCATGAGCATCCTGTCCAAGATATTCACCTTGTTCCGCGGCACGGCCACGGAAGCCGGCCAAGCCGTGGTCGACAAGAACGCGATCCGCATCCTCGACCAGGAAATGCGCGACAGCGCCACCGAGCTGGCCAAGTCGAAGGAAGCGCTGACCCGGGTGATGGCGCAGCGCCAGTTGTCGGCTAACCGGGGCAGCGCGTTGCTGGCCAAGCGCAAGGAGTACGAAGGCTATGTGCAGGGCGCGCTGGCCAAGGGTGATGAGAATCTCGCGCGCGAAGTGGCAGCGAAGCTCTCCGACGTGGAGCGCGACCTTCAAAGCGAAGCCGCCAACGTACAAGGGCTGGACACCAGCATCGCTTCGCTGAAGACCGCCATCCGCAATACCGAAACCCAGCTCACCCGGCTCAAGCAGCAGATCAACACCGTCAAGGCCACCGAAGCCGTGCAGCGTGCCCAGTCCGCCGTGGCTGCGCGCCATTCCGGCGCCAACAGCAAGATCGGCACCGCGCTTGATTCGCTGGAGCGCATCAAGCAGCGCCAGGAAGAGCAGAGCGCGCGGATGGAAGCCGCCCAGCAGCTGGAGCACGAATCCGGCGATGGCGACCTGCAGGCGCGGCTGGCGAACGCAGGACTGGTGAATGACCCCGCCAATGTCGACAACATTCTGGAGCGCCTGCGTGGTCCGCAGAGGGCGACGATCGTCGATGCATCGGCGGCAACGCCTGATCAGCAGAAGCTGCTGGCCGCCGAATCGTTGTTCGGCGAGCGCAAATAACCAGTGAGGTTCTTCGACAAGTTGCTGGGCCGCGCGCCGGCCGATGCCGCGTCCGCCTTGCCACATCCGGATGCGTTGCCGCATGCGTTGCCGCTGGGTCTGCGCATTGGCGGGCGCATTCAGTTCGACCGCACCTTGTACAGCATCGCGCCCGGCGCGATGACCGAGGAATTGCCGGCCGGTTACCAGGGCGTGCCGTGCTACGGCCACGTGAACCTGGGCGATGGCTACGCATTGCATCGCTTCTACCTCGATGACGACGCATTCCTGCAGGTCAGCACGGTGGGCGACGATGTCGAGGCCATCAAGGGCTTCGTGTTTCATGAAACGGTGAACCCGCCCACCAAGGATGCGTTCCGCGCGTTCGTGATGGAAAGCGATCACCTGGGTGCGGCCACTATCGAATACGCCGGCCATCGCTGGTGGCGTGTTTCCAACAGCACCGCAGGCGACGAGCGCATTCCCGCGATGGTCTACGACGAAGTACTGTACCGGCATGAACCCGCGCGCCGTGATGACGATCTGACTCACTACGCCATGCTCTACAGCCGCGATGTGCCGGAACTGTCGCGCGAGGAGTTCCTGCTGGTGTCGGCCGAGGATTCCGGGCCCAACGAATTCAGCATTACCTATTCAGTGGGCATGGATCTGACCACGGCCGACATCGACATCACTTGAAAACTTCGTCGGCGCTTGTTCATGGCTGACTGCACCTGAAGCGGTAAATGGTGAGTGGTAAATGGTAAGTAGGGAAGGCTAGGTTTTACCTCCCCCTTTTTAAAGGGGATGACCCGCCATTCGGCGGTTGAAAAGCATCTGGGGGGGATTTGCTTTTTAGCTTTTTCCTCCCCCCACGATCATGCAACGCTAATATCTATCGATCAGCGCCGACCATCCACTTCAAAGGAATATCCATGCAGCAGGCCATCACCCTTGAAAGTTTTCTCGCCTTTTTGACTTATTTCGGCGCCGGCGTGGCGGTCTTGTTCGTCGCGGCGACCATCGTGCTGCTGGTGACGCCGCACAGCGAGATCAAGTTGATTCGTGCCGGCAACAGTGCCGCCGCGGTCGCGTTCGCAGGCAGCTTGATCGGCCTGGCGCTGCCCATCCATTCGGCCATCAGCCACTCGGTGAGTCTGCTTGACGCGCTGATCTGGGGCATGGTGGCGGCGATCGTACAGGTGCTCGCGTTCGTGATAGCACGCATCGCCAGCGGAAAACTATCGAGCCAGATCGACGAGAACGTGATGTCCGCAGGCATCTTCAGCGCGGCCATCGCCGTCAGTGTCGGGCTGGTCAACGCGGCCGCGATCACACCATGAACGAGCACATCCTGAAGGAGCCCATCATGAAGGAGCCCGTCATGCAGGAGCGCGCCATGAAACGTTCCCGCCACCTCAGGCTGACGTTGATGGCTGTCGCCGTGCCGGCTGGGTTGGCAGCGTGCGGTTCGGGGGAACCTACCGGCGTTGTGCTGGATTCGATTGCCGACTGCCAGGCGCAACAGGTCGATGTGGCGCAGTGCGAGGCGGCTTACAACCAGGCCGTCGCGGAACATCAGCGCGTGGCGCCGAGGTTCGACGATGTAGTGCAATGCGAGCAGGACTTCGGCCGGTGCGAGGCAGTGCAGGAAGAAGGCCGCACCAGTTACATCCCACCGATGGGCGGGTTTTTGCTGGGCTATATGCTGGGCAGTGGATTCAATAGCAACAGCGCGTTGCGCGGAGTGTCCGGCGCTGCGCCCCTGTATCGCGACTACCGCGGCCGTTACATCAATCCGAACGGCGACATGGTCAGCCGGCAGCCCGGCACCGTGACTGGCCGACGCGGCAGCATCGCCACGCCAGCGCGGGCCATCACCGTATCGCGTTCGGGTTTTGGTTCCAGCTCCGCGGCACGCAGCGCGTTCGGTTCGCGCGGATTCGGTGGCTGACCTTGCAACGCCTTCCCATTACCCCACGGCCGGATTGGAAAAACCAAGCCGAAAAACTCGGCTTCCAGTTTCACACCATCGACGGCGAACCCTATTGGGACGAGTCGGCCTACTACGCCTTCACTCTGCGCCAGATTGAAGACGACCTGGAGCAGCCCAGCCAGGAACTCCACGACATGGCAATGGCGCTGGTCGATGAGGTGGTTGGCAGCGAGGAACTGCTGACCGCGCTGCATATCCCGCGGCACTACTGGGACTGGATAGCGGCGTCCTGGCGCAACAACGAGCCTCATCTGTACGGCCGCCTGGATCTGGCCTACGACGGCAACGGCCCGGCCAAGCTGTACGAACTGAATTACGACACGCCAACGTCGCTATACGAATCAGCGTATTTCCAATGGCTATGGCTGGAACAGCAGATCGAAGCGAAGGCGCTACCGGCGGGTACCGATCAGTACAACAGCGTGCAGGAAGCACTGTGCGAAACATTCGCCACGCTCGCACTTCAGCAGCGCATCGGCAAGCGCGTGCATTTCGCCGCGGTGCGCGAGTCGGTCGAAGACCAGGCGACGGTGCTATATCTGCGTGACTGCGCGAACCAGGTAGGCATCGACACCGCGCTGGTGGCGGTGGAAGACATCGGCCTGAGTGCCGATGGCTGGTTCACGGATCGCGACGACAACGTGATCCAAACGCTGTTCAAGTTGTACCCGCTCGAATTCATGATGGAAGAGGAATTCGGCCCCAGCCTGATCGCCAACAAGATGCAGCTGTTGGAACCACCGTGGAAAGCCATCCTCAGCAACAAGGGCATCCTGCCGTTGCTCTGGGAACGCCATCGTGGTCATCCCAATCTGCTGGAAGCGTATTTCGAGGCGAGCCCGGGCGCTGAACTGGCGTCGGGATTCGTGCGCAAGCCGCTGTTCTCGCGCGAAGGCGCCAATGTGGATGTGGTGACCGCCGCGGGCGAACGCTTCGGCACATCTGGCCCGTATGGAAACGGCCCGGCGATCGTGCAGGCCTACCATCCGCTGCCGCAGTTCGATGGCAACTATCCCCTGGTAGGCAGCTGGATCGTGGCCGACCGCGCCAGCGGTGTCGGCGTGCGCGAAGACGCCACGCTGATAACCCAGGACACGTCGCGCTTCGTACCGCACGCCATTATCGATTGATGAGGTCGTTGCGAATCGCGGGACGACGGACCAAGACGGTGCAGGGTAGGGCGGAATCAGCCAACGCTGCCTGGGCCGGAGATAGGGGTTGCGCTCCCGGCTGACAGGTGTATGATGCGCGTCATATGAAGCGCACGACGACCCGATCCAAGGAAGCCACGCACGATCGCATCGTCGATGCTGCCGCGCGCGCCATCCGGCGCAATGGCTACGGCGGTGCCGGTGTCGCCGACATTATGAAGGACGCTGGCCTGACGCATGGCGGCTTCTACGCGCACTTTCCGTCGCGCGAGGCAATGCTTGCGGAGGCTGCCGACCGGGCCGGCGGCGAAAGCGTGGCCATGATGGAGCGTATCGTCAGCACTACGCCACCGGACCGAGTGCTCCAGGCGATGATGGAGGCCTACCTTTCCAAGATGCACGTCGAAGCGGTGGAGGCAGGCTGTGCAACGGCCGCGCTAGGCTCGGAAATTCCGCGCCAGACACCCGAAGTGCGGCGCGCCGCCACACGGCGCATCAAGGAAATGATCGACCTCGTGGCCCGCCAATCGCCCGACTGGGGACAGCCAGGCGCGCACGAGCACGCGCTGTTCACCGTCGCTGCGATGGTCGGCGCACTGACGCTGGCGCGTGCCGTCGACGACCCCAAGCTATCCGACGCGCTGCGCGAAGCAACGCTGAAGAATCTCGCTCCAACCGACAGCTGATATCGCTCGACCGTGTGTCCTATACGCTTGCTTTTAAATATGACGAACATCATATAAATGCGCATGAAAGCGCTCAATCCGACTCGGCGAGCACCACACGGCGGTGCTTGCCACCCACTTCATCAAAGGTACTTCCATGAACATCAAAGAATCCATCGCTCTCGTCACAGGCGCCTCATCGGGCATCGGCAAAGCCACCGCGCAGCGGCTCGCAGCTGCGGGCTACAAGGTCTATGGCACCAGCAGACGCGGCGCCCAGTCAGGGCAGCTGTCTTTCGCCATGCTGCCGCTCGATGTGACGAGCGATGAGTCGGTCGAATCCGCAGTGAAGGAACTCATCGCACGGGAAGGCCGCATCGACCTGCTGGTGAACAACGCCGGCTTCGGCGTCGCGCCTGCCGGAGCGGAGGAGAGTTCGATCGAACAAGCCAAGGCGATTTTCGAGACCAATTTCTTTGGGCTTGTTCGGATGACGCGTGCCGTCGTGCCTCATATGCGGCGGCAGGGCCACGGCCGGATCATCAACATCGGCTCGGTGCTTGGCTTTCTTCCCATGCCCTTTGGCGCCCTTTATGCCGCAACGAAACATGCGGTTGAAGGCTATTCGGAATCCCTCGATCATGAGTTGCGCACAAGAGGCATCCGGGTATCGGTTGTCGAGCCCGCTTATACGAAGACGCAGTTCGACGCGAACTTCCTTGCCCCCGATGCGCCACTGGATGAGTATCGCGAAACCCGCGCACTCGTAGACAACGTGATCAGCGAGGTGATGAAAGGTGCCGACGAGCCGGCCGTGGTCGCCGACGTCGTTCTGAAAGCAGCCACCGCCGCCCGGCCAAAGCTACGGTACACGGCAGGCACACTCGCCAATCGCCTGCGACTACTGCGCAGGTTTGCACCTGCCGGCATGTTGGATGCCGGCATTCGGAAAGACATGAGGCTCGACACCATGGCGCCGCCGCCTCGCGTTGTCGGAGCCAGCACGTAACCGCCTGGTGTCCGCTTCGTCTTCTACCGTTCACAAAGGAAACGCCATGAAAGCTTTCGTCATCGACCGCTATGGAAAAAACGAGGTTGTGCGGGCGGGCGAAATGCCGGAGCCGGCGTTGCGCGACAAAGACGTACTGATCCAGATACACGCCGCCAGCGTCAATCCACTCGACCTGAAAATCAGGGACGGAAAGCTGAAAGCCCTGTTGCCCTATCGCTTGCCACTCATCCTGGGCAATGATCTGGCCGGCATGGTCATTCGAATCGGCTCTGGAGTACGGCGATTCAAGCCGGGCGATGAGGTCTACGCGCGACCCGATGCGAATCGGATCGGCACCTTTGCCGAGCTCATCGCCGTGGGAGAAGACGCGGTGGCGAGCAAGCCCGCGCGCCTCACCATGGAAGAGGCGGCTTCCCTTCCGCTGGTCGGCTTGACCGCCTGGCAGGCGCTGGTCGAAAAAGCCAATGTGAAGCCCGGGCAGAAGGTGCTGATCCACGCGGGCTCCGGTGGTGTCGGAAGCATTGCCATCCAGTTGGCGAAGCATCTTGGGGCGACCGTGGCCACGACCACCAGCACGGCGAACCTCGACTGGGTCAAGGACCTGGGCGCGGACATCGTCATCGACTACAGGAAAGAACATTTCGAGACGATCCTGCGTGACTACGACCTGGTTCTGGACACGCAAGGCGGAGAAGTGCTCGAAAAGTCTTTGCGAGTACTGAAGCCTGGCGGAAAGGTCATTTCGATCTCCGGTCCTCCCGATCCAGACTTCGCCAGGGAAACGGGCGCCAACGGCATTTTGCGACTGGCGATGCGTCTGTTGAGCTACCGGATCAGGAAAAGCGCAAGGCGTCTTGGCGTGAATTACTCGTTTCTCTTCATGCGAGCGAGTGGAGAGCAACTACGCGAGATCGGTTCACTTATCGATGCCGAACACATACGACCGGTCGTGGACCGGATATTTCCCTTTGAAGCGACCAAAGAAGCGTTGGCCTACGTCGAAGAGGGACACGCGAGAGGGAAGGTCATCGTCAAGGTTAGGTAGGACTGGTGGGCGAAGGGCGAAGGGGCGAGAGGCCGGAGGTCAGAGGTCAGAGGTCAGAGGTCAGAGGTCCTGCTTTGCCTCCCCCTTTTTAAAGGGGGGATGACCCGCCATTCGGCGGTTGAAAAGCATTTGAGGGGGATTTGCTGTTGCTCTTCAGAAAAGCAACGGCAATGACGAACCCCCAGCGCCTACGCAGCGGCGCAGTGTGCGCAGCGCACGGTGGGGAGGAAAAAATGCCGGTGTATTCGCAGTTACTTCCCGTTTTGTGCCCTGCCGCATCAGCCTACGTCTTGCATAAAGCGGTGCTGTGCTCAATCACGCCGCATCAACAAACGCGCGCGCATCCTCCCGGCTCGGAGAGCGCACGCATCGGTTAGGGGAACTCACTTGGGAATCAGCCACAGGAAGCGGTCGGCCGCCTTGGCTGCGTTTGCTCCGTAGCAAGAATGTCCTGTTCATGCCCGTTCGACGGGCTCAATTGAGGAGGTTCCCGTGATCAAGAATGCTCTGAACGTTCTGGCTCTGGCATGCCTGTTCTCTGCCACCGCGCAAGCCGCCCCCGCTTCTCGCCAGATTGGCGTCAACGTGCTGCTCAATACCGATCCATCGCCTGCGGTCCTGACGCAGCTGAGCGCCCATGGCGCCGTGGGCAAGGTGCTGGGGGAGATTGGCGCGGTCACGTTGCGTACTACGGAGAGTCAGTTGGACGACGTCCGGGCGCTTCCGTTCGTCTTGGCCGCCAATCCTGACGCCGAGCGCAAGGGCTCACCGGTGGACACCGTCAGCGTCCCCAGTTTCGTCAACGGCCTCAGCACGTGGGACCAGGACGCCGTCGACGTCACCAACCTGGGGCAGGGGCGCACTATTCCGTATGACGGCAGCGGCATCTACGTCGCGGTGCTCGACACCGGATTGCTCGATTCATGGCGGCAATACTTCCCGCAGGAACGCATCGCCAGTCAGTTCGCCAAGGCCTTCAACGGCGGCGGCGGAGAAAACGGCAACGTGTCCGAGCCGCCCAACAAGTGGGAACACGACCAGAACTCGCATGGCACTCATGTCACCAGTTCCATCCTGGGCTACAGCCTCAATGGCATCCCTATCAATGGCACCGCACCGTTGGCGACCGTCATCCCGGTCAAGGTACTGAACCAGAACGGCTCAGGCTGGTCATCGGTGGTCGCGGCCGGCATTGTGTACGTCGCCGACCTCAAGGCCAGCGGCGCGCTGGGTGACGCCCCGGTAGTGATCAACATGAGCCTGGGCGGATCGCAACTGGATGCCATTGAAAAAGCCGCGATCGATTACGCGATCAGCGAGGGTGTCATCATCGTTGCATCGGCGGGTAATGAAGGCGAGGCCGGCATGGGCTATCCCGGTGCTTACGAGCCAGTGATCTCGGTCGCCGCATCGGGGTGGAACGGCCAGTGGAAACCGGGCGCGGACGGCAACCCCAACAACTGGTGGAACGCAGACGACGTTCCTAATCCCACTTCAGTTGCCGATTTCCACATCGCCGATTTTTCCAGCCGTGAACTGGCGGGGCAGGACCTGGACGTGGTAGCACCCGGCTCATGGATCGTGGGTCCGTACCAGACGCAGAGCGGCAAGACGTCGTACTTCTATCTCAGCGGCACCTCGATGTCCTCGCCGCACGTGGCAGGCATTGCCGCACTGATGCTGCAGAAAAACCCGACGTTGCTGCAGGCCGACGTTGAGGACATCCTGGAAACCGCGGCACTTCCGATGGGCGAAGGCTGCGCGCTGCTGTCGCTGCCAGGCGGTGCGTCGGAAGAGGTCTGCTGGGACGAGAACGCCACCGGCGAAGGCATCATCACCGCCGCGAATGCACTGACGTTGACGCCGTAAGGCAGCGACTGCGTTTCATCAATGGATTGTACGTAAGTCGCCGGCTATTGCCGGCGACTTACGCATGCCCGATAAAGCGAGGAGCTCGCGCCGGGACGGCGCTCCTACAGGGCCGCGGAGCCTTCGCTTTTGTAGGAGCGGCGTCCCGCCGCGAGCTCTTCCCGTCAGATCGCGATAAAAGCGAGGAGCTCGCGCCGGGACGGCGCTCCTACGAAGGCGAGGAGACGTGGCGGAAGGTGCGTGTTTGTCGGGTAGCTCCCGGGCACTAGCCCTTCAGGACAACTCCTATAATCAGGCATCTTTGGTTACGGATAGAGATCCGTCGGAGTGATGACAATGACCGGCAAGACGACCAAGAAGCCCGCGAAGGTGGCAAAGAAAGCTGCGACGAAGCGTGCCGCCACGAATGCAGCCAAACCGAGCAAAACCGCAGCCAAGTCACCCGCCCGCAAGTCCACGAAGACACCCGCCAAAACGATGAAGAAGCCATCGCGTGCGCGCGCAGCATCGCCCAAGGCTAGCGCAAGCAAGAGCAAGACCCCTGCGGTGGCCGCGAAGAAGCCGGCGCTTCTCTCAGGCGGTAACCCACAGATCCCCAAAGGCTACGGCGACGCGCCCGTGAAGGCGTACATTGCGGCGATGCCGGGCTGGAAAAGTAAAGTCGGGCAACACCTCGACGCGATCATCGCGCGCACTGTTCCCAAAGTGCGCAAGGCGGTCAAATGGAATTCGCCCTTCTATGGCATAGAAGATGACAGCTGGTTCCTCAGCTTTCACTGCTTCGACAAGTACATCAAAGTGGCGTTCTTCCGCGGCGCCTCGCTGGATCCGGCTCCAACTGTCGAGTCCAAGCACAAGGACGTGCGCTATTTCCACATTCACGAAGACGACTCGTTCGACCAGGCTCAGTTCGCCGATTGGGTCAAGCAAGCCAGCCAGTTGCCAGGCGAAAGAATGTGAGCGGCCTGGGTGCGGTTGCATGTGCGCGTGAGCGGAAGCGGGGGCGCGGATTTCGATGAAGGCGCCTGATCCTTTGCCCATGGAAACAGGGCCCGAGCGCAAACAGCTGCCGGGACGGATAAGCCAGGACCCCGAGCTGCTGCGCCGCCTGCTGCGCGCGAAGGACCGGATGGACGCCGCCTCGCACGAGGAGTGGCCCGTCAGCCGGCTGGCGTCGGTGAGCTGTGTCTCCGAGGCCCATTTCGCGAGGTCGTTCAAAGAGGCTTTCGGCGTCCCGCCGCACCGCTACCTGCTCACGCGTCGGCTGGAGCGGGCCAAGGCTCTCCTCCGCGACACCGATATGCCTATTCTTGATATCGCACTGCAGACGGGTTGGAACAGCCTGGGTACGTTCGGGCGCACGTTCCGCGACGTCACCGGCGAAAGCCCCGGTGAGCTGCGTGCGCGCGAAAAAGCCGCCCGGCAGGAACTCGAGCGAGTGCCGGCTTGCTACATCAGCGCCGCCTACCGCCCCGGTCTCACGACCGCAGTTTCGGAGAAGCGGAGGCAGGACGCGGGTGCTACAAAGGCGTCCCAAAACAAATCGGAGGTTTCATGAGCCAGGGTATTGGAGTGATGGGGCTGT
The DNA here is from genome assembly GCF_040948865.1 of Pseudoxanthomonas sp. UTMC 1351. NCBI lineage: Bacteria > Pseudomonadati > Pseudomonadota > Gammaproteobacteria > Lysobacterales > Lysobacteraceae > Pseudoxanthomonas > Pseudoxanthomonas sp. UTMC 1351. The sequence continues at coordinate 68,929 of NZ_JAVGJT010000013.1, read as the reverse complement.
ACGTTCGCGACCAGGACGAAGCCCTCGAGTTCTATGTCGGCAAGCTGGGATTCCACGTCCATACCGACGCGCGCAATGGCGATTACCGTTGGCTGACGGTGCATCATCCGGACCAGCCGTCTTTCCAGCTGGGCCTGTTCAAACCTCAGGCGCCGGTGCTCGACGCATCGACCGCTCAGACGGTGAATGAAATTGTTGCGAAGGGTGCCATGCCACCGCTCGTCCTCAATGTCGATGACTGCCGCAGCGCTTACGAAAAAATGCGTGCCAGCGGTGTCGAGTTCACGCAGGAACCGGTGGAACGCTATGGCAACGTCGACGCGAACTTTCGCGATCCATCCGGAAATGGGTGGAAGATGGTCGAGGCGCGGCGATGATCGCTTTGGGGCGTTTTCACGGGAGATTCCATTGAACATCTGGATTCGTCGGATCCATCGCTGGCTGGCTGTTGCCTTCACTGCTGGCTTTATCGCCAATTTCTTTGTCGTAGGGCAAGAGCCCTATCCGGTCTGGGCGGGCGTGGCGGCGCTGCTCCCGTTAGGCTTGCTCCTGCTCACGGGGTGGTACATGTTCGTCCTGCCTTATGTCGCCAAGTGGCGCCGTGGCCGAAGTTCCGGCGCACAAGAGTGACGGCAGCCGTCTCGGCGCAGGTCTACATCAATCATGTAAAGGAGCGACACCATGGCCGAACAATTAATAGATTCCCCCTCCAGGCTGATCGACACGAAAATCGGGCGACTGGCCGATTGGCGCGGAGAGATCCTCTCCCGCATCCGCGGCCTCATCAAGCAGGCCGACCCGGAAATCGTCGAAGAAGTGAAGTGGATTAAGCCATCGAACCCGCTGGGGGTTCCGGTGTGGGAGCACGCGGGAATCATCTGCACCGGTGAAACGTACAAGGACAAGGTGAAGATGACTTTCGCCAAGGGCGCCTCCTTGGATGATCCTGCCAACCTCTTCAACTCCAGCCTTGATGGCGGCACACGGCGCGCCATCGACATCCATGAAGACGACAAGATCGATGAGAAAGCCTTCAAGGCGCTCATTCGCGCAGCCGTGGCGTTGAACACATCGAAGAGTACGAAAGGCGCGGTGAAAGCAGCCAAAGCCAAATGAGCCGCGCTACCAGGCGCTGATTCTGAAGTTCAACAGCGCTGGCCTCAACGACCCGGCGGCACCCATGGTTTTTCGGCTTTGTCTGCGGATTCTTCCACGTCCAGAACGGCCGGATCATCTTCCAGCGTGGTTGTTCTGACCCGTTGTCGTTCTTTCGTCTTCAAGGCATTTCCGTTGCATAGAGCTGCCTCGGCGCTTGAACGGGGCCAGATCCGATTTTGTCCGGCTTGAAGCAGTCGTCGGTTTCCCACGACCATGATGTCGAATTCGGGTTTGGTGGATCGTCGTCCCACTACACCCGCGCGGTTCTGCGCCCTTACACACCCAGGAGTCCTTGCCCATGAACGCCCCAGCCAAGATCACCCCATGCCTCTGGTTCGACTTCAATGCCGAGGAGGCGGTGGCGCATTACCTGTCGATCTTCAAGCGCGGCCGCATCCTGGAAGTTTCGCACTACGGTGACGCAGTGCCCTCGCACAAGGGCAAGGTGATGACGATTCAGTTCGAAATCGAGGGACAACCCTTGCTGGCACTCAACGCGGGTCCGGGCTTCCCATTTACCGAGGCGATTTCGCTGATGGTCGCCTGCGAAGAGCAAGCCGAAATCGATGAACTCTGGTCCAAGCTCAGCGCTGGCGGCAGCGAAGGGCCCTGTGGCTGGCTGAAGGACAAGTTCGGCCTGTCATGGCAGATATACCCGCCGCAGGTCATCGAGATGTACAACAGCCGCGACCGGGACGCAGCCACGCGAGCGATGCAGGCGATGATGAAGATGAAGAAGCTCGACATCGCCGCGCTTCACGCCGCGTACGATGGCAGGTGACTTCGCTTGATATCCAGCGGCGATAACTCGCCGTTGGATGTAGTTTGGCGATCCCTGGATTAGCGCGCCAGTTCCGGACCAACGGCCGCCTCGCAGAGCCTTCCAATCACCTGACTGCCTTCGCGGGCTTCCTCGTCATCCGCTGGGGCAAATTCGGTCACGGTAAAGCCGACTACGTCGGCTTCGCGCGCGATACGGCTGAGCAAGGCGATGGCGTCTTCGATTCCCAGGCGGCCATCGGGGTAGGCGACGAAAGGAAATTCACGTGGATCGAGCACGTCCAGGTCGAAATGGATATGCACGGGGCCGTCGATAGGCGTCTGTGAATCCAGTAGTTTCAAATCCATCTCGCGCTGCAGTGCCCAGTCGCCATCGTCCCCGACATGGACGCCGAAATAGTGGAAGCGGGCTGGATCGATCGGCGTGCCCAGGAAGGGACGCATCGGCTCGGGTGCGCGCCCCAGGACCGCGCTTACCGGCATGCCATGGAAGTTGCCGCTAGGGGAGGTTTCAGGCGTGTTGCCGTCGAGGTGGGCATCAATCCAGATCACGCGGAGGTCTGGATGCACGCCGTGCAGATAATCGATCACCGCGACATCGACCGCGCAATCGCCACCGGCGGTTAATACGCGCCGAGCGCCGGAGCGCGCGAGAATGTCCTGGGCGCTGCGAAATTGCGCAAAGATCGCGTCCCAACGATTTACGCCGTGAGCCGTCTCCACGTGGCCATCCGCCAGTGGAACGCTTGCCAAGGGCGCATACCGCGCGCATACCGCAGCGGCCGCTTCAGCACCGCGCGGGAGGTTCTGGTGCCGGCCCGACCCTTGCCATTGCGGATACGAGAGACTGAGATCGAACGACATGGTCTTGCGCTCCTTCTGGTGATCACGGGTCGATGATGCCACCTCCTGCACCACCGCATATCGCGAAGCGTAGGGTTCTTCACCCGCTCACCCATGCACCGACGTGCAAACTATGGAAACTTTCTTCCGACTGCGGCTAGTAGGAGGCATACGGATGTACGTCATCATGGGTGGAACGGGACATGTTGGCTCCGCGACGGCTGAGACGCTGCTCGCTCGTGGCGAGCGGGTGACCATCGTCACGCGCGATGCGAACCGCGCGGATGCGTGGCGTGCGAAAGGAGCCGAGATCGCTGAGGCGGACGTCAACGATGCTGCCTCACTGCGCGCTGCATTCCGGCGCGGGAGCCGCGCTTTTCTACTTAATCCCCCTGCGGACATCACGACTGACACCGATGTGGTCGAGAGACGGACGGTGGCTGGCATTCTCTCTGCGCTGGAAGGTTCAGGGCTGGAGAAAGTCGTCGCGGAATCGACCGGCGGCGCGCAGCCCGGCAGCCGCATCGGCGACTTGAGTGTTCTGTGGGAGCTTGAAGAAGGGCTGCGACGGCTATCGATTCCGGCGGCGATCAATCGCGCGGCTTACTACATGAGTAACTGGGATAGTCTGCTGGACTCTGTCCGAGGGGCGGGCAAGCTGCCGACGATGCTTCCCGCCGACTTGGCCATTCCCATGGCCGCTCCGCGCGACCTGGGTGATGTGGCAGCCCAGAGGCTAACGTCTCCCCTCGACGATATCGGCATCCGCTACGTGGAGGGGCCCCGGCGCTATTCCTCAGTTGACGTGGCGCATGCGTTTTCGGAAGCGCTCGGCCGGCCAGTGGAAGTCGAGGTCACGCCACGCGATAACTGGAAGGAGGCCTACCGTGCCCTCGGTTTCTCCGAGGCTGCGGCAGAGTCGTATGCGCGAATGACCGCAGTCAGTGTCGACAGCGGCTTTGACATGCCCGACGACGCATTGCGGGGCTCGATAACCTTGGAGGCATATATTCGCGACTTGGTCGATAAAGCCGGATAACCAGTGGCAATGGCATGAAGGGAACGCTGGCTGCGGAGAGTGATCCCGGATGCCCTTCACTGCATCCCGGGCTACGCAGTTACTCGGTGGCCAAGCGTCTAAAGATTACGATAGTGTCCGGTCGCGGGTCCGGTTCTAATAAGCCGTTCGGGCGGGCGCGGACCTCTGCCACATGGACCGGTTGCAATGTCGGAGTTTGTGATTCATCCACTGCTGGATACAGGCACCATTTCGGTGAACGACGTCCTGTGCCAGGGTCACTGCCGTCACCGCAGCGCTGAGGAGTGCGCGCGCACCACGCACATTGTGTTTCCCTATCGTGGGTTGTACCTGCGTCATGTAGGTAGCGACCAATCCGTTGCCGACGCTAATCACGTACTGTTCTTCAATGCGGGCGAGGGTTACCAGGTCAGCCACCCGGTGGATGGCGGAGACTCATGTCTCTCGCTCGCCATCGCACCCGAACTGTTGCGCGAACTGGTGCCCGTGGAGTTGTTGAACCGGCCGGAGGAGCCGACCTTGCGCGTGCAGTCGTTGCGCATCGATCCGCGTGCACAAGCTCTGGTGGCACTGCTGCGCCATAGCTTGAGCCATGGAAGCATCGAATCCATGGAAGCGGAGGGCTTGGCGTTGACCTTGATCTGCCGCAGCCTGGGCCCGCGCACGGCTCACGCCACCGGCGCCACGCAGAGCCGGCGAAGGTTGGTAGATCGTGTGAAGGTATTGCTCGCAAACGACCTTGGCCGCCAATGGAAGCTGGCCGATATCGCGGCGGAAATCGGCGGTTCTCCGGTGTATCTGACCCAGGCGTTCCAGCAGGTCGAAGGCATTCCGTTGCATCGGTACCATTTGCGGTTGCGATTGGCGCGTGCTCTCGATCGGCTGGCGCACTGCGAAGACATGTCGACGCTGGCGATGGATCTCGGGTTCTCAAGCCACAGCCATTTCGCGGCCGCTTTCAAGCAGGCCTATGGACGTACGCCAACACAGTTCCGCGCTGAGGCGCTTTCCAAGAGCGCGTAAGCATTCCACCCACGCATTTCGCTAAAGATTTCGACAGCAACAAAGTTAGCGCAATGGTCTCCTGTGCATGCCCGAGCCGAGGGCGAACTGGAGAAGGGAAATGAGCGAGAAAACCTGTGCCGCATGCGATTACCCGCTGGACGACAACGCCATCAAGGTCACCATTGGCGGACGCACCGTTGAAGTCTGCTGCGAGGAATGCGCGCAGAAGCTCGGCGAAGCCGAGGCAAGCAAGTAATGGACGCGCGTGAATTTTTCGGAGAGCGCAAGACCGTGACCACGCCTTCGGGCGTGGTCAGTTACGTCGAACGTGGTAGTGGGCCAACCGCTTTGTTCGTGCATGGCGTGCTGCTCAACGGTTATCTATGGCGCCATCAACTGGCGGAGCTGAGCGACACGCATCGGTGCATTGCGGTGGACCTGCTGGCGCACGGCTATACCGAGGCCAACGACGGGCAGGATGTATCCGTTACCGCCAATGCGACTATGCTGGTGCAGTTCCTGGATGCGCTGGCGATCGACCGGGTGGATATGGTCGGTAACGACAGCGGTGGCGGCATCTGCCAGATCTTCGCGGCGACCCATCCGCACAGGTTGCGCAGTCTGACACTCACCAACTGCGATGCGCATGACAACTGGCCGCCGGAGGCATTCCAGCCCTTTGTCGCGATGGTGGCGGCAGGTGGTCTGGAAGGCACGCTGCGTGCCATGCGCGCCGACAAGGCGGTGTACCGAGACGCGTTGGCGCCCGCGTACGAGCGTCCGCAGGACCTGAGCGACGAGATCATCGAAACCTATATCGGGCCGTTCCTGGACTCCCCCAAGCGTCTCAAGGAACTGGAACGCTTCGTCAATGCTTTCGATTGCCGCCACACGCTGGCTGTCGAGGATGGGCTGCGGCAGCTGCAGACACCCACGCTGATCGCCTGGGGTACCGACGACGTGTACTTCCCGCTGGAATGGTCGCGCTGGCTGCGGCAGACCATTCCTGGAACCCGGCGGTGGGTCGATCTCGAAGGCGCGCGTATCTTCTTCCCGGAGGAGCGTTGGGCGGACTTCAATCGCGAACTGCGTGGACATTTCTCGGCAGTCGATGAGGTTTCGACGCACAGCGTCGTCGCGTAGGGACCGATGTCCGGGGACATAAGCGAGGTGCGCCGCCCGCCATCCGGCATGCCCTGGCTGAGCCGCCTTCCAGGCCTGAATGGACGTCGTCATCGAGGAGCGCCTTCAACATCAGGACACCAGCCTGGAAACCCACTAGAATGCGCCGGCGATGGGCGCTCCGGGCTAGTGGGCTGCTTCTTCTGCCAAAGGGGATCAAACATGCAAATGCACACGTATTGGCTTGCGCTGGGACTGCTGGTGTTCCCATGCTTTGTGGAACCCAGCGTAGTAGGCGTTCATCCGGTGGGCGAATATGACCCCGCTGCGAACCCCGCGGCCTCTTCGACGCAGGGCGTGGACCTGCCACGGGATTCGTCCGCTGAAGACCGGCCGCTCAGCTCCAGCGCGGCGTTCGGCTAGAACCTGTCAGCGGAGCTCAGTGTGCGGCGTTGACCTGGCTAGGGTGCGAGAGCGCATCCGATAGCACATCAACAAGCCTGCGGCCGGCTTCGCCATCCTTGTCCAGATTGGGGTTGTAGACGGTAACCTCGATGCCCAGTGCCTTGCCGCTGGCGAGTGCGATCTCCAATGTTCGCCGTAGTTCCTGGATCGAAAGACCATCGGGCAACCGATATTCCACCGCGGGCATGACATCGTCGTCCAGACAATCGGCGTCGACATGAATGAAGAATCCCTGCAACTCCGGCCGCGTCAAATGCTTTACTGCTGCGGTGGCGGCGGCCTCTACGCCAAGTTCGCGGACCTTGGCCAAATCGTAGGAAAGCAGATCGTCCGGCAACGGCTGGCTGCCGTACTCGGCCTGGTCTTTGGCATCGCGGAAACCGAAAGCAACCGCATCCTCTTCGCGTACCAATGGGCCGAGGCCTTCGATATCGCTTAGCAGGGCAGGGCCGTGTCCCGTCGCGAAGGCCAGGTCCATCGAAGCGGCTTCGCCATAGGGGTCGGCCTCCGGTTGATAAAAATCGGCGTGGCCATCGATGAACATCAGCCCGTAGCGGCCACGACGCTTCAATGCCAATGAGGTTCCAAGCAGGATGGAGCAATCGCCGCCCAGCACGACAGGGAACTCATCCCGATCGAGCACATCGGTGACAGCGTCCGCCAGTTTCGGCGACCAGTCGGCAATCGCCTGCGCATTCAACGTATGCGTGTCCGGATCACGCGCATCGCTGTACCGAGGCACATCAAGCCGGACGGCATGACGAGCCTGCAAGCGTTCAGCCAGCCCGTAGCGCAACAACGCCTGGGGCAATAATTCGACGCCGGTTGGCCTGAGCCCCAGATTGGATGGCGCTTCGATGATGGCGTAGTTGCGATCGTTCATAAGCACGGTCCTTCTGACATTGCCTACGCCCGGTGCGATTTGGTCCCGCGGCATTCGAGCGGGGCCGAGTATCTCCATACGTTGGTAAACGCTGCGTAACGATTCGTAGTGCAGCAGATTTTGTTTGTTCTGTAGGAGCGACGTGAGTCGCGATGGGGCTTTGCCGATAAAGTCTTATCGCGACTTACGTCGCTCCTGCAATGGGTTGGAGCCTGGTCGCCAAATTCAGGCAAGCGAATCGATCACGGGCGGAGCGCGTAAGGTCCGAAGGTCGCGCCGATGAATCCGCCGGCGACGTCGGTGCTTAGCAGGCTGGCATCCAGGTTGGTTGCCAGTGGCTTCCACTGGTCCGGAACCACGGAGTACAAAACGTCCAGACGTGGCCCATCGAGTTGAAAACGTAGCGATACAGGTTGCTTTGACGTTGGCAGGTCGATGCGGGCGAGGCGCTTTCCGGTTATAGGCTGATCTTTTCCGGCACGGCGATACAACGCTACTGCCGTCCCATTCTTATCGCCTTCCAAGCCAACGACGTAGTGGTAGCGCTCGTTCTGCAGCAGCGCCAATCCCACCAACTCGCCCTGCATTGGCTGATAGGGTGCCAGCGTTGTCGATATCGTCGCGCGGTGGTGCTGCAAGCGATGGGCGACGTAGGCGGGTTGTCTGCCGCTGTCCTGCTCGCCCAGCGGTGCGGGCGAGGGGGTGAGTTTCAGTCCATTGCTGCCGGTGCGAAACCACGCGTTTTTCGGCGGGTGGATCGTCATCCATTGCGGTGGCAGTTTGTCGTCGGTGAAGCGCTCGGTCCATTCGATCGGACCGCCGGTCGGTACGGATTGGGGGCTACGCGGCAGTGCGGGCCGTTCCAGCACAACGGGAACAGGTTCGCCGCGCGCCAGGACCATGGGCCAACCATCACGCCAAGTCACCGGTAACAGAAATGTTTCGCGGCCCAGGTTGTACTGATTGCCGCGGTAGGGACGCGTGGCCAGGAATACCGCCCACCACGAGCCGTCCTTCAATTCGACGAACTGGGCATGTCCGGTCGACGTGATCGGATTGGCGCGGGCCGGATTCAGGTCGCGCTGCGTCAGCGACGGATTGCCGGACCAAGGTTCATAGGGACCGCCGACGTGCTTGCTTCGCCAGATCATCTGCGCATGCTGCTCGCCGGTGCCGCCCTCGGCGGCGGTCAGGTAGTAGTACCCGTTGTGCTTGAACAGATGCGGGCCTTCGACATGCTCCGGCTTGCTGGCTGGATCGGCGCCGCCATCGACCAGTACCTTGCGCGGGCCGACCATCTTGTTCGTAGCCACGTCGAAACGCTGCATCCAGATAGCCCGGTGCCCGTCGTAGCGCATCTTGCCCTCGGGGATGCCGTTGTTGAGCATCCAGGCAGTACCGTCATCATCGAAAAACAGCGAGGGGTCGATGCCTTCGAACCCCAGCCACACCGGGTCGGACCATGGGCCGGCGGGATTCTTCGCGGTGACGATGAAGTTGCCGCCATCGCAGTAGAAGCAGGTGTTGGCAATATAGAACGTGCCGTCGTGGTAACTGATGCTGGCGGCGAACAGTCCCCGCGTCAGCTCGTCTTTGCCGTAGTCGATCTGATCGGTGCGGTCGATGGCATTGCCGATCTGGCGCCAGGACACCAGGTCACGGCTATGGAAGACGGGCAGACCGGGAAAGTAGCCGAACGTAGAGGTAACCAGATAGAAATCGTCACCCACGCGAATCGCGGACGGATCCGGATAGAAACCGGCGACAACCGGATTTCGGTACTGCGTTGGGCCGACCAATGGACCGCCGTCATCACCGGTATAGCGCACTTCGGTGAAGACCACATCGGCGGCTATCGCTGGCAATACGGTGAGGCAAGCTGCCAGCGCAAGGATGAATCGGTTCATTCGGCGGCCTATATCGGTGACGTGGAACAACAGTGCGAACGAAGTGTTGCCCAGTCGGTACGGCGCGACCAATGAAGTTTTTGCAGCAGGCGATTCCGTTCGTGAAAGAAGGTCGAGGTAGGTCGGGGCCATCCCCCCGACGCATGGATCTGGTAGTGCGCGCGTCGGCCACGTAGGACCGACTACTACTTCAGCTCATCCATCTTGCAGGATCGGACTTAGGCTGCCATCGTCCTTCCGCCGCCGCGCGGACGGGAACATCAGCGCAATTGCCACCGCGCCCAGTCCCACCGCCATCGAGCCGATGTACAGCCACGTGTAGCTGCCGAAACGGTCGTACAGCCAACCACCTGCCAATGGACCGAACGCCATGCCCAAGCTGGAGAGCAGGGTGGCCGCGCCCAACACCGTGCCCAGAATTTGAGGGCTGAACGCTTCACGCGCCAGTGAGGCGTAGAGCGGCATGGTGCCGCCATAGGCCATGCCAAAAACGATGGCTACCGCATAGAAGCCGTCGAGCTGGTTCACGCGCAGGTAGGCGGCTGCCGCGAACGCCTGTATCAGCAAGCCGGCCACCAACACGCGCTTGGCGCCCACCTTGTCGGCGAGAACGCCGAACAGCAGACGGCCGCCGAGTCCGGCGGCGCCTTCCATGCTGTAGATGGTGACGGCGGCGGTCACACTGAGGCCGCAACCAACCGCGTAACTGACGGTATGAAAGATCGGGCCGGAGTGCGCGGCACAGCACGCGAAGTACGTAACCGCCAATATGATGAAGGGCCTGGATCGCAGCGCTTGTCCGGCGGTCAAGCTTTGGGTCGCGACCTGACTGTCGTCAGCGCTGGTCGCCGTTGCCACGGACGCGGCGCGCACGAACCATACGGCCGGCAAGGTGAGCGCCCAGGCGAGTAACCCGACAATCAGCAACGTGGTGCGCCAGTCGTAGTGGCTGACCAGCCACGCCACCAGCGGGGACATGGTCATGGGTGCTACGCCGACGCCGGCTGACACCAGCGATATCGCCAGGCTGCGACGGCGTTCGAATGATGCTGCGGTGGCTGCGATCACTGGAGCAAAGAAGCTCGCCACGGCGACGCCCATCAATACACCGTAGGCGAGTTGGAACTGCAGCAGATTGCCGGCGCGGCTCGCCAAGACGCAAGCCAAGCCGAGCAACAGCGATCCGCTGAGCACAACCACCCGCGGACCATAGCGGTCGCTCAGCATGCCCCAGCCGAAACCGGCAAAGCCCAGGCTGATAAAGGCCAGGGTCATCGCGCTGGAAAGTCCGGCGCGCGACCAACCGGTGGCGGTGCTCATGGGTTGCAGCAGCACCGCCAACGCGAACACCACGCCCGCGCCCACACAGCCCATCAGCGCCCCCGCCGCAACGAGGGGCCAGTTGCGGTCCATGGGTATGGAAGAAGCGGTCGTAGGGCTATTCATAAATGACGAGTCCTGGGGTTTTCTTTGGGTTATTTCTATTAGACGAAGTAGGGTGCCGGGAATCGACATCGCCATCGCCATCGAATCGTAGCCGCCAGTGGAAGCGAGGAGCCAGAGCGCATGCGCATCGATTGTCCAGAGTCGTCCTCCGTCGTCCCGGCGCAGGCCGGGACCCAGTGTCTTCTGCTTCGGATGGCGAAATTTGATCAGCCATTAAGTCGTTGGCTTTTGCCGGAAAATGGCACAAATGCGCTGGGTCCCAGCCTGCGCCGGAAGCGCTTTTCAATAGCCGAATGGCTGGTCACGACGGATCTGTCGTAAGTTGAAACAAAAACTTACGGCGCCTGTCCATTTCGTTTATCGCCGATGGATTACTGTCGCGCTACAGTTACAACGAATCCCCCTTCAGGCGATCCCCCATGATCCTTAACAAAGCCTTCGTCCTGCTTGCCGCTCTGGCTCCCGTGATGCTCTTTTCCGCATGTTCGCAAGAGCAGCCTTCCCAGGAAACCGAAACCGCCCCGCCGGCAGCTCCTCCTACCGAGAGCGCCGAGACTTCTCAAAGCCCTGACATTTTCCGCTTCAAGATCGGCGCACTGGACGCGGTTGCCCTGAAGGACGGCGATATCAACGCCGCCAACGATGGCAAAACCTTCGGTGTAGGTCGGCCGACCAGTGATGTAGCCGCGGTGCTCGCCGCTGCGGGCCAACCGACCGATGTGCTTCATCTCAGCATCCAGCCGTTGCTGGTCCGGAGCGATTCGCAGGTTTTGTTGTTCGATACCGGAGCGGCTGATGCCTCGTTCGCCAAGGCCGGCCGACTGCCGGCTTCGCTACTTGCCGCCGGCGTCGAGCCATCCCAGGTCACCGATATTTTCATTTCGCATCGCCATCAGGACCACGCGGGAGGTCTGCTACTGGCCGATGGCGCACTTGCTTTCCCAAACGCCACTGTCCATCTCTCGGCACCGGAATGGGAAGCGCTCAAGGCCGATCGCGATTCGTCCAATCTGGTCTCGGCAATCACGCCAAAGGTGGCGACGTTCGAGCCTGGGGCGGCCATCCTGCCCGGCCTGGTCACTGCGGTCGCAGTCAACGGACACACACCCGGCCATAGCGCCTATGAAATTACCTCGGGCGACCAGCGCCTGCTCTACATCGGCGATTCGGCGCACCACTACGTGATTTCGGTCCAGCGCCCCGAGTGGACCATCGCCTATGACGAAAATGCTCCCACCGCCGAAGCGAGCCGTCGCGCACTGCTGCAACGCGCCGCCGATGAGAACCTGCGCATCTACTCCGTCCACTTTCCGTTCCCGGGTCTTGGCCATGTTCGCAAAGAGGGCGAAAGCTTTGTGTGGGCGCCGGAGCAATAAAGCAGACGTCGGCCGGTTGGCCGTAGCCCGGGTAAGGCCAAAGGCCGCACCGCGCCTCGATAGCGGCTCAGCGTCCGCAATGAAGAGCCCGTCGCAGCGCGACCAGATAGCGAACAACCGCAGCGAGTAGATACCGTTATTCAGCCGGGGAACGAGGAATTTCCGCGTGAAGCGTCCCCGGGTGCGCTTCGCTTACCCGGGCTACCCAAACAGACGGATCACACCGAAGTCGCGATATGCTCGCGCAGCCATTGATGCGCGGGATCGCGGTGGCGGCGTTCGTGCCAGAGCATGGACATCTCGTAGCCGGGTATGTCGATGGGTGGCTCGACGATTCGTAACGCACTGGTGTTACGAATCAGGCGCGAAGGCAGCATCGCTACCAGATCGGTGTTTGCCAATACCGACAACAAGAAAAGAAAGTGCGGAACGGAAAGCACCACGCGACGCGCCAAGCCGGCTTCGGTGAGCACTTCATCGGTGATGCCGCGGAAGCCGCCGCCGTCCGGTGACACCACCACATGCTCAAGTTCGCAGAACTGCGAAAGCGTGGGCCGTCGTTTCAAGCGCGGGTGACCCGCGCGCCCGGCCAGGACGTACCGTTCGGTGAAGAGCGCCCGCTGGTGCAATCCGGAAGGAGCGCCATCGGTGGTATGCAAGGCAAGGTCGATCTCGCCCTGTTCGGCCTGTTTGGCGATACGCGCTGGAACCATTTGTACGACAGCTAACCGGGTTCCGGGCGCTGCCGAGCGCAAGCCCGCCAATGCGGGCAACAGAACTGTCGATTCACCATAGTCGGCTGCGGCAACGCGCCACGTATGCCGAGCCTGCGCTGGATCGAATGGACCGGCGGGCGATACTGCTTGTTCAAGTGCTTCTAGCGCCTTTCGCAAAGGTTCGCGCAGCTCATCAGCCTTGGCGGTGGGCCGCATACCTCGCGGTCCGGGTAGCAGTAGCGGATCCCCAAAGATGTCCCTCAGCTTGGCGAGATGGACGCTGACCGAAGGTTGGGAAAAGTTCAGGCGTTCCGCCGCGCGGGTGACGTTATGTTCCGAAAGCAGAACGTCAAGCGTCACCAACAGGTTGAGATCGAGCCGTCGTAGATTATTCACCGCAATACCTGGAATATCGGAAATTCATTTCCAATATACCCGGGCTAGCCTGATTCTGTGTGCATCCAGCAGAGATCTCGCCATGAATGTTCTTATCGTCTATGCCCATCCAGAGCCACGCTCGCTCAATGGTTCTATCAAAGACCTGGCGGTCGAGACGCTGATCGGTCTCGGCCATGAGGTGCGGGTCTCGGACCTGTACGCGATGCAATGGAAGGCGGTTGCCGATGCCGACGACTTCCTGGCCCCGGTCGATGCCAACCGGGTCCGCTATGCGAACGAGTCGAAGCACGGTTACGCAACGAAAACACAGAGTCCGGATATCGAGGCTGAGCAGGAAAAGCTCATCTGGGCCGATGCCATCATTTTCCAGTTCCCGATGTGGTGGTTCTCGGCACCCGCCATCCTGAAAGGATGGGTCGAGCGCGTGTTCGCCTATGGCTTTGCCTATGGCGTAGGCGTGCACGGCGGCGAGCGTTGGGGCGACCGCTATGGCGAGGGCAATCTGTTGGGTCGGCGGGCGATGCTGTCGGTGACGATCGGCGGGCGCGAACCGCATTACTGGCCGCGCGGCGTCAACGGTCCGCTGGACGACCTGTTGTGGCCAATCCAGCACGGCACGCTGTACTACCCTGGTATTTCGGTGCTTCCGCCCTTTGTTCTCTACCAGGCCGATCGACTGACGTCGGACGATTGGCCGGAGATCGCCCAGCGCTATCGCAACAGACTTGAAGGTCTCTTCACCGACGAAGTGATTCCTTATCGCCGCCAGAACGGTGGGCACTACGACCCGCAGCAGGTGCTGAAAGACGGGCTGGGTGCGGGTGAAAATGGCACGCGTATCCATCTTCTTCAAGCAGGTGATCCGCCGCAGGAAGAGCTCACGATGAATGAGGTCCGAGAGTTGGAAGAACTTTGAGAATCCAAAGGAGCCACCCACTGTAAGAGCTGCCTTTTCCCGTAGGAGCGGCGTCCCGCCGCGAGCTCTTTCCGTCAGGTCGCGATGGAAGCAAAAGCAAAAGCTCGCGCCGAGACGGCGCTCCTACAGGTCGTCGTCGTTCGCTTTTGTAGGGGCGGCCTTCCCCATGTAGGAGCGGCGTCCCGCCGCGAGCTCTTTCTGTCAGATCGCGATAGAAGCAAAAGCTCGCGCCGAGACGGCGCTCCTACCGAGTCATTCGACCTGTAGGTGCCCGAATAGCGATTGAAGCCTGCCTGTTCTCCACTCGGACGCGCTGCGGCGCGTTCTTGATCACGCGAGCTGAGTGGCTACCGGGGCGCGGAGCGGCGTCCCGCCGCGAGCTCTTTCCGTCAGATCGCGCTAGAAGCGAAGAGCTCGCGCCGAGACGGCGCTGCTACAGAGTCACGTTGTTCCTACGAACAGCAGAGAGCCCCGCATGCGGGGCTCTCTGACTTCGCAACGTTGCTTCCGGCAGATACTTACTTCCGGAGGAAGTTCAACAGATCCTGATTGAGCCGATCCTTGTGCGTATCGGCCAAGCCATGCGGGGCACCTTCATAGACGATCAACTCGGCACCCTTGATCAGCTTGGCCGAAGCCTTGCCGGATGCATCCAGCGGCACGATCTGGTCGTCGTCGCCATGGACTACCAGCGTCGGCACATCGAACTTCTTCAGGTCTTCGCGGAAGTCGGTGGCCGAGAACGCGGCGATCGAGTCATAAGTGTTCTTGTGACCGGCCTGCATGCCCTGCACCCAGAACGACTGGATCAATCCTTGCGAAGGCTTTGCGCCAGGACGGTTGAAGCCAAAGAACGGACCCGACGCGATATCCAGGTACAGCTGCGAACGGTTGTCCAGCGAAGCCTTGCGCAGGCCGTCGAACACTTCGAGCGGCAGGCCGCCAGGATTGCTGTCCGTCTTGAGCATCAGCGGTGGCACGGCGCTGACCAGTGCGGCTTTCTTGACGCGAGCGGTGCCATGGCGGCCGATATACCGTGCCACTTCGCCGCCGCCGGTCGAGAAGCCGACCAGGGTCACGTCCTTGAGGTCGAGGGTTTCGATCACCGCGGCGAGGTCATCGGCGTAGTGATCCATGTCGTTGCCTTCCCACGGCTGGCTGGAACGGCCATGGCCGCGGCGGTCATGCGCCACGACGCGATAACCCTGTGCGGCCAGGAAGATCATCTGCGATTCCCAGCTGTCCGAGTTCAGCGGCCAGCCATGGCTGAAGGTGACGACCGGGCCGTTCTTCGGGCCCCAGTCCTTGTAGTAAAGCTGCACGCCGTCTTTGGTGGTGATGTAGCTGCCGGTTGCGACGTTGCCTTGCGCGGGCTGTGCGGCCTCGGCGGAGGCGGAAACGGCTGTTGCCAGTACGGCGGTGGCCAGGGTGCGGGATAGAAGGTTCATGGTGTGCTCCTTGGGGATGTTGCGGATCGGGGTGGGTGGGAAGTGCCTGTTGGTAGGACGTACTTTGAAGCATCTGCGGTACGAGATGCGGCATATAATCCGAGAAACATGACCGGGAGTATCAATATGGCCGACCGGCTCGAAGCCTTGTTTGAGCGCTTCTCAGTAAGGGCCCAGATGTTCCATTCGGGGATGCTGTGCGGGATCAATGACCTGGCGCCAGAAGGCGATACCGGCCAACTACATCTGGTCAAGCGCGGTGCCGTGGTGGTGAGTCACCACGGTGCCGAGGACCTACGCATCACCACGCCCAGCTTGCTGCTTTACCCGCGGCCACTGGCGCATCGCTTTGTAACGGATCCAACAGAAGGCGCCGAACTGACCTGCGCCAATCTGCGGTTCGAAGGCGGGAGCACGAATCCGATCGCGGCCACACTGCCTGCGTTTGTGTGCTTGCCGCTGGAGCAGCTCAAAGGATCGGAGGATGTGCTGGCCTTGATATTCGAAGAGGCATTCGAGCAGCGGTGCGGACGCAGGGCGTTGTTGGATCGGTTGTTCGAAGTGGTGCTAATCCAGATCCTGCGTCATCTAATGAATGGTGGACAGACACAGGTCGGGATGCTGGCGGGCTTGGCGCATCCCAAGTTGCGGCTGGCCATGGTCGCCATGCACGAAAAGCCTGCGGAAGACTGGAGCTTGGAAGCGCTGGCGTCGCGCGCGGGCATGTCGCGTAGCGTTTTCGCGAATGCATTTCGGGAAGCCGTGGGCTGCACGCCCGGCGTGTATTTGCAGCGATGGCGAGCTTCGCTCGTGCAGCAGGCGCTCAGGCAAGGACGCTCGCTCAAGATCATCGCCAGCGAGGTCGGCTACGGCAGCGAATCAGCGCTGTCCCGATCCTTCAAGGCAACCTTCGGAATGTCGCCACGGGAATGGAAACAAACCTTGGAAGTCAGGCATTGACCGCACGGCACCCGGCGAGCCGTGTGATTGCCTAACCCACAGCGGTTCCCGTAGCATCGTTGCCCATGCCGCGTCATGCCGCCCGCACCTTGGTCCTTCTGCTTCGCCAATCCACGATGGCGTTGCTGATGCTGGCCGCGTTGGTGAATCCGATCCTGGTAGCGGTAAGCGATTTGCATGATGTCGGCCCGGGATCGAGCCATTCGCACGATGCCGACGAACATGGCTCCGATCTCACGGGTCCTGATTTCGCCGAGCATTTGCTCTCCGGGCATGGTCTGCACGGAGATGAAGGCGATGAGACCGATGATTTCCTGCATGCGTTGATGCATGCCAGTCATTGCTGCGGCCATTTGACCGCGATCTACAA
The DNA here is from genome assembly GCF_040948865.1 of Pseudoxanthomonas sp. UTMC 1351. NCBI lineage: Bacteria > Pseudomonadati > Pseudomonadota > Gammaproteobacteria > Lysobacterales > Lysobacteraceae > Pseudoxanthomonas > Pseudoxanthomonas sp. UTMC 1351. Next base: position 52,096 of record NZ_JAVGJT010000013.1, on the reverse strand, counting down.
CGGCGCCCACGTTCCGGACATCGTTCCGGCGCGTAGCGGCTCGCTGCCGGCGCAGGTCGAGCAGCGGCTTCCACAAGCGTCTTCCGACCATTTTCGTCCCCCGATAGCCGTCTGACGTTTAGAGCCGGCGCCATGCCGGCTACTCGTCATTGACCGGTTTATCTGGAGAATCCCCATGTGGTTGCGTTTGGCGGCAATTGCCGTCTTCGCGGCTGTACCGTGCGTGCAAGCGTCGGCGCAGTCGCTCGAAGTAATGACCCTGGACGACGCATTCGCGCGCGTCGCCCAATCCCACCCCGATCTGCGTTTGATCGAAAGCCAGCGCGGCTTGCTGGCCGCTGAGTCCGAACGCGCGGCACTGCGGCCGCCGCAACTGGTTGGCCTAGAGGTCGAAAACGCCTTGGGCAGCGGCGAAGCCAGCGGTTTCGGCGGCGCTGAAATCAGCCTGACATTGGCCTCAGTACTGGAGCGTGGCGGCAAGCTGGACGCACGGCGCACGCTGGTCCAAACCCGCATCGATGCATTGGCGATGCAGCGGGAAACCAAGCGCCTCGATTTGCTGGCGGAAGTGGCGAGGCGCTATCTGGCCGTCAGCGCCAGCCAACATCAGCGTCGAATCGCGGAACACGATATCGCTCAGCGCCAGCGCACCGTCGCGGCGGCTCAGCGCCGTCTGGCCGCTGGTGCATCGCCGGAATCGGTGGTGCTGACCGCGCAGGCCGCATTGGCGCGCGCGGAATTGGATCGCGAGCGGGCGAGTCAGCGTGCAACGGCGGCGCGTCAGCACTTGGCGGCACTATGGGGCGAGCGTGATCCCGGGTTCGGTGTGGTCGCAGGCGATCCGTTGGCCTTGCCCGCCATCGCCGACTTCACCGCTTTGAGCGAAGCGCTGGCCCAGACGCCCGAGTTGGCCCGCTTCGCTGACGAGCGCCGGATAGGCGAGGCCCGCTTGCAATTGGCACGCAGCCAGGCAGCACCGGATCTGCAATGGCAGGTAGGCGTGCGACGTCTGCAAGCCAGCAGCGACTTCGGCCTGGTCGGCAGCGTTTCGGTGCCGTTGGGTGGCGCTGCTCGCGCGGCACCGGAGATCCGCATGGCGGAAGCCGAACTGGCGATCGTCGAAATCGAACGGGAAGCGCAAGGTTTGGCGTTGTATTCGACGTTGGCAGAAGCGCATGGCCAATATCGCGTCGCGCAATCGGAAGCCGCGCGACTGCATTCGGATGTGCTGCCCAAACTCGCCAAGGCCGAAGCCGCGGCGGAACGCGCCTACCGTGCGGGCGCCATCAGTTATCTGGAATGGGCGCAATTGCAGAGCGAGCGCACCGCTGCGCTCAAGCAACGTCTCGAAGCCGCGCTGGAAGCCCAGCGTGCCCTGATCGAAATCCAGCGGCTCACCGGTCAGGCGTTCGTCGCCGAGCCCGCCGCATCTGTCTCCATAGGAGTTTCCCCGTGAAGCCACAACATCTGTTTGGCACGTTGGCATTGGCTTTCCTGCTGGCGGCGTGCAGCCAATCCGACGATGAGCATGGCCATGAAGAAACCGAAGCGGGCACGGACGCCCATGCACATGATGCCGAGGAAGCGAAGCGGGGCGCACATGGTGGCCGTTTGCTGGAGCAGGACGGTTACACCGTAGAACTCGCTATCGCCGAAGAGGGCACACCGCCGAAATACCAAGCGTGGCTGTACCAGCGCGGCAAGCCGCTGCCTGCTACTGCGGGTAGCGTCGAGGTGCGACTGACCCGCTTGGGCAATGTGGCGGAGAATCACGTCCTGACCCCAAGCCGCGATGGCAGCCTGATGGCAGCCACCGTCGTGGGCGAACCGCACTCCTTCGACGTGGAAGTGCTGGCAAAGATCGGCACGCAATCGCTGCGTTGGCGTTATCCCAGCTACGAAGGGCGTACCCGGATCGATGCGGCCATAGCGCGGGATTCCGGAATTCGCGTCGCGCCCGTGGGCGCAGGCGTGATCGCGGACGAGCATGAAGTGCAAGGCTTGCTGACGCCCATCGAAGGCCGCGCCGCGCACGTGATGGCGCGGTTTCCCGGCCCCATCCGCAGTTTGCGCGCGAACGTGGGCGATCGGGTGCGTGCCGGGCAGCCCTTGGCCACCATCGAAAGCAATCTCAGCCTGACCACTTACACCGTGACCGCGCCCATCTCCGGCGTGGTGCTGGCGCGCAGCGCTTCAGTCGGCGCGGTGGCAAGCGAGGGCATGGCCTTGTTCGAAATCGCCGATCTGTCTTCGCTCTGGGTCGATCTGCATATCTTCGGCGCCGACGCCCAGCACATCGTGCCTGGTGTGCCGGTCGAGGTCACTCGCATGAGCGATGGCGTTACCGCCGAAACGGTGTTGGAGCGAGTGTTGCCCGGCACTGCGACCGCCAGCCAGAGCACGGTGGCACGCGCGACCCTTGCCAATGCCGATGGACTGTGGCGCCCGGGTTCAGCCGTCAAGGCACGCATCACCGTTGAACAACAGCCGGTCGCATTGGCCGTGCCGCTGACGGCGTTGCAGACATTTCGCGACTGGGATGTGGTCTTCATCCGTATCGGCGACACCTATGAAGTGCGTCCGGTGGAACTGGGCAAGCGCGATGGCGAGCGGGTGGAAATCCAGTCCGGCATCAAACCCGGTGACCAAGTAGTCACTGAGCAGAGTTATCTGGTGAAAGCCGACATCGAAAAATCAGGAGCTTCTCATGACCACTGAGAGAACGCTCCCCGATACTCCGGGCGTGCTGGAACGCATCATCCGGTTCGCCATCGCTCATCGATGGCTGATGATGGCGCTCACCTTGGCGCTGACATTCGTGGGTGGGTGGAGCTTCACCCAACTGCCTATCGATGCGACGCCCGACATCACCAATGTCCAGGTCCAGATCAACACCGAGACGACGGGCTATTCGCCGCTGGAATCCGAACAGCGCGTCACCTTCCCTATCGAAACGGCTATGTCGGGTTTGCCCGGACTGGACTACAGCCGCTCGATTTCCCGCTACGGCTTATCGCAGGTCACGGTGGCGTTCAAGGATGGCACCGATCTGTACTTCGCGCGGCAGCAGGTGGCCGAACGTTTGCAGCAGGTCAAATCGCAATTGCCGGCCGGACTGGAGCCGGAGATGGGACCCATTGCGACCGGCCTGGGCGAAATCCTGATGTACACCGTTGAGGCCAAGCCCGACGCGCGTAAAAAAGACGGCTCGCCATGGAACGCCACCGACCTGCGCACACTGCAGGATTGGGTGGTGCGTCCACAGTTGCGCAACACGCCTGGCGTTACCGAGGTCAACACCATTGGCGGCTTCGCGCGGCAGATTCATATCACGCCCGAACCAGCCAAGTTGGTGGCATTGGGTTTCACGCTGCACGACGTGGTCACGGCGGTGGCGGCCAACAACCAGAATGTCGGTGCCGGATACATCGAACGCAACGGACAGCAGTTTCTGGTGCGAGTGCCGGGGCAAGTGGCTGACCTAGATGCGATCGGCGATATCGTGCTGGATCGACGCGACGGCGTGCCGATCCGCGTGCGCGATGTTGCCGGATTGGCGGAGGGACCAGAGTTGCGCAATGGCGCTGCCACGCAGAACGGTCGCGAAGTCGTGCTGGGTACTGTATTCATGCTGGTGGGCGCCAACAGCCGCGAAGTCGCGCAGGCCGCGGCGGCCAAACTGGAAGCGGCCAACGCCAGTTTGCCGGCGGGTGTCAGCGCCAAGCCGGTCTACGACCGCACCACGCTGGTCGACCGCACCATCCAGACCGTCTCCAAGAATCTGATCGAAGGCGCCTTGCTGGTGATCGCGGTGCTGTTCCTGCTGCTGGGCAATTTCCGCGCCGCGCTGATCACCGCGGCCGTCATTCCGCTGGCAATGCTGTTCACCGTGTTCGGCATGGTGCGTGGCGGCGTGTCCGGCAACTTGATGAGCCTGGGTGCGCTGGATTTTGGGCTGATAGTAGATGGCGCGGTGATCATCATCGAGAACTGCCTACGCCGCTTCGGTGAAATGCAACAGCGGTTGGGCAGGCCGATGACCGAGGAAGAGCGCCTCGATACGACCGCCTCGGCCACGGCGGAAGTGATCCGGCCCAGCCTGTTCGGCCTTGGCATCATCACCGCGGTCTATCTGCCGATCTTTGCCCTCAGCGGTATCGAGGGAAAGATGTTTCATCCGATGGCGATCACCGTGGTGCTGGCGTTGACCGGGGCCATGTTGCTGTCGTTGACCTTCGTGCCTGCAGCCGTGGCTTTGTTCCTCGGCGGCAGGGTCGATGAAAAAGAGAACCGCGCGATGCGCTGGGCAAAACGTCGCTATGCACCGTTGCTGGTGTGGGCATTGAAGCGACGGGCATGGGTCATGGGTGGTGCGACGGTGCTGGTGGTGCTTTGCGGATTGCTTGCGACGCGTTTGGGTATGGAGTTCATTCCGACGCTGGACGAGGGCGATATCGCGCTGCACGCGCTGCGGATTCCCGGCACCGGCCTGGATCAAGCGGTGAAGATGCAAGCGACGCTGGAAGCACGAATCCAGCGCTTTCCGGAAGTCGACCAGGTGTTCGGCAAGATCGGCACCGCCGAGGTGGCGACCGATCCGATGCCGCCGTCCGTGGCCGACACCTTCCTGATCATGAAACCGCGCGCGCAGTGGCCGGACCCGCGCAAGCCGAGAGCCAAGCTGATCGCTGAAATCGAGACCGCGGTGAAGGAGCTGCCGGGAAACAATTATGAGTTCACCCAACCCATCCAAATGCGAATGAACGAACTGATCTCCGGCGTTCGCGCCGACGTGGCGATCAAGCTCTACGGAGACGATCTGGACACATTGGTGGAAGTGGGCGAGCGCATCGAAGCCGTCGCAAAAACGGTTTCCGGCGCCGCCGACGTCAAGTTGGAGCAAGCGACCGGTTTGCCGGTGCTGACCGTCATTCCCGATCGCCAGGCGCTGGTGCGCTACGGATTGAATCCCAGCGTGGTGCAGGAAACCGTGGCTACCGCGGTAGGCGGTGAAGTATCCGGGCAGCTCTTCGAAGGCGACCGGCGTTTCGATATCGTCGTGCGACTGCCCGAGCGGCTACGGCGCGATCCGGCCGCGTTGGCGGATCTGCCGATTCCATTGGGCGCCGGCAACAATATCGACGAATCCAGCTTGGTAGGCAGTGGAGCGGGGAGTCTCCCGCGTACTGTGCCGCTGCGCGAAGTGGCGAAGCTGGAAACGGTGTTGGGACCAAACCAGGTCAATCGTGAAAACGGCAAGCGGCGCGTGGTCGTCACCGCCAATGTGCGAGGAAGAGACCTGGGCGGCTTCGTCGAAGAACTGCAGGAAAAGATCGCCACGGAAGTCGAAGTGCCTGCCGGATATTGGGTGGATTACGGCGGTACATTCGAGCAGCTGATCTCGGCAAGCCAACGCCTGTCCATCGTGGTGCCAGTGACGCTGGCCATCATCTTCGGCCTGTTGTTTGCCGCGTTCGGTTCGGCCAAGGACGCGGCCATCGTGTTCAGCGGCGTGCCTTTGGCGCTGACGGGTGGCGTGGCGGCGCTGGCTTTACGGGGGATTCCGTTGTCGATCTCGGCCGGGGTCGGATTCATAGCGCTGTCTGGCGTGGCGGTATTGAACGGACTGGTGATGATCGCCTTCATCCGTAAGTTGCAAGGGCAGGGCGCATCACTCGAAGACGCCATCACCCAAGGCGCACTGGGGCGACTGCGGCCGGTGCTGACGACCGCGTTGGTGGCCTCGCTGGGTTTCCTGCCGATGGCATTCAATGTCGGCGCTGGGTCCGAAGTCCAACGGCCGCTGGCGACTGTCGTGATCGGCGGCATCGTGTCGTCGACATTGCTGACGCTGTTGGTGTTGCCGGCGCTTTATCGGTGGCTGCACAGTGGTTTGGATCAGCGGCCGTGGCGAGCATCAGAGGGCTGAACTTCCTTTACGAAATCGGCCATGTCTAGCCGTTTGCGCGCTGGGCCCTCGTAGAGCGGAGCTTGCTCCGCTGCTGTGGCTGGATCGGGCGCGGATAGGATCAGCCGAGACCAAAGCACCTGTCTCCGCCGCGTCAACGAAATCCACTATCGGGTCCGAGGTACGGGCGCGGTTTCGACCCAGGCGGGTTGAGTGATGTGGTCATTGGCATCTTGATGATCGTCATCGTGCGCAACCCGCTAAACCCGTTCTCGCAGGAGAACGTGGTGGTGGTGGAAAATCCCGGCGAAGCGAACATGCGCATGATCGTCAAGAACGGCGAAGAGCTGACCCGCTACGAATCCACCGGGGAAATGGGCGAGGGCGGCGGGGTACGAGCCGGCATCACGTATCGTCTGGATGATGGACGGATGATCTATGTGCCGGAAGGGGAAGTGGAAAGGCGGGATACTGGCAGATAGCGGCCTGCGATAGCGAATAACCGCTTTAGCGTACTTCTCGTAGAGCGGAGCTTGCTCCGCTGCTTTCGCGTACGAGCTCTGAAGCCATCCGTTAAGAGCAGCGGAGCAAGCTCCGCTCTACGAAGGCGCGAAAAATTCCTTGTGGGAACGACGTAAATCGCGACGTTGATGTTTCCGGTCGCGACTTACGTCGCTCCCACAAGGTTGTTATCCCGACACGGCCACCAATCACGATTGACCGTCGGACATAGGTCTCGGCTCTACAAGCCGGCTTTAGGTTCACCAGGTGAACTCGCCCCTTCATTGAGAACGAGTTGCATTAGCGTTGCTGGAAATCGATAATGCGCGTCCAAATGTAAATGGGGTTACATAAACATGATCGATCGCGCTCCTCGTCGCCGGCTGTTGGCGGTTTCCTTGATGCTGCCGGCTAGCTGGGCGATTCCCGCCGCTTTGGCCCAGGATGCGACGATGCTCGACAAGATAACGGTAGTGGGCGAACGCGCCGTCACCGCGACCAAGACCGATACCGCGTTGGTCGAGACCCCTCAGGCGATCAGCGTGGTGTCAGCCGAGCAAATCCGGGAGCGGGGTGCTCTCAACGTCCAGGAAGTCTTCCGCTATACCGCCGGTGTCACGGCTGAATCCTTTGGTCTGGATACGCGCGGGGACGTTTCCAGTATCCGCGGTCTGGACCCTGTGCAGTATCTGGACGGGATGCGGACCGTGTTCAACTACAGCCCCATCTCCCGCCCGGAGGTCTACACGCTGGACCGAGTGGAAGTGCTGCGTGGGCCGTCTTCGGTACTGTACGGAGCAGGTGGCAGCGGCGGCATCATCAATGCCGTGAGCAAGCGCCCGCAGTTCACGTCCGCGGGCGAAGTGGCGCTGCAGTACGGCAGTTTCGACCGCAAGCAGGTGCAAGTGGATATCACCGGTGCACTGAACGACAACGACACGCTGGCCGGTCGCATCGTCGCCGTCGCTCGCGATAGCGGAATGCAGACCGACAAACTACCGGATGATCGGTTGGTGTTGTCGCCATCGCTGACCTGGCGTCCAACCGATCACACACAGATCACTTTCATTGGATTGTTCCAGAAGGACGAAACCGGCTCCAGCCAACAGTTCCTGCCGGTGGTTTCAACCTTGCAGGCTAGCGGCGCGCGACGATTGGACGTTTCCACCTTTTTGGGCGACGAGAACTACGACCGCCTGGATGCCCGCCTGAATGCCGGTACGTTGCTGATCGAGCATCAGTTCAACGACTCTGTCGCCCTGCGTAGCAATTCGCGCTACACGGATGCCCACACCACGTTCCAGGAACTCTTTCCGGACGTTTACAGCAACCCTTCTGATCCGTTTATCGATGATGCCGACCGCGTCGTCAACCGCAACGCCTACGCAATCAGGCCGGACATCCGAGTCTTCACCACTGACAACAGCGCCGAGTACAACTTCGATACCGGTGCTTTCAATCACCGTTTGTTGACCGGCGTGGATTACAGCGATTTCCGACAGAGCTCGTACTCCGCCTTTGGCATGGTCACACCTATCGATATCTACAATCCGGTGTCGGCCGGTGTCGTGGCACCTGAATATTCTCGCGACCCCAATCAACGTAATACCCAGGTTGGTTTGTATGTGCAGGACCAGATTCGCTATGCGGATCGCATCTCCATGGTGCTGGGCGTCCGCCGCGACCGAGCACGTTCCACGACGGAAGGCTCGGCGGCACAGACCGAAGAGGCCACCACGTTCAAAGTTGGCGTGATTGGTGAAGTCGCCGTGGGCTGGTCACCTTATGTGAGCTATTCGGAATCGTTCCTGCCGGTTCCAGGGCTGGATTTCTACGACAACGCCTTCAAGCCGATTCGCGGAAACCAATACGAGGCCGGCGTGAAATGGGCGCCGAACCGCGATGCTCTGGTGACTGCCAATGTCTATCGCATCAAAGAGAAGAATCGGCAGATCAACGACCCGGACAACGTCCTCAACACCGTGCAGACAGGCGAAATCCGTTCGCAGGGCTTCGAGCTGGAGGGTGCGTTCGCCTTTGAAGGAGAAATTTCCCTCAACGCCAACTACAGCTACAACGACGCCGAGGTAACGCGCAGCAGCTTTGCCGACGAAGTGGGCCAGCGCCTGAGCGACGTTCCGCAGCACTTGGCATCGGTATGGGCGGCCAAGACGTTTGCGTTGAACGATGACAGCAGCTTGCGCGTTGGCTTGGGTGGACGTTATGTGGGCCCGACAGAATCCACCGGCGTTGCAGGCGTCCTCCGCACTCCCAGTTACACCCTGGCCGACGCGCTGGTTTCCTACGACGTCGGTGACTGGTCGCTATCGATCAACGCCAACAATCTCTTTGACAAGCAGTACTTCGCACCCTGTCGCGCGTTCGGCGATTGCTTCACGGGCATGGGCCGCACGCTGGTGGGCACGGTCGCGTACCGTTTTTGATAAGCATGGCCTGATCGCATGAAGCGCAGCACGCTCAAAGCTTGGTTCCTGGTCCACAAGTGGACCAGCCTGGTCTGCACGCTGTTTCTGTTGCTGTTGTTCGCGACCGGCCTGCCGCTGATCTTCTGGGAAGAGATCGCGCATGCCACCGGTGCGGAGCCTGAAGCCGAACCGGTGCCTGCTGGTATGCCGCGCGCCAATGCGGACCAGTTGATCGAAAAAGCACTTGCCCGTTACCCGGGTGAAGTGCCGTTGTTCTTCGGCTGGGACGACCACGGACCGATGGTCTATGTGACCACCGGTGCGCGGCCGGATACGCCGCCGCCGGAAATGCATTCGGTGATCCTGCACGAATACACTGGCGAGATACTGCCGGCACCGTCGTTCAATGAAGGCGTGATGTACTTCATCTACCGCCTGCATACCGATGTATTCGTCGGCCTGGCAGGAACGTTGTTCCTGGGTGCGATGACGTTGCTGTTCGTGATTGCCATTATTTCCGGCGTGGTGTTGTACGCACCGTTCATGCGCAAGCTGTCGTTCGGCACGCTGCGCACCGGCAAAAGCCGGCGCTTGGCGTGGCTGGATTTGCACAATCTGCTGGGTGTCGTCACGGTGGCCTGGGCGCTGGTGGTCGGTTTGACCGGTGCTATCAACACCCTGGCCAAGCCGCTGGAGCAATCGTGGCAGGCACAGCAGTTGGGCGAACTAGGTGATCGCTACCGGAATGCACCCAAGCCGTCCCGCTTCTCGTCGGTTGACGCCGCTATCGCCAAGGCGCGTGCTGCCGAACCCGACATGAAACCGGCGTTCGTCAGTTTCCCCGGCACCGGCTACAGCGGCGAGCATCACTACGGCGTCTTCATGCACGGCAATACACCCATTACCGAACGAATTACAAAGCCGGTGCTGGTCGATGTCGAGACCGGTGAGCTGACCGCGCAACCGGAACTGCCGCTCTACATGAGCATCCTGCTGCTGTCGCAGCCACTGCATTTCGGCGACTACGGCGGACTGCCGTTGAAGTTGTTGTGGGCGCTGCTGGACCTGATCACGCTGTTCGTATTGGTCAGTGGTCTGTATCTGTGGGCAAAGCGGGGCTCTACCGAAACTCGGCTGAAAGAACTCGAGAGCGGGCTGGTGTCTGAAGCTCCCGCTGGGGCAATGCGATGAGTGGGGCGGAGCTTCGCCGTACCTTTGGGATTCCAGCGGTCATCGCGCTAGCCAGCATTGTTGGTTTGGTGAGCGCGCTGATCGGTGATGGCGTTTTCGACGCGATTTCCTGGATGGCGTTGGGGACGGTTATCGGCGTGTTGGTTTTGGCGGTGGTTCAGGCGAAGAGACAGTAGCGATTCTGCTTGCCTGTAGGAGCGACGTAAGCCGCGACCGGAAACATCAACGTCGCGACTTACGTCGCTCCCACAAGGATGCTATGCCGACGCTGCAAGCCTACCCCGTAGAGCGGAGCTCGCTCCGCTGCTGTTGCTGGATCGGCTGCGGACGGGTTCAGCCGAGCAAGCAGTGAACCGACCCTTGTGGGAGCGACGTAAGTCGTGACCGGAAAACATCAACGTCGCGACTTACGTCGCTCCCACACGAACGGTTCTGGTTCGCGGCATCATTCGCGCGACGATTCAGCCGGCTGCATCCGCATTACCTCAATGCGAATCGCGCGGCACCCCTGCGCCGCTGCCGCCGACCAGGATGTCCAGATCAGCGCCCAGGTGCGCCTGCTGCACATGATCGACGTACAGCTTGTACCAGCCGCGGGCAGGGCGGGAAGGCTCCTTCCACTGGGCGCGCCGTGCCGCCATTTCCTCGTCGGTGATTTCCAGATGTATGCGGCGGTTGGGCACGTCCAGTTCGATGATGTCGCCATCGCGGACCAGCGCCAACGGACCGCCGGCAGCGGCCTCGGGCGAGGTGTGCAGTACCACGGTGCCGTAGGCGGTTCCGCTCATGCGCGCATCGGAAATGCGCACCATGTCGGTGATGCCTTTCTTCAGCACTTTGGTGGGCAGCGGCATGTTGCCGACTTCGGCCATACCGGGATAACCACGTGGGCCACAGTTCTGCAGCACCATCACGCAGTTTTCGTCGATATCGAGATTCTCATCGTCAATCCGCGCATTGAAATCCTCGATGCTGTCGAACACCACCGCACGGCCGCGGTGCTGCAGCAGGTGCGGCGAGGCGGCGGAGGGCTTGATGACCGCGCCGTCGGGCGCCAGGTTGCCGCGCAATACCGCGATACCCGCTTCGGGTTTGAACGGCTCGGCCAGTGGCTTGATGACGTCGCGGTTCCAGCATGGCGCGCTGGCGATGTTTGCGCCGATGGTTTTTCCGTTGGCGGTCAATGCGTCCAGATCCAGATGCTCACTGATCTCGCGCAGCACCGCTGGCAGACCGCCAGCGTAGTAATAATCTTCCATCAGGTAGGTGCCGGACGGCTGCAGATTGACCAGGCAGGGGAGCTTGCTGCCCAGCTCGTCCCAGTCGTCGAGCTTCAGGTCCACGCCCATGCGGCCGGCGATGGCCAGCAGGTGGATCACCGCATTGGTCGAACCGCCAATCGCCGCATTGGTGCGTATCGCATTGGCGAATGCCTTGCGCGTCAGTATCCGCGACATGCGCAAATCTTCGTTGACCATTTCCACGATACGTCGCCCAGTCAACTGCGCCAATCGGCTGCGGCGGCTGTCGACGGCCGGGATGGCGGCGTTTTCCGGCAGCGACATGCCTAAGGCTTCGACCATGTTGGCCATGGTGGACGCCGTGCCCATGGTCATACAGTGGCCCTTGGAGCGGTGCATGTTGGATTCGGCTTCGACGAATTCATCCGCACTCATTTCGCCAGCGCGCACCATCTCCGACATCTTCCACACGCCGGTGCCCGAACCCAGATCGCCACCGCGCCATTTACCGCTCAGCATGGGGCCACCGGATAGACCAATCGTCGGCAGATCGCAGCTGGCCGCGCCCATCAGCAGCGCGGGCGTGGTCTTGTCGCAGCCCATCAACAGCACAACACCGTCCAGTGGATTGCCGCGGATGGATTCCTCCACTTCCATGCTGGCCAGGTTGCGGAACAGCATCGCCGTCGGACGCATTTGCGTTTCACCGGGCGACATCACCGGAAATTCCAAAGGGAAACCGCCGGCCTCATAGACGCCGCGTTTGACGAACTCGGCCAGCTCGCGGAAATGCCCGTTGCAGGGTGTCAGTTCCGACCAGGTATTGCAGATGCCGATAACCGGCCGCCCGTCGAACATGTCGTGCGGGTAGCCCTGATTCTTCAGCCAACTGCGGTAAAGAAACCCGCTCTTGCCTTCATGTCCAAACCAGGCCTGACTGCGCCGAGCCGGTTTCTTTGGAGCACCCATGCGAAACCCCGTTTGTATGGTGGATTTCCCCGGCATCCATTCGCGGTGGTGGCTCCGGGTACCGCTTTACGCCGGCCATCGTACCGGGCATATTGATATTGCAAAAATAAATTAATAGAACGCATCGATATTCTTTTGTATATCGGTATGACGACTCGACCCCATCAGGATTTCACTGCATGAGCAACGAAGCATCAAAGTCATCCTCCCCCTCTCCTGACGCTACCTACCGCAGCCTGCACGGACGCCGGATCTTTGTCACCGGCGGGGGTTCCGGCATTGGCGCGGCCTTGGTGGAAGCCTTCGCACGGCAGGGGGCTGCGGTGGCTTTTATCGATATTGCCGAGGACGATAGCGCGGCTCTGGTGGAGCGGTTGGCAATGGAAGGTTTTGCGCGTCCGTGGTGGCGGCGTTGCGATGTCACGGACGTCGTTGCGTTGCAGCAAACATTGATCGAAGCCGCTGCGGCACTGGGCGACTTCCATGTGTTGGTCAACAACGTCGGCAGCGATGACCGCCACGCGCTGGCCGCGGTTACGCCCGAGTATTGGGAACGCTGCGTGGCGATCAACCAGCGTGCCGCTTTTTTCGCCATCCAGGCGGTAGTGCCCGGCATGCGCAAGTTGGGCGGCGGTTCCATCATCAACCTGGGCTCAACGGGTTGGCAGACCAAAACCGCCGGTTATCCGGTGTATGCGACGGCCAAATCGTCAGTCGATGGCCTCACCCGTGGCCTGGCGCGCGAACTGGGCGCCGACCGTATCCGCATCAACATCGTCACGCCCGGCTGGGTAATGACCGAACGCCAGATCCGCCTGTGGCTGGACGAAGCCGGCGAGCGCGAACTCAGGCGCAATCAGTGCCTGCCCGACAAGGTGATGCCTGAAGACATCGCGCGAATGGTGCTGTTCCTGGCCTCCGACGACGCCCGCGCCTGCACCGCGCAGGAATTCGTGGTGGATGCGGGCTGGAGTTGAGGCGTCCTTGATTTTCGCTTTTGTAGGAGCGCCGTCCCGGCGCGAGCTCTTGGCTTCTATCGCGATCTGAAAGGAAGAGCTCGCGCCGGGACGGCGCTCCTACAGATCGCACCGATCACTACACCGGCTGTTCTTCCACCGGGAAACGCACCCCATAAACCGGCGCGGCGGCTTCCTTCAGCGCTTGCAGCATGATCTGCGCACCTGGCGAGAGCAGCCAATCGGTGCGAGTGATGATGCCGAAGGAGTCCATCTTGCAGGACAGTTCCACCGGCAGGATGGCGGCAATGCCGTGGTCGGCGTAATAGCGCGCCACGTCCACGGGTACCACGGCGATGTAGTCGCTCTGCTCCAGCATCTTGGTCAGGAAAACCAGCGCGGAGGTTTCGATTACCCGCAACGGTGGTTCAAGCCCTGCATTCTGGAACATCAGTTCGAAGCGGTGACGCAGGACACTGCCGGCGGGCGGCACGATCCAGCCGGCGGCGGCTAGTTGAGCCAAAGACGGATCCTTGAGCTGCAGGATCGGGTGACGGGAACGGACGATGGCGCAGACCTGTTCCTCCGCCAACGCCTCGTAGTGCAGGTTGCGCTTGTCGTGCCGCGCGAACAGGCGCGCCACCAGGATGTCCAGCTTGTTCTGCGCCAGGCGCTCAAGCAGCACGTCGCTGCTTTCCACCTGCAGCGACACGCGCAACAACGGATATTCCTCGGTGACCCGGGTCATCGCCGCCGGCAGTAGCGTCATCGCAGGGCCGGTGATCGCGCCGACACCCACGCTGCCGATGTAGCCGGCCTTCAACGCGTCGATCTCGGCACCGGCTTCGCCCAGGCTGGACAGCGCGATGCGCGCATGGCGGATCATGATTTCGCCGTACCAGGTAGGCTGCATGCCGCGCGGCAGCCGCTCGAACAACGACACGCCAATCATTTCTTCCAGGTCTTTCAGTAGCTTGGAAGCAGCGGGCTGCGACATGTTGAGAGCGTCGGCGGCCCGGTGGATATTGCCTTCCTCATCCAAGGCCAGCAGCAGCATCAGCTGCCGGGTCTTGAGGCGGGCGCGGACGTACCAGGGCTTGCCTTGCTGCATGAGACACCTTAACGGATACGAATTTCCATATTGATTGTGCCTAAATTTATATTTGTTGCATATCTGTCTTTGGTCGCAGAATGGGATCCTCGCGATCGGCTGCATGCTGGCCGCGACTACATACCATCACCGGGCGGAGCGCATGCGACTGATCCAATTCCTAGATGATTCCGGGGCCCACGGGGTAGGCGTCGTCGATGAAGCGGGTAACCGGATGCGGCGGCTGAACGGGTTCTCCAGCACCTATCAGCTGGCCAATGCCGCCATTGCAACGGGCGAAACCTTGGACGCCACGGCGGCGCGGGCGGAAAGTGAAGAAACCCTGGACTACCGTGCTTTGCTTGCCAAGGGCAGGGTGCTGTCGCCGCTGACCCACCCCGAACCGGCCCGCTGCCTGGTCACTGGCACCGGCCTGACCCATCTGGGTAGCGCCGCGGCTCGCGATGCCATGCATCAGAACTTCAAGCAGCAAGCCGACAAAGGCGCGCTGACCGACTCGATGAAGATGTTCCAGTGGGGCGTGGAAGGCGGCATTCCCAAGGGCGATGCGCCGGGCGCACAGCCGGAATGGTTCTACAAGGGCGACGGCAGCATCGTGGTCGCACCGGGCGCGCCGTTGCCATCGCCGGATTTTGCGCTGGACGGCGGCGAAGAGCCGGAACTGGTCGGCTTGTACCTGATCGGGCCAGACGGCACGCCGCATCGCCTCGGCTTCGCGATAGGTAACGAATTTTCCGACCACGTTACCGAACGCCAAAACTATCTGTATCTGGCGCATTCCAAACTGCGCGCGTGCGCGGTGGGGCCGGAACTGCGCACCGGTGAACTGCCGCGCGACCTGCAAGGTGTCAGCCGTATCCGGCGCGGCGACGCGGTGGTGTGGGAAAAAGCATTCTTGAGCGGCGAGGCCAATATGTGCCACTCGCTGCGCAATCTGGAATACCACCATTTCAAGTACGCCGCTCACCGCCGTCCCGGCGATGTGCATCTGCATTTCTTCGGTACCGCCACTTTGAGTTTCGCCGACGGAATCCGTGCCGAACCCGGCGACTATTTCGAGATAGATTTGCCAGCATTGGGGGCTCCGCTCGTCAATCCATTGCAACGTGTCGATAGCGCCTTCACGCTGGGCGGCGTGCGTTCGCTATAACACTCACTACGAAGAGCAGGGAATCAAACGAATGAATCATCGCTTCCAGAGCTACATCGACGGCCAATGGATCGCCGGCGCGGATATCGCGGCCGACGAGAACCCTTCCGACTTGGGGACACCCGTCGGCGAGTATGGTGCGGTCGATGCGGCGCAGGTACGCGGTGCTATCGCCGCCGCGGCCGCGGCGCAGTCGGCATGGGCGCTGACCTCACCGCAGCAGCGCGCCGATGCGCTGGATTTTGTCGGCAGCGAGATACTTGCCCGCAAAGAAGAATTGGGCCGGTTGTTGGCTTTGGAAGAAGGAAAGACCTTGCCGGAAAGCATCGGCGAAGCCGCCCGCGCCGGTCAGATATTCAAGTTCTTCGCGGGCGAAGCGCTACGCATTCCCGGCGAAAAGCTCGCATCCACGCGTCCCGGCGTGGATGTTGAAATCACCCGCGAGCCGGTCGGCGTGGTCGGCATCATCGCACCGTGGAATTTTCCATTGGCGATCCCCGCTTGGAAGATCGCGCCGGCGCTGGCCTACGGCAACACAGTGGTATTCAAGCCAGCCGAAATCGTGCCCGGCTGCGCGTGGGCGTTGGCCGAGATACTCAGCCGCGCCGGGCTGCCGGCGGGTGTGTTCAATCTGGTCATCGGCAGCGGCCGCGTGGTCGGCCAAGCGCTGATAGAAGATCCTGCTTTGCAGGCGCTCAGCTTTACCGGTTCGGTGCCCACCGGCAATCGCCTGCTGCGCCAAGCTGCAGAGCGCGGGCTGAAGATCCAGCTCGAAATGGGCGGCAAGAACCCGCTGGTGGTATTGGCGGACGCCGACCTGGACAAGGCGGTCGAAATCGCCGTCAACGGTGCGTATTTCTCTACTGGCCAACGCTGCACCGCGTCCAGCCGTTTGATCGTGGAAGCGCCGATCTATGAAGAATTCGTTGCACGTACCCGCAAGCGCCTGGCCTCGCTGAAAATAGGCAACGCGTTGACGCAGGGCGTGGACATCGGGCCGGTCGCCAGCCGCAGCCAGCTGGACACCGATTTGTCGTACCTGGAGATCGCACGCCAGGAAGGTGCGGAGCTGCTGCACGGCGGAGAACTGCTGGAGCTGGATACGAAAGGCCATTACCTCAGCCCGGCGCTGATCGCCGCGCAGCCGCAACACCGTATCGCCCGCGAGGAAGTCTTCGGTCCGGTAGCCGCGGTGATCCGCGCTGACGACTACGAGCACGCGCTGGCGATGGCCAACGATACCGAGTTCGGCCTATGCGCGGGCATCGCGACCACATCGCTGAAGTACGCCACCCATTTCAAACGCCATGCGCAGGCCGGCATGGTGATGGTCAATCTGCCGACGGCGGGCGTGGATCCGCACGTGCCGTTCGGCGGCCGCAAAGCATCGAGTTACGGCCCGCGCGAGCAGGGCCGTTACGCAGTGGAGTTCTACACGACGGTCAAGACTGCCTATACCAGCGCCTGACCGAATAACTGACCTGCACGCCTGCCTGGGAGGGTGGGCGGCGATCGTGGCGCGCTGGCGCCATGACTGCCGCCAGCGTGAAATAAGAGGAGGTGGGAAATGAAGCAATATCTCGCGCTAGCCGCGATGTGCCTGATGGCGACGTTGGCGGCGTGCTCTCTGACAGCATGCTCTGGCGGAGACAAAGCCGCGGGCGGCGCTGACCCCATCGTGCTGGGTTTCAGCCAGGTGGGCGCGGAAAGCGAATGGCGTACCGCCAATACCGAGTCGATCAAGTCGGCGGTGCAGGGCGCCGGTATCCAACTGCGTTTCTCTGACGCGCAACAGAAACAGGAAAACCAGATCAAGGCGTTGCGCTCGTTCATCGCGCAACGCGTGGACGTCATCGCATTCTCACCGGTGGTCGAGTCCGGTTGGGAGACCGTGCTGCGCGAAGCCAAGGCCGCGAATATTCCGGTCATACTGACCGATCGTGCCGTCAAGGTGACGGACGATTCGCTGTACGTCACGTTGATCGGCTCGGACTTCGTCGAGGAAGGCCGCAAGGCCGGCCGTTGGCTGCTGGAACAATCACCGTTGAAAGATGGCACCGAGCCGGTACGCATCGTCGAGTTGCAAGGCACGGTGGGGTCGGCGCCGGCTATCGATCGCATGGAAGGGTTCAAGGAAATCATCGCCAAGAACCCGCGCTTCCAAGTGGTGCGCTCGCAAAGCGGCGACTTCACCCGCGCCAAAGGCAAGGAAGTGATGGAGGCGTTCCTGAAGTCCGAAGGCAGCAACATCGACGTGCTGTTCGCGCACAACGACGACATGGCCATCGGCGCCATTCAGGCCATTGAAGAAGCGGGATTGAAACCCGGCGAGGACATCCTGGTGATTTCCATTGATGCGGTGCGCGGCGCATTCGAGGCCATGATGGCCGGCAAGCTCAACGTTACCGTCGAGTGCAATCCGTTGCTCGGACCACAACTGGTGGATGCGATCAAGGCCGTGCGCGAGGGCCGTCCGCTGCCAAAGCGAATCGTCGTGGAGGAATCCGTATTCACGCGGGAACAGGCCGCGCAGGTCTTCCCGACGCGCCGTTACTGAACATGCGGGTGCAACTGGCGTGAGCACCTTGTCCTCTTTTGGGGATACCTCTCCAGCGGTCTCCTCCCACGTTCTCCAGGCGCGCGGCATCGGCAAGCGTTTTGCCGGCACCAACGCCTTGGAGGACGTGGACCTTTGTTTGCGTGCGGGTGAAGTGCATGCACTGATGGGTCAGAACGGCGCTGGCAAATCCACGCTGATCAAAGTGCTGACGGGCGTGTTGCCGCCCGATGCGGGAAGCATGGAACTAGATGGCCATGGCATCTCGCCGGCCAGTCCCATTCATGCGCAACACCTGGGCATCAGCACGGTCTACCAGGAAGTGAACCTGTGCCCCAACCTGACCGTGGCGGAAAACATCTTCGCCGGCCGCTATCCACGCAAGCGATGGACGGGACTGATCGACTGGACGCAGGTACAGCGTCAATCGCGCGAGGTGCTGGAAGGCCTCGGCCTGCATATCGATCCGGCGAAGCAGCTGTCGGATTATCCGGTTGCCGTGCAGCAGATGGTCGCCATTGCGCGCGCGCTGAGCGTTTCGGCGCGGGTGTTGATCCTTGATGAACCGACCTCAAGCCTGGACGAGGATGAGGTGCGCGAACTGTTCGCGGTGATCCGCCGTCTGCGCGAGCGCGGCATGGCCATCTTGTTCGTTACCCATTTCCTGGATCAGGTCTACGCGGTATCCGATCGCATCACCGTGTTGCGTAATGGCCGTCGTGTCGGCGAATACCTGCCGTCGGAACTGCCGCATGCAGCCTTGGTGGCGGCGATGGTCGGGCGCGAAGTGAGCATGGTGCCCACAGCGCGGCAAACGTCCGAAGCCGCGCCCGCGCAAGCCACCGTGCTGGAAGCGCGGGGCCTTGGCCGGCGCGGGCAGGTGGCGCCCCTCGATATCGAGGTGCGTAGCGGCGAAGTGTTGGGACTCGGCGGGCTGTTGGGTTCCGGCCGCACCGAAGTGGCACGGCTGTTGTTCGGGCTGGACCGTGCCGATCAGGGCGACATGCAAGTGACCGGCACGCAGGCAAACTGGCGCGGACCAGCGGACGCAGTAGCGCGCGGACTGGCGCTGTGCCCGGAAGAACGCAAGAGCGAAGGTCTTGTTGCCGAGTTGTCGGTGCGCGAAAACATCGTGCTGGCGCTACAGGCGAGACAGGGCTTGCGGCGTTCGTTGCCACGCGCGAAACAAGACGAAATCGCCCGTGGCTGGGTGGAGCTGTTGGGCATCAAGACCGCCAGCATGGAAACGCCGGTCGGGCTGTTGTCCGGTGGCAATCAGCAGAAGGTGGTACTGGCGCGCTGGCTGGCCACTCAACCCTTGTTGTTGATCCTGGATGAACCCACCCGCGGCATCGACATCGCCGCCAAGCAGGAAATCATGGGCGAGATCCTACGGCTGGCCCGCGAAGGCATGGCGGTGTTGTTCATCTCTGCGGAAATGGAGGAGCTGGTGCGTGTCTCCGACCGCATCGCGGTGATGCGCGACCGTCGCAAGGTGGGCGAACTGCCTGGCGGATGCGGTGAAGACGCCGTTTTCGACATGATCGCGGGGCAATAGTGATGATGTCATCGACTACTCCGCCTGCAATTCAATCAGTCAGTTGGCTCCGGCGCGTACTGACGCATCCGCTGTTCTGGCCATCCGCCACGTTGCTGCTGTTGCTGATCGGCAACGGCCTACTCAATCCCGGGTTCCTGTCGTTGCAATGGCGTGACGAACACCTGTACGGAAACCTGGTCGATATCGCCAATCGTGCGGCACCGCTCATCCTGGTCTCAATGGGCATGACCTTGGTAATCGCCGCACGGGGATTGGATATTTCCGTGGGCGCGGTGCTGGCCATCGCCGCGACGGTCGCAGCATGGATGATCGGGGGTGGATCAGGTGGAGAAGGCGCCGTCAGCCGATTTCCGATGTGGTTGGCGATAGCGACCGCGTTGGCGGTGTCCGCGGCCTGCGGGCTTTGGAACGGGTTGCTGGTGGTGAAGGTCGGCATGCAGCCCATCGTGGCGACACTGATCCTGATGGTCGCTGGTCGTGGCGTCGCGCAGTTGATCAGCGGCGGCCAGGTTCTGACGCTTTACTACCCGCCGTACTTCTATTTCGGCAACGGGTTCCTGTTCGGCATTCCGTTCTCGCTGTTCGTCGTGGCGGGCGTGTTTCTGGCGCTGCATCTGGCATTGAACAAAACCGCATTGGGACTTTTTATCCGCGCCATTGGTGGCAATCCCCTGGCTGCGCACGTGGCCGGCGTGCCTGCGCGGCTGATCACGATAGGCCTCTATGTTTTCTGCAGTGTTAGCGCGGGCATGGCCGCCATTCTGGTTAGCTCCAACGTCAAGAGCGCGGATGCCAACAATGCGGGGCAGTTGCTGGAGCTGGACGCCATTCTGGCGGTAACGCTGGGCGGCACGCTGCTTACTGGTGGTCGCTTCAGCTTGGCAGGCAGCGCGATCGGCGCGCTGATCATCCAGACGCTGACCACCACCATCTATTCGTTGGGCGTTCCGCCGCAGGTCAATCTGGTGGTCAAGGCGCTGCTGGTGTTCGTGGTGATGCTGCTGCAGTCGGCGGAATTTCGCGCGAGCGTGCGCGGCCTGATGTTCAGGCATCCGGCTGGGGAGGGCGGCGCATGAATGCACTGCCCGATGTTCCCAAGTCTGCGCAGGTTGCTGGAGTGACGCGCCCGAAGACGTGGCGGATAGCACCCCAATTCCTGCCGTTGACGGTAACAGTGGCGTTGTTCCTCGCG
This sequence comes from Pseudoxanthomonas sp. UTMC 1351, assembly GCF_040948865.1. Lineage (NCBI taxonomy): Bacteria > Pseudomonadati > Pseudomonadota > Gammaproteobacteria > Lysobacterales > Lysobacteraceae > Pseudoxanthomonas > Pseudoxanthomonas sp. UTMC 1351. The sequence continues at coordinate 31,333 of NZ_JAVGJT010000013.1, read as the reverse complement.
ATGGCAGGCGCGGGTGGCGCGCTGTACGACGGTTTCCTATCGCCGCAAGTGTTCTTGAATCTGCTGATCGACAATGCATTCCTGTGCATCGTCGCCGTCGGCATGACGTTCGTGATCCTTAGCGGTGGCATCGATTTGTCGGTGGGTGCGGTGATCGCCTTCACCACGGTGCTGGTGGCTGCGTTGATCCAGCGGGCGGGCTGGCACCCACTGGCTGCGATTGCCTTGGCGCTGGTACTCGGCGCGGCGTTCGGCGCCAGCATGGGCGCCTTGATCCAGCGCTTTCGCTTGCAGCCGTTCGTGGTGACGCTGGCGGGAATGTTCCTGGCGCGCGGTGCCAGCTATCTGATCAGCGTGGATTCCATCAGCATCGATCATCCGTTCCACACTACGGTGGCTTATCTGCGCATCCCCGTCGGTGGTGGCTATTCGCTCTCCGTGGCGGCGGTGATTGCTTTGCTGGTCGTCGCCGTCGGCATCGTGATCGCGCACTTCACCCGCTTCGGTCGCGCAGTGTATGCCATCGGCGGCAATGCGCAGTCGGCCATGCTGATGGGTTTGCCGGTGGACTCGACGGTAGTGCGCGTGTATGCACTGAGCGGGTTTTTGTCCGCGCTGGCGGGCGTGGTCCTGACTTTCTACATGTTGTCCGGCTACAGCCTGCACGCACTGGGCCTGGAACTGGACGCCATCGCCGTGGTGGTGATCGGCGGTACGTTGCTGGCCGGTGGTAGCGGCTACATCGTAGGAACCTTGGTGGGTGTGTTGATCCTGGGAATGATCCAGACCTTGATCATCTTCGAGGGCACGCTGAGTTCGTGGTGGACACGCATCGCCATCGGTGTGCTGTTGCTGCTGTTCTGTCTGTTGCAACGTTTGTTCGAAAACATCCGTCGCAAACGTTTGGAAGTCGCCTGATGAAAGAAAGCCGCGGTACGTCGCTCGTATGTTCGCCGCACGACTTTATTTAACTTGGCAGGGTCGTCCGCCGACAATGACGTTAGAAGCACTGGGTAACGGTGGACCGCTGCAGTTGGTGCCGCTGTACAAGATCCGCAACGGACGCTACATAGTCCACAACAGGGTTAGCTCGATATGGGAATGCAATCTGTAGTTCTGAGGTCGCTGGTGGCCGCCGCTTCGAACGCTACAGCGCGCCCGCACGGACGTAGGGTGCCGCGGGGTTGCATACGCGTCATCTTGTCGATGTTGCTGCTCGCGGCAACGCATGCGGTCGCTGCCAAACCCACGCCAGAATTGGGCGAGGTAATGAGTCCGGACGGTAAGATACGTGTGATCGTCTCGTTGGATGCGGAGGGAACACCGCATTACGCGGTCGACCGTGAGGGCAGGGAAGTCTTGCAGCCCGCGCCTCTGGGGTTGGTGCTGAAGGAGGCCGACTTTTCTCGCGGTCTGCGCCTACGCGAAGCCGGGGCAGTGACGACAGTAAAGGATCGCTACGAGCTATTGACCGGCAAACGCCGAAATAACCAGTATTTGGCAAGTCGCCGTGAGTTCCATTGGATCGACGCGAAAGATCGCCGCCTGGATATCGTCTTCCAGGTATCCAACGATGGCGTGGCATTCCGCTATCGGCTCCCCGATGCCGATAAGGATATCCAACACCTACGCGAGGAAGCCACCGCGTTCCGCTTTCCCAAGGAAACGCGCGGCTGGTTGCAGCCGATGTCCGTCGCCAAGACTGGCTTTGCGCAAACCAATCCATCCTACGAAGAGTATTACCTGCAGGATGTCGCGGTCGGGACGCCAACGCCTTTGGGCGCCGGCTGGGTATACCCGGCACTGTTCCGCAACGGTGACACCTGGGTATTGCTGAGCGAAGGCAGCCTTTCGCGTGGCCATGCCGGCAGCCGTTTGCTGGACGGCAAAGTGGCAGGCGAATATCGGGTAGGTTTTCCCGATCCGCGCGAGAACTTCCAGGGCGGCCCCGTCAATCCAGAATTCCCGCTACCCTGGCAATCGCCATGGCGCATGATCGCCATCGGCAACTTGAAGACCATCGCTGAGTCGACGTTAGGTACGGACTTGGCGGATCCACCCGGCCATCCGCCAGTCACACCCGTCGTTCCGGGCAAGGCGTCATGGAGTTGGCCGCTAATGGGCGACGACAAGACCGTTTATGACGTGCAGAAGCGTTTCATCGACTACGCCGCCGACATGGGTTGGCGTTACACCTTGATAGATTCGATGTGGGATAGCCAGATTGGCTACGAGCGCGTACGCGAACTCATCGACTATGCACGCAGCAAGGACGTGGCGATCCTGCTTTGGTACAACTCCGCCGGCAGCTGGAATCAGGCCCATCAGACCCCGCGCGATCGCATGCTGACCCGCGCCAGCCGTCAGCAGGAGTTCGAACGGCTCAAAGCGATGGGCGTAGCGGGATTGAAGATTGACTTCTTCGGCGGCGACGGCCAATCGTTCATCAACTACTACCTGGACATCATGGAAGACGCGGCGCCTTATGGGCTCCTGCTGAACTTCCACGGCGCCACGCTGCCACGCGGGTGGCAACGGACTTACCCCAACCTGATGACGATGGAATCGGTGCGAGGACTGGAATTCATCACTTTCGATCAGCACAACGCCGACCAAGCCCCGACGCATGCGGCGATGCTGCCGTTCACTCGCAACGTATTCGATCCGATGGACTTCACGCCGGTGGTGCTGGATAAGATCAACAAGATCGAACGCCGCACCACGCCGGCATTCGAACTGGCGCAATCGGTGTTGTTCGTATCGGGCATCCAGCATTACGCCGAGATTCCTGAAGGCATGGCCAAGGCGCCGGACTACGTGCGCGATTTCCTGCGCGATGTGCCGTCGATATGGGAAGACAGCCGCTACATCGCCGGTTATCCGGGCAAGCAGGCGGTGTTCGCGCGGCGCGGCGATGGCCACTGGTATGTCGCTGGCATCAATGCCGAAGCCCAAACCAAGTCCTTGGAGCTGGATCTGAGCGAGTTGGGTGCAGTGCGTTCTGGAATATTGATCGCCGATGGCGACGGCCCGCTGTCGTTCCGACGCGAAGAAGTGCGGCTTGGAGAAGATGGAAAGCTGCGGATCGATGTGCCGGCGAGTGGTGGGTTTGTCCTGAAACTCGAGTGATGCTCAGTCTCTAAGGAAGGTCTGAACAACTTGCTTTTGCTGGTCATGACGATAGTTGTTCAGACCTTCCCTAACGTGTAGGAGCGACGATTTTTAGCAGCCGAATGGCTGGTCAAGTCGCGATGAAGCTTTCATGGGAACGCTTCATCGCGACTCACGTCGCTCCTACAAAAAAGCGAACAGCTACGGAGCGTAGCAAACGTCCTCAAAGACTTTCTGCAGTCCGGCCCTGGCGGCGCTTTCATTGGCTTCAAGCGTTTGCGAAAAGACCAGGCAAATCCAATCTTCGCCACAAGGCTTCATCGCATACAATCCGACTTGCTTGGCGTAGGGGCTATCGCTTCCGAAAGCTTTGAATGAGCGCAGCAGCCTGCATGGAACCCCTTCCAATGGCAAATGAGAGGCGAGATGCTCCCACAAGGATTGCTGTTACACAATCTCGCACCGAAGGCGTGGCTGGCTTCTCGCCTTTCGTAGAGTGGAGCTTGCTCCGCTGCTCTTGACGAATCGCCGAATCGGCAAAAAAAGCAGCGGAGCGAGCTCCGCTCTACGAGGGCAGGGCGCGGCATTGCGCCGCGCCATGACTACTCGGATTACTGCAACTGCAGCATCACCACCGACTTCGCCGGCAGGTCGACCTTCAACTGACCGCCTTCCACGCGGGCCCCGCGGAACTCGGTGGGCTTCACTGCTTCCGGCTGTTCGAACGTATTGTGCGAAGTAATCTTCGGTGCGGTAAGTATGCGGCCGGTCACCGTCGAAGCATTCTGTCCCTGCAACCGCACAGACACGGTGGCGTTCCGATTCGCTTCCAGGTTGGTCAGCGCCACATAAGTGTGGCCATCCTTGCCGCGTACCGCCGAACCATGCACGGCCGGTACCGTCGTTTTGCCGTACTTGTACTCAGGAGCGGCGATATCCAGCGGCAGATAGGTGGCGTCCTTGAATGGCTTGTACATTTCGAAGACGTGATAGGTAGGCGTGAGCAGCATCTTCTCGTCTTTGGTCAGGATCATCGCCTGCAGCACGTTGACCATCTGCGCGATATTGGCCATCTTCACCCGGTCGGCATGGCGGGCAAAGATATCGATCGTCAGCGAGGCCACCAGCGCATCGCGCAGCGTGTTCTGCTGGTGCAGGAAGCCTGGATTGACGCCCGGCAGGCCGGCGTGCCAGGTGCCCCATTCGTCCACGTAAAGCGCGACCTTGTTGTCCGGGTCGTGCTTGTCCATGATGGCCTTGTGGCGGGTGATCAGCTCGTCCATTTTCAGCGCGGCCGAGAGGCCTTCGATCCATTCGTCCTCGTTGAATTCGAAGGACGAGCGCTTCGGCGGCCAGCCTCCGGTCACAGCGTAGTAGTGGATCGACATCGCACCCATGTGCTTGCCGGACTCGCGCATCATCACTTCGGTCCAGTGGTAGTCGTCGGAGTTCGCACCCGCGGCCACTTTGACCGTGTTCTGGCCCGGGGCCGGCTTGACGAAGGTCTGGTAGCGGCGATGCAGATCGGCCGCGTACTCGGCGCGCATATTGCCGCCACAGCCCCAAAGCTCATTGCCGATACCAAAGTAGGGCAGCTTCCAGGGCTTGTCGCGGCCGTTCTTGCGGCGCTCCTGCGCCAGGGTCGATTTCGTGTCGGAGGTCATGTACTCGACCCACGACGCCATTTCTTCAGGCGTGCCGTTGCCGACGTTGCCGGAGACATAGGCGTCGGTGCCGATGAGTTCGGCGAAGTCCATGAATTCGTGCGTGCCGAAGGTGTTGGGCTCTTCGACACCGCCCCAATGGGTATTGACGCGCGTCGGCCGCTGGTCGCGCGGGCCGATGCCTTCGCGCCAATGGTACTCATCAGCGAAGCAGCCCCCGGGCCAGCGCACCACCGGCACTTCCAGCTGCTGCAGCGCCTTTACCACATCGTTCCGGTAACCACGGGTGTTGGGGATCTTCGATTTCTCGCCTACCCAGATACCACCGTAGATGCCGAAGCCCAGGTGCTCCGCGAACTGGCCGAAAATGTTGCGGCTGACGACATCTCCAGGTTTGTCGGCGTGCAGCGTCGCCTGCACCTCTGTGGTGTCCGCTGCCTGTGCCATACCGGTCGTTGGCAACAGCATCGCGATGGACAGGGGCAGTACCCGCAATAGTTTCTTCAATCTCATTGGGGAATCTCTGGTAAGTAAAGGGGGAATATCAACCTGCTTCGTTCGGAGCAGTCGCAGATTACAGTCGGAATCGTCTGTCCAGCCAAAGTAGCCCGCGCCAGATACCGCGAGAGGCGGCCGAGAATACCGTGTTCATCGATCGCCCTCTGTTGCGGAGGCGGATGGACGCGCGCGATAGATCGCAGCGCGAGTTGTGGACGTTTGCCTGGCAAGGAGCAGGTAGCCCATGCGTGCCCGTTGGGTCAGGATCTTCATGCAAATAACCCCTCCCGGTTATTGGCTTGAAGGCTGGAGCCGCACCACGGCGGGCTCCCGACTTCCTAGATGGTGAGTGGTGGCAGAGTGCAGCCAATAGTGCGAACCCGAGAATAGTCGGCTTTGCGATAACCGACCAATGAATTAAACGGACTTTGTGATACTTGAATTGTTATGCGCAAGTTTGTCGTAGGCGGGTGGCCCACGGGCTTCATAAAGCGAAGCTGCGCCCCGCGATAAGCCCGAGTCGGTAGGGACGATGCCGTCGCAACGGCAGACGATAATGATGGCTGCTTGGCGCGCTTCTCGTAGAGCGGAGCTGCGCCTCGTGAAAGTGCCGAGTCAGTGGCAATAATGCCGTCGCAACGGCGGGTGATAGCGAATAGCCGCTTTTCAGTCATCAAGGGCGCTTGTCGTAAAGCGGAGCTCCGCTGCTCTTGCGTAGAAGCGGGGTTCCGTACCCGGACCTCTATATGGCAGAACGTCGCTGGGTCCCGGCATTCGCCGGGATGACGAAGTTCATTGATACTCCGATGACAGAAACACCATCCACCATATCTGACTTGACATGGCACTAGCGGCCGAAGCATGGCTATGCTCGACATCGGAACATTAGTTTGGAGCCCCCAGGTGATCGCATCACGACTCTTCGGCCATATCGGCGAAACGCCGGTTCATTCTTTCCATCTCGGCCAACCAGATGGGCTACAGGCCGAAGTGCTGCAATACGGCGGCATTCTGCGGTGCCTCAGCTTTCCCACTCGCACAGGGCGCAAGCAACTGGTGCTGGGTTTGCCCACATTGGAGGATTATCGGCGCGACACCGCCTACTTGGGGGTGATAGCCGGGCGTTTCGCCAATCGCATCGCCGGCGCTCAGTTCGAGCTGGATGGCCAACGCTTCCAACTGACGGCCAACGAAGCTCTCAATCACTTGCATGGTGGCGCGGTCGGTTTTGGGCGGCGCGTTTGGCAAGTATTGGATGCATCGTCCAACGAGCTGTCTTTGGGTTATCGATCACCGGCAGGGGAGGAGGGCTATCCCGGCACGCTGCAGGTCACTGCCAAGTTCCAGATCCAGGCTGATGCGATGGAACTCCACCTTGAGGCGCGCACGGATGCCGCCACACCGGTCAATCTGACCAACCATGCCTATTTCAATCTCTCTGGCGATCCGCAGTTGCCGGTTGCCGAACATCGGCTCACTGTTCCCGCGGATCGCTACCTTCCCGTGATCGACGCAGCGATGATCCCTACCGGTGAAATCGCATCAGTGACGGACACTCCATTCGACTTCCGCACCGGCCGGCCGATCGCCAGCACCGAAAAGTATCTGCAACTCGCATTGGCGGGTGGTTACGATCATTGTCTGGTGATGGCCGCGGGGCATCGCTATACCGCCGAACTGCATTCTCCCGAGAGCGGTATCACCCTGCGCATGATCAGCCCCATGCCGGCTGTCCAGTTCTATGCTGGCCAGAAGCTTTATCAGGGCCATCCCCACCTGGGCCACGGCCTTTGCCTGGAGCCGCAGGGATTTCCCAATGCGCCCAACGAACCGCGATTCCCCAGCACTATTCTGCGGCCGGACGAGGTGTATTCCCACTTGATTCGCTATGAGCTGCGAAGCGACGAGCCAGCATCCTCATAGGGTGGGCCCAGGCCCACCATCACCATCTTGACGTTTGCATATGCCCACGGTGGTGGTGGATGTTTGGTACGACTTCGCTATTTGTCATCGTGAGACCGGGCATGGCAATGGTGGGCCGGGGCCCACCCTACATGGCCGCCGATATCCTGCGAAACCTGCCCGCGGCCAACACCATCAGAAGCCCCGTCAACACAACCAACGCCAGCAGCGGCGCCCAGGGAAGCGAGCCGCCAAACGAGCGCACTTCATACGCTGGCATGTTGTCGAAATCGGCGCGCGTGAAGCGGCGTTCCTGAAACAGATACGGATAGAAATACAGCCGTAGGCGCTTATGGAAAGCGACAATCTGATCCTGGTAGGCCAACTGCGCATGCAAGTCGGTGTCGGCCAGTCGGTGCAGCAGGCTTTGCGTGGCAACGCCGGGCAGCAGCCAACCGGCCCGGTCGGTCCAGACCTGACGCGTTAGCAAGCTATCGCGATATTCGCCGACTTGGCCGGCGACTGCGTCATCACCCGCTTGGTGCATGGCGTAGTACCACTTCCAATGGAAGCGGCCCACCACCGGCGGCGTGCCGCGCCATTCCGGATGCGTTCGGAAGAATCGTTCGAACGTGGCTTCCTTGGGTTGGTCCCAACCCGCATGCACCGACTGGCGTTGCGCCAACATCAAATCCACACCACGGCCAGCGGGCACGGCGCGATTGATGACGGTATTGGCCAGCGTGGGAAGCAGCAGGGTGATGGCGATCCAAACGCCGATCAGCAGCATCGCACTGGTGGCCGAGCCACGCTGCCGCGCCGCAGCCCATGCCGATACCGCGAACCAAAAGGCGACGTACAGGCCAGCCACGACCAGGACTGCAAGCATTTGCCAGCCCCATGCACCCGCGTACGCGGTGCCGGCCAGTAACGGCAGCATCAGCGCCGCTAATACCAACACGCCACGCAGCAGAATCCGGCGACGCCAGACGCCGCCAGCATTGTGGGAAGCGGTCGCCATCAGCAAACGCAGACGCCCGCTTTCGCGTTCTCCGGTAACCAGGTCGTGCATCAGCGCGATCACCACCAGCGGCATCAGATAGACCAGCACGAAGGCGAAGTCGAACGTGCCAGGCAACACCAGTTCCGCGTTGAAGTTTTCCGACTCGTAAAGCTGCGCCTGTAATCCCAGTAGACGAACCCGCAACAGGTACGGCTGGACATCACGTTGCCCCAGCGCGGCAAATGCCAGCGGTGCTGGCGGATCCCATGTGGCATGGAAGGTGTAGTAGCCGGTATCGCCCGCATCCTTGCCTTCACCAGCATGTTGGCCCGCTTGTACTGCCATCTCTTTCGTTTGCGTCTGCAATGCCCGGGCGATAGTCGCCTGCTGCAAAGACGCCGCATGCAGCCCCGCGACAACGGCGGCCGTGCAAACCGTGAACAGTAGCGCCAGGGCCGCGACGGCAATGCGCGAACGCATGATCAAGGCCAGTTCGGTAGGCCAGATACTCATCGCGCACTCCTTCCCAGGCGGTTGCCACGCCACATCAGCAGCGCAAGCAGCGCCAACAGCCAGAGCACAAGTATCGCCAAGGGTGTTATCAATTTTGAAGGTTGCGTCATCGGATCGGTGGGTCGATAAGAAAAGCGCGGCAGCGTTGCCCACTTTTCGTGCGAGATACGGGTGTCCTTGTCGCCTTCGTACGCGACTTCCTCCGCATGCATGCGGTTGAGCTCCTGAATCAGGCCATATCGATAACTTTCCGCCTGGGACAAAAAGTTCTGATGGCTGCTTAAATCGGTACCCGCCAGATACATCGACAGCTGGCGCACGGCGATCACCGGGCTCAGCGAGGCAGCGCCGCCGACCCATCGGTTCTGCGCCGCTTCCAGTGCGAAGGCCTGTTCGGCGTAGCGATCGAACAAGGCACTGGTCAGGCGCTCACCTTCCATCGTGACCAGGCCGGAGTAGTTGACCGGCAAGTCTTCGATGCGGGACACCTTGTAGCGTTGCAACACCTGCTGGCGAAAGGCGTTGAAGTAGGGATCATCAGGATTGTGGCTATCACCTATCGCAGCCAGATCGTGGTGGATGGCGATATCGGTTTCCAGTCGTGTGGGCAAGGGATATTGCTGTTGCGCCAGACTCGGCGCGGTGCGTGGAATCAACATCACGCCGACGATCCAGATGCCGACCAGCAGCAACAGGGCATCACGCCCGCGCTGGGCCCAGGCCGAAATCAGCACGCTGAGCGTCACCCAGCCCAGCAGGTACAGCGCGTAGACCGCGATGGTCCACGCCACCGCCGACAAAGCGGATGCTCCGAATATGGCGCTAACCATCAAAGCAACTGCGGCGGGCAACATCACCGCCAATGCAATGCTGGCATGCCCAATCCACTTGCCGAACAACAGCTGCGCGCCGCTCACGCCTTGCGACAACAAGAGGCGAAGATTGCCGCCCTCGCGCTCGCGCGTCACGGAAGCGAAGGCGAGGAAGACGATCAACAACGGCACCAGTGTTTGCAGGACGAATGCCGGCGAAAGCTGCCCAAACCGCATCAGCAGCGAGGATTGGCGCACGTCGGCGAAGTTGGCGCTGTTCTGCCGATGACCCTCTAAAAACAAGGTGTTGCCGGTATAGGCATCCACACCGAAGTCGAAGAACGCCAGTGGGCTGAGCGGGCGGAACACGAACTGTCCGTAGTGCACCATGCGATGGGGATGACGATCCGGCTGCGCCTTGAATTGTTCGTCGACCATGGTCTGGTAATGCTCGCGGGCCTGGGTCAGCGACCGTCGTTGCTCATGACTCACCAGCGTGGCCGTCAGCACCAGCGCCACCGTCAACAGGCTGGCAGCCAGGGCGACGCGGTTACGCAGCAGCAACCGCCATTCTTCCCGCGCAACGCGCAATGCAATCGAAAGCCACTTCATGACGGCAGGCTTTCCAAGGCGTAACGCTTGTGCAATGCCTGTACGTCGAAGCGCTCGGAGCCTTCGGCGGCCAGTTCTGCGTCCAGCCGGCCCTGGTACAGAAAACCGATGCGGTCGGCCACATCCGCCGCACCCAGCAGATCGTGCGTCACCATCAGAATGGCGACGCCTTGTGACTTCAGCGTGGCCAGTAGTTGGTTGAACTCGGCGGTCGCGCCGGGATCAAGACCGGAGGTGGGTTCGTCAAGCAACAACACCGGAGCGCGTCGCGCCAATGCCAACGCGATCGCCACCTTCTGCCGCATACCTTTGGAGAAGCCAGAAACACGCCGATCCCACGCATCCTGCGGCAGCCAGACAGCCTGCAATGCCGGTTCGACGACGGTTGCCTGATCACGCGGCGCCTGTGCCAACGCCAGGAAATAGTCGATGTTTTCCCGGGCGGTGAGATGGTCATAAAGCGCGACGCTTTCCGGCACGTAGGCCATTTGACGTCGTGCTTGTGCAGCATCGGAATACGGATCGACACCGCACACCGACACCTTGCCTGATGTAGGCGCAATAAAACCGAGGAACAGGCTCAACGCCGTGGATTTGCCAGCGCCGTTACCACCCAGCAACGCATAGATCTCGCCAGCGTGCACCTGGAGATTCAGGCCTTGCAACACCGGGTTGTCACCGTAGCGGTATTCCAATGCATCGGCTTGTAGCGCCGCCGGCGCGGTATGTGCAGCTATTTCCATTGTGGGAACTCCAAGATATCTCGATCAACAAATCAGAATTTGGTTTGCGCGCCCGGCGTGACCATGCGTCCTATGCCGCGACGGAGTTGCGGTAGTAGGTCGCGTTCAAGTTGGGTGACGTCGCCTGTGATATCAGCTGTAGAGGACGGTGCGGATTGCGCCAAAGACGTGGGCCACCAAGGAAGGGACGGGCAGACAGGCAAGAGGGGAGCTAGCCGGATACGAACAGTGATGCTCACGGGGATCTCGGTAGGGGCGGAGTGTTAGCTTTTATCGTTATAACATAACATAAAATGACGATGGCGCTATCACCCTCGGACCGTATACGACCGCTCCAAGCAGCTGGCTGCTGAGTGTGCTGGCAGTTGTTTCGTTCGGTTCTGTTCGGTTCCGGTCCGAAGATGGCGAGCCTCTGATCGCGCGAGCGCGCAGCGCTTTTCGTCGATACCAACGACGAAATCACAATCAAAGTGAGGGGGGCGATATCGCTCCATGGTTGCGCAGCGCTGGCCGCTACACGCAGAGCCGAAGGATGGGTGTTGCCGACGCTCGTTGGTCGGCTATGCAGAAGTATTTGGGAAACCCGTCCGCTATTTTTGCGAGGACTTGCTCGCCGTCAAACTTTTGACGCTAGCCATGCAGCCTCTGCTTGAACTTCGCTGTAGCTTCGATGCTGGAACGGCAGTCGCACAATTTTCGGTCGCGTGACGATGTTCCGACAACGGAGTGTCGCCAATCGAAATCGCTTTGACTCTTTGTCTGCGTGTTCTAGAGCTCTCCGCTAGCAACAACAGACTTGGTAAATGCATTTACAGAAATCGAAAATCCCAGATAGATTCAATGACTTCTTTAGTAACCGCATCCATGTAAATGCATTTACATATGATTACCCATTGAACTCCATTCGACATCGTGGTTATCTACGCGTCGCTAGGAACAAGGGGATCATTGTTCCTGCGATTGTCGATCAAACGGATTTACAGGGGCTCGACTGTGGGAAATCACGAAGCAGGCGCAAGAAGCGCCAAGCTTGGCGTTGCTTTACTCATCATTTTGACTGCGTCAGCAGCGTTGTCATCCTCGCCGGCGGTTGCTCAAGGGAGCAGCAATGCAGGCAATGTGGATGCCAGCACCCCAGCACCTCCGGACCGCAGTGCCGCGAGTGGTGCCGTTGTGTCGCTGAAACGCGGCGGCCTGTCGGAGCTTTCCACCGGGCGACCGCTTTTCTCAGTTGGCGATGTCATCGCCGTGATGCATGCGCGGTGTCCGCATCGGATTCGAGAGGCGCTGACGTTACGCGCCCTCGATCGCCTGTCGATATCGACAGGTACACGCCTCTAACTCGCGACAAATATTCGGACTCCCATCATGCCGTCTCGTTTCGCGAGCTTCTGTGCGTTGCTGATTTCGCCTAAAAGTCGGCCCTTTCAGCTGATGGCAGGAGCGAACAGCAGCTGTGTGCGCTGGTCATGGCTGCCGCGCTTGTGCGCGGCAGTGGTGCTGGGACTGGTCATTCCAGCCTCGGCGATCGCGCAGACCATGGTTTCCGGTTCGATCGAGAGCGACACGAACTGGACAACCGCCGAAAGCCCGTATGTGGTTTCAGGCGAACTGATCGTCAGTAATGCAACGTTGTCGATCGATGCTGGTGTGACGATCTACATGCAAGGCACTGCCAAAGTCACCGTGCAGAGCGGCAGTCTGCAAGCCGTCGGTACCGAAGCCGCGCCGATTCGCGTGCAATCGGACAAAGTGCGGTTGGGCCAAACGCCTGCCGCTGGCGATTTCGGGACTTGGACATTCCAAGCCGGCGCAGTCAGTACTCGCCTGGAGTATGTGGTGTTTGAACATGGTAGTGGCATTGCCGTTCGCGGTTCATCGCCGCTTTTCAACTACGTCGATGTTCGCAACAACCACGGAGCGGCGATCTCGATAGATCTCGCTGCATCGCCGTCGGGTATCGGTAACCGCGCTAGTGGCAACTCACTGGACGGGATCGCCGTTCCCGCGGGCGACATTGTCGGCAGTGTGAAGTGGGGTTTGCGCGGCATTCCCTACTTCGTGCAATCAGGCACGGTATCGGTAGGCACCTCGCCAGCAATCACCACGATTACACCATCGACCATCGAGCGTGGCCAAACGATTACCGCCACGGTCGATGGCGTCCGCTTGACGGGTTTGGCGTCGGCGTCGTTCGATCGCAATGGACTGACGGCAACTCCGTTCGCAGGCGGCACAGCATCGCGACTGAGCATGCAGATCAAAGCGGACGCTACCGCGGAGCTGGGGCAGTCGGCGCTGCGTCTGCTGGTGGATGCAGGCGAAGTGGTGCTGCCGAATGCGTTGACGGTCACGCAGCCGCTACCGTCGGTTTCGTCGATATCGCCGACTACCGTCATCGCAGGCAGCGGCGTCGCCGCAATCACCGTAACCGGCCGAAATTTTACCCAGCAGTCGGAAGTCCTGGTCAATTCCGCCACCATCCCCGCGGAGTACGTCAGCGAAACCGAGTTGCGCGCCAGCTTGCCTAACCAGACCAGTGCCGCGCAGATGCCCGTGCAGGTGCGCAATCCCGATCCGTTGTCGCCAGGCCAGTACCTGGTTTCCACCTCGTCGGCGACATTGACGGTGCAGATGCCGGTGCCGCCAACGGTGAGCTTCGAGCCGACTCCTATCGCCATGCCGCCGGACAACAAGCCGCATGACATCCTCATTCGCCTTTCCAAGGCCGACTTCCGCGACCACGTACTCAATCTGTCGGTCTCTGACACAAGTAAAGCCAGCTTGAATCCGACCACCCTGACCATTGCGGCGGGACAAACCACTGCGCGCGTGTCGATCACGCCATTGGCGCAGGGGTCGGTGACTCTGACGGCACAATCCTCGACGCTGGGCGAGGCCAAGGTTCCGTTGTTCATCACACAGGATTTCCGTGGCGCCAGCACTAGCTACGCGCGGCCGGTGGGCGTGGTCGTAGAGGGCGGCGATATCGGTACGGCGTATGACAGCACTGTCGTACAGCAAGGCGTCGTAGGCGTCAGTATTGGCAGCGTCCTGACCGGCGTGGCGCCGAGTGGATGGCAGGTTGGCTCGACCAGGACCTTTGCCATCCAAGGTGTCGCCATTCCCGCCGGATCGCAGGTTGTGCTGGTACCGGCGGACGGAATCAGTGTTGGCGCGGTGGCGCTCAGCGAGAATGGGAGCACTCTAACTGTGCCGATTACCGCTGAAGCTGACGCACGAATCGGCCCACGTCAGATAGTCGTCCGTGATCCGACCGGTGCATTGTTGACGTTCGCGGGCGCCGACGCGTCAGTGGTCCATCTGACCAGCGGGTCGCCGCATATCGATTCGGTGTCGCCTGCTTTGGCGGTCCCTGGGTCGACGATCACACTGGTCATGCGTGGCCGGAATCTGCAGGGCGCCAAGCTGCAATTGCTGCCAGGCGATGGAATCGAGATCGATGCGCAACCATTGGTCAACAGCGACGGAACGGAGTTGCGGGCCGACATCCAAGTCAAGTCGGATGCACCACTCGGCGACAGAATCGTGCGCATCGCTACAGCTTCTGGTGACAGTACCGAGCAGGCCGGGCCCGGCAACACTCTTCGAATCGTCTCGCGCTTCGGTCCGGACTACCTGACTTCGGCTCCGATGGTCGGGGTAATCGTCGGTGGTCCGGAGTCGCCGGAAGAGATAGCAGTGCCACTCCTTGCGTCGAATATCGGCATCGTGGTCGGTGCGTCGGTCACAGAAGTTTCGCCGAATGCTGGCGTCATCGGTACCACCACGACGGTCACAGTGCGCGGACAGGGACTGCAAGGCGTCACCAGTGTGGCGATCACGCCCTCCACAGGGCTCACACTGGGCACACATGCCGTCAACGCGGAAGGTACCGAGATCACCTTCTCGATCGATGTGGCTGCCGACGCCACATTGGGGCTGCGTAGGTTGGTACTGAACACCGCGATGGGTCCGTTGGCCTTCGCCGACGTAATGGACGGCGCGTTCCTGATCTCAGCTCCGCTGGCGTTGATCGACTCGGTATCGCCGCAAGTCGTGCATCGCGGCGGTGTGGCGCAACGCATCACACTGCGCGGTCAAAATTTCACCAATGCTGCTGAGATCCACTTCGTTCCAGCAGATGGGATCACCACGAACTCTCCATTCACCATTTCGGAGGATGGAACCAAACTCGAAGCAGCCATCATCGTGGACGCAGCGGCCACGACGGGACCGCGCACTGTCGTCCTCACCACCCCAGCAGGCGAGTCCAGCAACGAACGGGCGGCGAGCAACACCCTGACAGTGGCAGACCAGGTTGGCGCCACTTATTCGGCCATCGCGACACCGTTGGTGGGAATCATGGTGGGGCAAGCACAGGGCATTGCTTTCGACGGAACCCTGGCATCGCCGTTGGTTGGGGTCACCATTGAGACGCAGCCGCAACAGGACGCGGTCGATACTCATGCGATAGCACCCGAGATCGGTGTCGTGATCGGCGCCACGGCGATTTCGATGACGCCCGAGGGAATTCTGCAAGGAGGCAGCGGTGCATTGACCGTTCGCGGCATCGGACTGAACGCGATTACATCGGTATCCGCCTTTCCGGACGACGGCGTACTGCTTGACCAGTTCACGGTCAATGCGGAAGGCACGGAATTGGTAGTGCCTCTCTCGGTGGCTGCGGACGCCGCACTGGATACGCGCCGGCTGCGTCTTGCAACCGCCACAGGCGATTTCGTCTGGCGCGATGCAGCCAGCAGCCTGTTCCGTATCGGCAAGCTGCCGATCATGAACTCGACATCGCCCATTCTGCTGGATGCGGGCGCCACAACGACATTGAGCATCCGCGGGACCAATCTCAGTGGCGTCACCAGTGCGCGGCTGTTGCCAATGAACGGCGTGACGATAGGCGCTCAGCCTGTGTGGTCGCAGGATTCGTTCGGCGAACTGTTGCAAGTGGCTGTGTTCATCGACTTGGACGCGGTGCCTGGCGACCGTGTGCTTCAACTCATCGTCCCCGGCGGCGCCACCACGGAAACGCCCAGCGCGGCCAACACGATCAAGGTGGTGCGGCCATGACCTCCCTTTGCTTTCGGATGGCGAACCCGTCAGGAAATCGCTCTGATAGCTCGATCGCGTCCTGCCTGAATGCAAGCGTCGTTTGTCCACGCGATTCCGCTCCACTCTATCCCCGTCCTATGTCATCGCTCTGCGCAGCGATGAGAAGTCAAACCGCTCAAGGAGTTTTGCTATGAAGCAGGTATCTTTCTCCGCTGTCCGCTTGCCGCTCGCAACGGCGCTGTCGGCGATCCTCATGCTTCCGTCAGCCTGGGCGATGGACAGTGGCAGTACCGGGGCCGATGGTGTGTTGAGCCCGACTTCCAACGTGGATATCCAGCTACCGGATTCGGGTGTGCTGAACTACACCACCGTCAACATTCCAGTCGGGGTGACGGTGAAGTTCATAAAGAATTCCGGCAATACACCGGTGTACCTGCTCGCAAGCGGCAACGTGACGGTCGCCGGCATAATCAATATCGCCGGCGCGGACGCCAGGCCGACCGGTACCTATGGCGACGGTGTACAGAACGATGATGGCCGCTCAGGCGAGGGTGGTCCAGGCGGCTATTCGGGTGGGTCCGGCGGGCGCGGCGACGCACAACAGCGTGTTGCGATCATTCGCGGTGGCGCCGGACTGGGACCTGGTGGTGGCCCGGGCGGTTTGGAAGGCGGCAATGGGTGCAGTCCAACCGCTGGCTACTTCAGGTACGTAGGTACAGGCGGCGCGTATGCCCAGAACACGTACAAGTACTACAGCACCTATAACTGCGCAGCAAATTACGGGCCCAGCGGAACAGCGTATGGCTCGGCATTGCTGCAGCCGTTGATCGGTGGTTCCGGCGGCGGCGGCGGCCGCGGAGGCACCACCTATCCTGGTTCCGGCGGCGGCGGCGGCGGCGGCGCCATCCTGATCGCCTCGTCCGGCACGTTGAGCATCACCGGAACGATCGATGCGAATGGCGGAGACGGCGGTGGCATCACTGGCGATGGCATAGGTGGCCAGGGCGCCGGCGGCTCGGGCGGTGCAATCCGATTGATGGCTACGCGGGTCGAAGGGAACGGCAAGCTGTACGCGAATGGCGGCTGTATCAATTACAACAATAGTCGCCGCCAATACTGCACGTATACCGGCCACAATGGCTACGGCGGTTCAGAGGGGCGGATCCGCATCGAGGGTGACGCTATCGCCTTCAACGGAACTTCGCAGCCTGCGCATGTCGCCGATACACCGGGTTCCGTCTTCATCGCCAGCGCCCCCGCTTTGCGAATCGTGTCTGTCGCGGGCACGGCGATTCCGGCAAATCCGACCGGCGTCGCCGACGTCACGTTACCGGCTTCGACCAGCCAGGGACCCATCCAGGTGGGCTTCGAGACGACCAACGTGCCGGTTGGAAACGTGGTGACGCTGCGCGTTACCCCAACACACGGAACACCCGTGGAAGCGATCAGTCCAGCGATAGCCGGATCCACGGCTGCAGGCAGTACTCAAGCGACCATCACGCTGCCTGCTGGTGCAAGCACGCTGCAGGCCACGACCACCTACACGGTCGTGATCGCTGCGTTGCAAGACGAGGCGCTCAGCGAGCGGCTCATGCGGCTGGCTGAGAACGAACGCGTCGAGAAGATCGAGGTGACTGTGGCGCTGGAGGGGGGCGCTACCGCCAGATTGTTCACTGCATCCGGCAAGCATATCGACTTGCCGTACGAGGCCGTTTCCGCTGTTGGTTTTCGCGGTTGATCGTTTTCCTGAGTCCATGTGGCGGCTTCCCGACCACATTTTGAATACGCCATTATTTTCTGGAGCTTCACCATGAGACACGTGCTTCCGCTGTTCTCCCGCGCCGCGCTGCTGGCGACCGTGACGGCTATATCCGGCATTCCGTCCGCCTTGGCGATGGATGCGGGCAGCACCGGCGCTGACGGCGCATTCAATCCGACGGTGAACACAGAAGTGCAGCTGCCGGAGTCGGGCATTCTGAACTACACCACGGTCAACATTCCGGCCGGGATCACAGTCAGATTCAAGAAGAATTCCGCCAATACGCCAGCCTATCTGCTGGCCAGCGGAGACGTAGTTATCGCGGGCAACCTTGATGTCGCAGGCGAAGACGCCAAGCCGACGGGCACATATGGCGACGGCATTCTTGGAGATGACGCTATTCCGGGCAGCGGCGGACCGGGTGGATATACCGGTGGACGCGGTGGGCGCGACGACACGCAGCAGCGCGCTGCGGTCATTCGCGGCGGTGCGGGATTGGGCCCAGGCGGCGGGCCGGGCGGCATCGAGGGAAATGATGGCTGTAGCCCGCTTGGTTACTACAAGTACGTGGGCATCGGTGGAGCCCATGCTGCCAACACTTATAGGTATTCGGGCGGCTGTTCCAATACCCCCTCAGCCTTCGGCAAGAACTATGGCTCTTCCCTGTTGCAGCCGTTGGCGGGCGGCTCTGGCGGCGGTGGCGGCCGTGGCGGTACTGCCTATCCCGGCTCAGGTGGTGGCGGTGGCGGCGGTGCGATCCTGATTGCATCGTCCGGCACGCTGAGGGTCACCGGCGCTATCAATGCACGAGGTGGCGATGGCGGCGGAATTCTGGGCGCCGGCATAGGTGGACAAGGGGCAGGTGGCTCAGGCGGGGCGATCCGCTTGATGGCCACCCGTGTGGAAGGCAACGGTTCCCTTCTTGCCGAAGGCGGGTGCATTCACTACAACAACAACGGCCGTCAACGCTGTACTTACGACGGTGGGAATGGCCAGGGCGGATCGCCAGGCCGTATCCGTATCGAAGCTGAAGCGATCACGTTCAGTGGCACTTCTGCACCGGCGTATGTCCGCGACATTCCTGGTGCGGTATTCATCGCCGGCGCACCAACGCTGCGCATTGTTTCGGTAGGCGGACAAGCGGTTCCTGCCGAAACAACCGGCATTGCCGACGTGGTGCTGCCGGCATCGGCCAGCGAAGGCCCGCTGCAAATCGGGTTCGAGACCAGGAACGTTCCAGTGGGCAACGTGGTGAATCTGCGTGCCGTTCCCGCCTATGGGACCGCCGTCGAAGCGGCGAGTCCGGCAATCGAAGGAACAGCGGCTGTCGGCACGGCCCAGGCATCGATCACCTTGCCCGCCGGTCCCAGCACGTTGCAGGCGACTACTACCTATACGGTGATCGTCGCCGCCCTGAATGACGAAGCGCTGGGCGACCGGCTTTCGCGGCTGGCACAGAACGAGCGCGTTGAGAAGGTCGAGGTGACTGTGTCTATGGATGGAGGCGCCACAGCAAAGCTGATTACCGCATCTGGCAGGAGCTTCGATCTGCCGTACACGGACATTGCCGCCGTCGGTTTCCGCGGCTAAGCACCGGCTACTCACGAGCAACTGGGGATACACGCGGTTAAGGACGCGCGTTCACGATGAGCCATACACCACCACCCGCTAGTGCGCGCTTAAGGCATGGATTCCTTCGACGGGCGACTGTCGGCGCTTTGGCTTTCGCCTTGTTGGCGATTGTCACGCCGCTCACATCGCCGGCGTCAGATCTGACGTTGCAAGACGGTGTGGTGGTGAAGTTTGGTGCCGACGCGCAATTGATCGTGCGCGACAAACTGGTGAGTGGTACGGACGTCATCCTGACTGGCGAGAAGGACGGGCAGGGCGGGGCGACGCCAGCGGCGGGCGACTGGCGTGGCATTCGGATGGAAAAGTCATCGGCGGCTTTCGGCGCGTCGTCTTTCAGCGACTTGATAATTCGCTATGCCGGTGCTGCACCAAACGGGCAGATCGGCGCCGCGTTCACGCTGCGTGGCGTCAGTCCGACATTGCAGTATCTGCAAATCACCGACAGCACAACCGGCATGCGGCTGCTCGACGGTGCCTCGCCGGCCGTCAATGGCTCCAGCTTCCTACGCAACGCCACGGGTATCGAGGCCGATGGCAACAGCAAGCCGGCCATCGGCAGCACCCAGTTCGTGGGAAATGCCAGCCAGGCCATCCTCAACAGGACGCCCGCGACGGTTATTCCCGCCATCGGCAACTGGTGGGGCCATTCCAGCGGACCGCAGGACCCGACCGGCAATCCATCGGGACAGGGCAATTCGGTTTCGGCGGGCGTCGACTACAGAAGCTATCTGACTGCCGTACCGTTGATCAATCCGACGCTGCGTTTGGCAGCGCCGGCCGCTTATTTCGAACAGACGAGCATTGCGCTTGAACTGTCGTGCGTGAACGCCACGGAGTTCCGTGTGGCGGAAAGCGGTGCGTTCAGTGGTGTTGCCTTCCAGCCCATGCCGAACGGGCGCGCGTCCATCGAATTCAATGTTTCTCCGGGCGATGGACGCAAGGCGCTGAGCGCGCAGTTCCGCGACCCCAGCGGCGCTATCGTCACCGCCAACCTCGACGGTGGGATCCTGATCGATACCCAGGCGCCGTCGGTGACGCTGGCCAATCCCGCGGCCGGCAGCCTGATCCGCGAACCGATCACGATAGAAGCCACCGCTTCGGACGCGGTGGGCGTGAAGCAGATGCAGTTCTTCCTCGGTACGCAGTCGCTGGTGATACGCACCGCGGCGCCCTATACCTACAACTGGAACACCGATGCGGTTGCCGACGGCAACTACATCATCAAGGCGGTCGCGACCGACGAAGCCGGCCGCACCGGTGAGCAGGCAGTCTCGATCACTGTGTCGCACAGCACCCCGACGCCGGATATTGAGGGACCGCAGCTATCCAATGTGACTGCCAACGGCGTGCCGCTGGCCGATGGTGTGATCTTCAGCAAGAGCACCAGCCTGACATTCTCGGCGACCGATCGCAGCGCCATCTCTCGGATCGAGATGCTGCTGGATGGCGCGCTGGCGGCTACCGCCAGCGGTAGTTCGCCCTATACGGTGCCGCTCAACCTGGACAACGTAGCCAACGGCGCGCATGCGTTGACGCTACGTGCCGTGGATTCGTTGGGCAATGTCGGCACCACCAACTATTCCATCACCGTCGCCCATGCCGCGCCCAATGCACCGGTGATCAGCCAGCCGGCCAATGGCCTGGTTACCCGCACGGCGAATCTGGCTGTTGCCGGCTCGACCGTTGCCGGCAACACCGTACAGATCGTATTGAATGGCCAGCCTGCGGGCGATCCCATCATCGCAACCAGCGACGGCAGGTTTACCGGCACGGTCACGCTGACTCCGGGCGAGAATCAGATTCAAGCCACGACCACCGATCAATACGGTACCAGTGCACCGTCCGCGGTTGTGCGGGTGACGCTCGATGCCACCGTGCCTGCGGCCCCGAACAATTTGGCGGCGGCAGTCGTCGGCGGCGGCAAGATTCGGTTGAACTGGACCGCGTCCAGTGATCCGAATGTCACCGCCCACGACATCTATCGCGCTACTACCGAGTTCGCTGCAATCGCTGAAGCGCAGAAGATCATCCGCGTGGCCAAGACGGCGACCGTTTACGAAGATTCTCCAGCGAGCGATGGCAGGTACTTCTATCGTGTCGTCGCGGTGAATTCCGCCGACACGCCCAGCGTGCCGACCAATGTCGCCAACGCGACGATCGACAGAACGGCGCCATTCGCCGAGAAGATCGAGTACGTGTCGCAGGGCGCTTACGACCCCACCACCCAGACATACGGTCAGGGCACCGTGCAGGTCGCGGTCGAGGTCAACGAGCCGCTGCTGGGTACGCCTTATCTGAGTGTTGTGCCCGAGGGTGGGCTACCGATCCCGGTAGACCTGATCAAGCAGGACGACACGCACTACACCGGTGTGTTGACGCTGCGGTCGGGCGCGGGTGCGGGAATTGCGAACGTGCTGTTCTCCGCGCGCGATGCGGTGGGCAACCGTGGCGACCAGATCAAGCAGGGCGGAACGCTGGCGATCGACACGATGGGCCCGGCGCTGATCATGATTACCTTGGACCCGGGTGCACCGATCGACGCGGAAGCGTCGCGCGATGTGCGCGCCACCTTTGCGTTCGACGAAGCCACCGCCAATGCCACTCCGCCGGTCGTGCAGTATCGACTGTCCGGCGCTGCACGTACACCGGTCGTGCTGAGCGGGCTACAGCAGCTGGCAGGTAACAGCTGGCGTGCTGACTTCCAATTGCCGCAGGACGCAGGTGCTGCTGCGGTGGAGTTGCTGAGCTTCGAATTCGTCGCGTCGGATGCGCTCGGCAACAGCGGATCGCAGGTGAGCGTGGCGAATCGATTCCAGGTCTACCAGGGTGATCTGCCTGCGCTCGATGTGCCGCTGGGCCTGAAGGCCACTGCATTGCCGGGCGGGCAGGTCAAGCTGGAATGGCAGCCTGTCGATGGTGCCACCGCATATCAGATATACCGCCAAGCACCCGGCGAGCCGCAACGTTCCACACTGGCACGCAGCGACAAGGCCGAGTACACCGATGCAACGCCGCAGGATGGCTTGTATCGCTATACGGTCGCGTCGGTGCGCAGCGGCAACGGCGCCGAAGCCATCAGTGGTGAGTCGCCGGTGGCGGAAATCGGCAGCAGCCGCACCGCACCGGGTGCGCCGCAGAATCTTCAGTTGAGCCTGACCAGCCAAGGCGTGCTGGCGTCGTGGCAGCCGCCGGTCGGCACCGCGCCGGCAAGTTATCGGCTTTACCGGGCTGCCAATTCGCCGATCACCTCGGTGACGGGCCTGACCCCGATCAAGCAAGGCATCCGGACCAGCCAAGCGGTCGATGCGTCGCCTTCGCAATCCGAACATGCTTATGTCGTCACCGCCATCGACAGCGCGGGCAACGAGTCGGCTATTTCCAATTCGGCCTATCTGAACTTCAGTCTGCTGCCGGTACGCAAGCTGGAAGTCGAGCAGGTGGGTACCGCGCTGCCGAAGCTGCGCTGGACGCCAAGCGGCAGCGGTGCAGTCGGCTACGACGTTTACGTGGGCGAAGGCGAAGCGCGATTCAAGCTCACGCCGGCGCCGATCACCGCCAACGAGCTGACCGACACCGGCTTCACCAGCGGCGAGCGCCGCTACACCGTGGAAGCCGTGGACGAGAACGGCCAGCGTCAGGCCCGCAGTCTGCTGCTGCCCAACCTGAGCACGCAGGTGGTTACCGGGCTGCCGCTGAAGCGCAACGTGATGAATCGCCTGGGTGTGCAGGTATCCAATCTGTCGGCCGGCAATCTGTCAGCTGCGCGTGTGGTGGTCACCATCGGTACGCGCCGCTTCCAATCCGAAGAGTTCACCCTGGCCGGCAACGCCACCAAGGTGATGCCGGTAATTGTGGGCGGCTATCCAGACCTGGCCAGTCCAGCCAACCTGGTGGTGGCGGTGGAAGACGTGCCCAATGAAGGCGAGCACGTGCGCTTGGGCGTGGAGCGGCAGGCCACCGTGGTCGACAGCGCGCTGGTAGTGGGCCTGGAGACCGAGAACTTCGTGCGCGGCGCGTCCGGTCAAGTGCGGCTCACCGTGGAGAACACTTCCGATGTGCAGATCGAACTGCTGACTGCCCGCAACAACGGCCGCGACGCCTCCAACGAGCTACGCCTGAAGTTGTTGGATGCCGACGGCAATCTGCTCAGTGCCACGCCCTATAAGCAGGTCACCGGCGCCGGCGTGATCACCTTGGCCAACGGCCATACGGTGGCACGCATCGCACCTGGCCAGCGCTATGTGTCGGATGCCTTCCTGATGCCGGTACCCAGCAGCAGCCCCGATCACGTCAGGTTGCGGCTGGAAGTGGATGCGCTGCGCTACAACACCGGTGAGCCCGAGCAGGTCTCCATCCCGGGCATGGGCAGTGAGCGTTCGTTGGCGCTGACCAACACGCCGTACTTTGGTGAAGTCACCAGCGTCAGTCCGGTGATCTCGTTCGGCACGCAGGACATCACCGTGCAAGGCCGCGCCATCGATCGTCAAAGCGGCGAGCCGGTTCCCAACGCGCCGCTGCGCATCGCGATCAATCAGGAAGGCTTCGAGCGTCTGGCCGATGTCACCAGCGACGAGACCGGCGCGTTCCGCTATGTGTTCAAATCCACGGTCACCGATTCGGGGCTGTACAACGTCGGTGCGATTCATCCGGACATGACCGACCGGCCGAAGCAGGGCCAGTTCACCATCAACCGTGTCGCGGTGACGCCGGGCACCTTCAAGGTGAACGTGCCGCGCAACTACGCCTACCGCATCGATTTCCGCGCCAGTACCGGCGTAGGTGCGCAAGCCAACAATCTGCGGGTGGTGTACGCATCGGAGTACCAGCAGAGCGGCGCGCTGATTCCGGGCATCAAAGTCGAATCGAACACGGTGTTGAACATCGGACCGAAGCAGAACCTGGCGCTGCCGGTTTCCGTGTCCGGCGACAACTCCGCGCCGCCCAGTGGCCGGCTGTTCCTGGCAGTAATGGCCGACGGAAACGATCAGCCGCTGTCGTTGTTGACGGTGGACTACACGTTGACCGAGGCGGTGCCGGCGTTGTTCGCCAGTCCGAATTATGTGGAGGCGGGCCTGTCGCGAGGCCAAAGCGTCATCGAGAACGTGGTCATCGAAAACAAGGGCTTCGTCGCCATGAGCGATGTCACCGCCGCCTTGGTCGATGCAGCGGGTAACCCGGCACCAGCGTGGATCGCCCTGGCCTCCAGTCCCAATCTCGGTGCGATCGCCATTGGCGAAAAACGCAGCCTGGACATTAGCGTAGCGCCGACCGCGGATGTAGCCGAGGGCGTCCACGAGTTCAAGTTGCGCGTGTCCGGCAGCAATCTGCCGCCGGAAAACATCAACGTGTTCGTGTCGGTCACCCAATCCGGACAAGGCAGTGTGCTGTTCAAGGCCGCCGACATCTATACCGCCACCCGCGACAAGAACGGCAACCTGATTCCGGGCCTGGCCGGTGCGCGCCTGGTGCTGCAGAACGAAGCGGTGATCAGTCAGAGCTACGAACTGACCACCGATGCCTTCGGCGAAGCGTTCTTCCAGGACCTTCCGGCCGGCAGCTACAAGTTCAAGGCCAGCGCCACCAACCACCAGGAAGCTTCCGGCCGATTCGTGATCAAACCGGGCTTGACCATCAACCAGTCGGTATTCCTGGAGTACACGCTGATCTCGGTGGAATGGTCGGTGCGCGAGATCACCATCGAAGACCGCTACGAGATCATTCTCGACGCCACCTTCGAAACCGACGTGCCCGCACCGGTGGTGGTCATCCAACCCACCAGCATCAACCTGCCGAAGATGGTGCCGGGCGAGGTCTATCAAGGCGAGTTGATCGTGACCAACTACGGGCTGGTCCGCGCCGATGGCGTGCTGCCGGAACTGCCGACCAGCGACGACTACTTCAAGTTCGAGTTCCTTGCACAGCCGCCGACCAGCCTGGAAGCCAAGCAGCGCGTGCGCCTGCCGTACCGGGTGATCGCCTTGCGCCGCTATGGTGAGGCGCCACCGCCGCCGGAAAGCGGTGCGCCGGCCACGCTGTCGTTGCCCGCGGGCCAGGAAGCAATGTTGATGAGCGCAAACACATCACCCGTGCCGGCCAGCGCCGCAAGCAGTCTGATGTCGACCACATCTTCGGCAAGCGGCACGGCAGGTTGCTATACCTACACCAATCGCTATCGCTTGCCCTGCAAGTACATCTGCGCCAATGGCGTTGAAAGTACCAACTGCGGATCGAACGCGACCTGGTTCTACGTTGAAACCACGCACTGCCCGACAGGTACCAACCCCGTCACCGGTGGTTCGGGCGGTGCAGGCGGTGGTGGATGGGGCGGCTCTGGTGGGCCCACCTATTCCGGTATGCCCGGTGTGCCGATATGCGCCAAGGGTAGCGGCGACTGTTACGAACCATCCAATAAGCAATCCGGTAGCGGAAACGAGGGCGGGGAATGAGGGCTTTATTCGTAGGGACGCGATCTCATGGAAGGCATGACATGACCTCCTCTGGTTTTTGTATCGGCCGCTGGCGGATCGCCTTGGCACTGTTGCTGATCCCGTTGTGGGCATCGGCGCAAGTGGTGTATCCGTTGGGCAGCAGCGGAAGCATGGGGTTGGGCAGTCCCAATGGCGAATTCACCGTGGCGCAGGACGATCTACGGGTAAAGGTGCCCGGCGGCTATGTCCGGGTTAATCGCGATTTCGATGGCACCCAGTGGGTATTCAACCGGCAATGGTCGGGCTTGGGTAATCCCTCCTATTACCAAGGAAGCTACCGCTCCATCGGCTCCTTCTTCACTTGTACGATTGTCGATGGCATCAGTAGCTGCGATACGACCGCGTCAGGGTCGGTGGCCGCCGGGTATTCGATGCAGCCGATTGTCCATGGCGTTCGCGTCCCCAATGATCCGAATTTCGGGCGCGAGGCCGATGGCCGCCCCAAGCTGCAAAGCAGTATCGAGGCCGTCGCGCGCAAGGGCGTAGGGTTCAGCCGCAGCAGCGACGGCACGTCCTACTTCAGCAGCAAGCATCCGCGCTTCCTTGTTCGTCTGCGCCAAGTTCCGGTGTTGGCGGCGAGTACGGGTCCGGACGCACATCCGAGTGCAGGCAAGCCCGGGCAGGGCGGCGCCGCTACCACCTTGATCGAGGGATATCGCTGGGTCGACCGCAGCGGCGAGTGGATCGAGTACGACAACTTCGGCCGCATCAGTAGCTACGGCGATCGCAACGACGTGCGCGTCTGGTTCCAGTATGGACGCCACGGCCAGATCGAGCGGGTGCTCGACGACAACGGCCGTACCGTATTCACCTTCCTCTACAAGGACGACGGCCAGTTCATCACTGAGGTACGTGACCATACGCCGATCGACGGTGTCATCCGTCGTGTCCAGTACCACTACACCGACAACGGTTACTTGAGCAGAGTGGTCGATGCGCGTGGCGGCGAGACACGGTTCGAGTACGGCCGCTCAACGGGAAGCATGCTGCCGGGCGGCAACGAACTTCCGGGTTCGGGCAATCCCGTGTACTCGATCACCAAGGTAACCGATGCGGAGGGCCGCGAGCTCAAGGTCGAATTTGGCGCCACCGAGCGCATCTCGAAGATCACCGCGCCGGATGGGGGAAAGACCGAGATCGAGTACGCCTACGACAAGCTGAAGAAAGAGTTCAGTACGACGGTCAAGTATCCCGAAACGTCCTCGGGACGCAGGGTCGAAACCCGGCGCTACGATGCCGAAGGCCGGCTCGTCTACCGTGATGTCAACGGCAAGACATTGTTGACTGCCCAGGGCGGTGGAAGCTCGATGAGCTACACCGATGAACGCGGCAGCACCGTCACCGTCAATCGTGACAACTTCGACGCGGTCACCCGTAAGACCAACTCCGACGGCACGACGATCAGCTACACCTATGACAGCGGGTCGCTAGACCTGAAAGAGGCCATCGACGAAGCGGGTGTGGCGACCCGCCTCAACTACGATGCCAAGGGTAACCTGACCAAGCTGCAAGCCGCGACCGGAAAGCCGGAAGAGCAAGTTACTGAGTATGAGGTCAACGCTAGGGGCGAGGCCGAAGTTGTGCGCCGGAAGGGTGGCCAGAATTCCGACGGCAGCACAAGCCAGGACGCCGAAATAGGCCTCAGTTACGACGCCAACGGCAATGTCAGCGAACTTGTAGATGGTGAAGGCAAGACTTGGGAGTACGAATACGATTCGCTGGGTAACCTGGTCCGCGCCTTGAATCCGCTGAATCATGAGTGGCGCTACACCTATGACGCCCACGGCAATCGCCTAACGGCTACTGACCCCAACGATCTGGTAACGCGCTACACCTACGATAGTACCGACCGCCTTCTGACGGTTACCGACCCGCGTGAGAAAATCTACCGATTGGAATACGACGCGGCCGGTCGGCCGCAGAAGGTCATCGACCCGACAGGCGCGGCTCTGACGCAGGAATACGATCCTGCTGGCCGGGTGATCAGTAGCTACGATTCGTTGAATCAGAAAGTACAGATTGCCTATGATGCGACGGATCGAGTGGTCGCGGTGACTGACGGGCAAGACAACATCACCCGCTTCGACTATTCGGATATCGATGGCACGGACCGTGGCAGCGATCTGGTAAGCCGGATCAACTATCCGACGTTGCAACGCCTACTCCGTTACAACAGCCGCCAAGGTGTGACGCAGATGGTCGAGGCCGTCGATGGCGACACGCGAACCACGACAGCGACATACGACCCGCGTGGCGCCGTTACTTCAACCGTAAATGCCTACACCAAGACCCAAAGCGCTAAGTACGATGCTTTTGGACGTCCTACCACTGGCACGAATGAGCTAGGGCATACGGTTAGTCTGGCCTACGACCATCGAGGCAACCTGATAAGCGCGACAGATGAGCTGGGGCATACGGTACGATTGGAATTTGATCGCCGCGACAAGCTGGTCAAGGAAACCAATGCCGAAGGCGAATCCACAAGCTATCGCTACGACGATGCCGGCCGCCTCCAAGAACTACAACGCCCCAACGGCACGCGGTTGACCTTTGAGTTCGATAGCGGCGGCCGGCTACAGACCCGCAAATCCTATCGGGCCGACGGAAGCTTAGAGCTTAGCGATGGGTTTACTTGGGATGACGGGAATCGCCTGACGGGATGGACCACCAACGCCGCCAGCAGCACCTCTACCTACGATGACGCCAATCGCCTACTTGGCGAGACCGTCACCATCGATGGTGTAGCGTTGACTCGTAGCTACACGTATCACCCTAACGGACAGGTCAAGACCTACACAGGGCCTGATGGGGCCACCATTACATATAGCTACGATGGCAATGGCGATCTGTCTCGAGTTGATATCCCCGGCGAAGGTTCAATGAGCGTGACCGAACGCCAGTGGACGGAGGCCAGGAAAGTGGTTCTTCCGGGCGGCACTGTGCAGGAAATTGAACGTAATGGTCTGCTGAGTCCTACTCAATTGCGGGTTAAACGCGCAAATCAGGTAGTCGTGTTCGACCAGCAAAGCAGCTACGGAAAGCTGGAGGAGTTGGTCAGTCGCACTACGCAAGGACACGAGATCGATTACACCTATGACGACGCCATGCGGCTGCGTGAGGCCGACCCGGCAAGCGGCGCCACTGAGGCCTTTGTACTGGATGCAGCGGGTAACCGCCTCAGCGACAACGTCGTGACGGATACTTGGCAGTACGACGACGCCAATCGACTGATTCAGCGCGGCAACGTCAGCTATCAGTATGATGCAGCGGGCAATCTGATCCGTAAGACCGATGCTTCGGCTGCGGAACCGCGACGTACTACACACTACGCTTACGATGGCTACAACCGCCTGGTTGAAGTCCGCGACGGAGCAGATCAGGTGGTGTCCCGTTACGCCTACAACCCGTTCGGCTATCGTCTGAGCAAGGAAGTTACCACCATAGGCGCGACAAACAGTGGAGCCATCGCGGGCAAGCGCTTGTTCTTGCAAGCGGAGGAGGGACTGCTAGCGGAAATTGCGGCAACCGGCGCTGTTCTGCAGACCTACGGTTGGCAACCAGATAGGAGCTATAGCACTTCACCATTATTCACACGTGTCTCTGGGACGTACTACTACTATCAGAACGATCCTTTGGGGCAGCCGCGACAGCTGATTGATCGTTCCGGTAATGTGGCATGGTCAGCCACCCGGATCAGTGCTTTTGGTGAGGTGACAACTGCTTCGGGAACGGCTGTCGAACAACCGTGGCGTTTTCCTGGACAGTACTACGATGCGGAAACTGGACTGCACTACAACGTGCATCGCTAT
Source organism: Pseudoxanthomonas sp. UTMC 1351 (assembly GCF_040948865.1). Classification (NCBI taxonomy): domain Bacteria; kingdom Pseudomonadati; phylum Pseudomonadota; class Gammaproteobacteria; order Lysobacterales; family Lysobacteraceae; genus Pseudoxanthomonas; species Pseudoxanthomonas sp. UTMC 1351. The sequence goes on along the minus strand of NZ_JAVGJT010000013.1, from coordinate 1,720 downwards.
TACGACGCAGATGTTGGCCGATATATCACAGCCGACCCGATAGGACTTACCGGAGGGTTGAATTTCTATGTTTATGGAAACGCAATGCCAACAGGACTCGTGGATCCATATGGCCTATGGGTCGAGTTTCCGAATACCGGAAGCTGGCTCGCCGATGCCACATTCGGTAGTGTTTACTGGGTTACGAATGGATGGTCGCCGTCTGATGCACTTGTTAACGGAGTTGCTGGATATGGCGATACCTTATCTTTCGGTGGTTCGCGGCTGATTCGTGAATGGGCCGATATTGGAGATGTGGATTACTGTTCAACGGCTTACGCGGTCGGCGAGGGTGCCGGCTTGGTGCATAGCCTCGCTTTTGGAGGCGCTCATCTGGGAAGGAACGCGTTGAATCAGATGGGAAAAAAAGGACTTACGCAGGGGCTGGATAGGTTGTTTAGTGATCCTCGTACTTGGGGGAGCGTGAGGGACACATGGAGTTTGGCTGCCGGAAACGGGAGCCGATGGTTACAGGCGAATGGGCAAAGTCTTCATCACTGGTTGGTGCCTCAACGATGGGGGAGCGTCAATGCTGGCTTTAACTATTTACCGATATCGGCGAAGTTTAATAGCTGGATGAACAATTCCACTGCAACGCGAAGCTTTGTCGAATGGGGCTTCAGGGCATCTGTACTAGGCATATATGGCGCACTTCCAACAACTATAGGTACAAAAATGACGGATTATGGCCCATCTGGCGATTGTGAATGCTAGTTAGAATGTTTGATGGAAAATATATCCGAGCAAGCAACTCATGAAGATTCAGACCCGAATTCGACAATCTGAGAACGCTGCACGCAGTGGCATGAAGCTGGTGCTTTTCTTTCTACTGCTTTCCGCTGGTGCCTTTCTTCTTGACATCTATTGGTTAGCGAAGTTGCTTTGTGGATTAGCCATTTTCTTCACAGTTGTGGCCCTATTTGAGCGCTGGAACGCACGGAGATTGAAGAAAGGAATGAGATGATTTTTCCTCCAGGTGTTAACGCTTTAGCGAACTCACCAGCGCACGTTACGGTTGCGCTCGCTGCGCGTATTTTTAGAAATCGTGAGAACTCGACCAACACGCTCTAATGAATACGCGAGGCTTAGATGAGAAACAGGATATTTGGTGACATCGGGATACTGTGGGGCGGCGGCATCGTGCTGACGCGGCTGCTTTCCAGTTCGCCGTCGGCGGATGCTGGCGCCTATCAAACGGGTCAGTCCGCGGCGTTCTGGTTCGGAGTGGTGATGCTTGGATTGGGGCTGTTCTACTTCTTTAAGAAGTCGCCTTGACGAGGTTGACGGGAGCTACGCAGGGGTCTGAGCGACCGCGTTGCTTTTGGACTTCAGCGATACGGATTTGCGAAACAGAGCAATTGAGGGTAATTGGCGGATTTCTGAGTTTGAGCGGAGGCGCTGAAGAGGTTTTGGTAGTTTGCGGCGTCCACATTCGTCGTTACAGAGCGGCATAAACATTGCACATGGTGGTCGGGTGTCGCGTTGTTCTTCGATGCGAAGTGCCAGGGGATTCAAGGCGTTCTGGGAAGAACGCGATCAGGGGTAAGGGATGGTTGGGGGCATAGAGAAGTACATCAGATCCGGGGTGGCGGCGTTGTGCCTGCTGGGGATATCGATTGCGCCGTTGGCGGCGCAGGAGTCCGTGTGCGCGCGCGTGAAGATCGAGATCAAGCAGGAGTTG